>NZ_JBIWNY010000032.1:0-79150 GCF_044767465.1 Streptomyces sp. NPDC101237 | reverse complement strand
GTCGCCCGGCCGGGCGGCGAGACGGGCTCCACCGCCCCGGGGCGCGGGCCCGTGGGCGGCTGCGGCGGCGCGCGCCGCCCGCGGGGGGGTCCCGGCCCGGGACCCCGCAGCGGCCGTCGAACTGTCGTGCCGTCAGCGCCGGTGGTCGCCGGCCTGCCGGTCGCCACCCATGTGACGGTCACCGCCCATGTGACGGTCGCCGCCTACGTGACGGTCCCCTCCGACGTGCCGGTCGCCGCCCATGTGACGGTGGCCGCCGTCACGGTGGTGCAGACCCCAGGACGCGGAGTCCACGAAGCGACCGTGGTCGTTGCGCAGGGTGACCGTGTCGGCGGCGTGGTTCAGCACGGACCGGCGGCGGTCCTGGTAGACGTCCTTCGCCGTGTCCCGGCCGATTCCGGTGTGGACCCGCACGGTGCCGTGGCCGGCCAGCCGGAAGTGGCGGAAGGTGTACCTGTTGCCGTCGGCGTCCGACAGGGTCCACCCGCTCAGGTTCACGTCCCGGCGGGCGGTGTTGGTGACGTCCACCCACTCGCGGTTGAGGGCACGGCCGGAGAAGACCGCGCGTCCCTGCAGGTCGTGCTGGACACCGCTGATGACGACCGCGTCGCGGGACGGGTTGACGGGGTGCGACGCGGCGGCCGCGGCGGGCAGGGTGACGGCGCCCACCAGAGCGGCGGCGACGGCGGCGACGGAACCGGCACGACGGGCGGTCGCGAGGACGGAAACGGACACGAGGTCCCCCTTTACGGGGTCGGGCACACCCCCTGCGCGTGCGGCACGTAACCGTGGCCCGCGAGCGGGTGTGTGGTGCGAGGCGACGGCCGGGCGGCCGCGCAGCCACACCTTGCAACGGGCCCGCGGGACACGCGGAGCACACACCGTGCCCGTTACCGATCCTTCGCTTTGCCATGACTCTCGGCTGTACCGTCCATTTACCACCTGAATAAGCCTATTTATTCCGTTCAGGGGCTCGGAACCCGTGCGAACAGCGGCCCCGAGCGACCGCTTCCGCACGGCGCACCGCCTCCGAACCGGCCCCGCTCACCCGAAAGTGAGTAACAGTCAGCGGCCGGGCTTGGATCGCCGGAACGCTCGTCCGCCCGCCCTGCGGAATTCCTCGATCGGCCGGTCGAGGCACTGGCCCGGAGAAAGCGTTTACCGCTACGTTCTGGCGTGGCATTTGGCATGTCCACGCTCTCTTGGCGCACCCTCCCCGTAGGAGACACCCTCATGCGCAGACTCGTTGCCTGCCTGGCGGCCGCGGTCGCCGTCCTCGGCGGGCTCACGGCGACGGCCACTCCGGCCGCGGCGGACGGCTCGGGCACGTTCAGCGTGCTCACGTACAACGTCGCGGGCCTTCCGGAGCTGTTGTCGAGCGCGTCCACACCGCGCGACACCAGCACCGCGGAGATCGGCAGACGTCTCGCCCCGTACGACATCGTCAACGTCCAGGAGGACTTCAACTACCACGCGTACCTGTACTCCACGGACAGCCACCCGTACCGCACCGCGACCAGCGGCGGCGCGGGGATCGGCAGCGGACTCAACACCGTCTCCCGCCTGGCCTGGGACGGCGACGACTTCGAGCGCGTCCGCTGGAACTCCTGCCAGCTCGACTCGGGTGACTGCCTGACCCCCAAGGGGTTCACCTTCATGCGCGAACGGCTCGCCGAAGGCGTCTACGTCGACTTCTACAACGTGCACACCAACGCGGGCACGAACGACGGCGACGAGGCGTCCCGGGCCGACAACCTCGGCCAGCTGACGTCGTTCATCTCGGCCCACTCGGCCGGGAACGCCGTCGTCGTCATGGGTGACACCAACACCCGTTACACCCGCGCCGCCGACACCATCGCGGAGTTCGCCTCCGCCAACGGGCTGACCGACGCGTGGGTCCGGCTGGTCCGCGGCGGCAGCGCACCGGCCAAGGGGAGCGATCCGCTGGTCTGCGACCAGACCGGGCCGACGGTGCCCGACACCTGCGAGGTGGTCGACAAGGTCCTGTACCGCGGCAGCAGGCTGGTCACGCTGAACGCGACCTCGTACCGCAACGAGCACGCCGGATTCCTCACCTCCGACGGGCTGATGCTCTCCGACCACGACCCGGTGACGGTCGGCTTCTCGTGGTCGCAGAACCCGGACTTCCGGCTCAGCGACCAGTTCGGCGGCCCGCACGGCGACTACTTCCAGGATCTTCCGAGCGTCCCGGCCGCGGCCCGCGCCACCGCCGTCACGCTGCGCGCGGGCTCACGCGTCGACCAGGTCGGCATCACGCTGGCCGGCGGCACCACGCTCACCCACGGCGGCACAGGCGGCACGGCGTCCTCGCTCACGCTGGGCAGCGGCGAGTACGTGACCACGGCGTACCTGTGCCAGGGCAAGTACAACAACACCACCCGCGTCTTCTACGCCAGGTTCACCACCAGCCTCGGCCGCACCCTAGCCGGTGGTACGACGACCTCGGACTGCGTGACCCGTACCGCGCCGCCGGGATGGCAGATCGCCGGCTTCCACGGCCGCGCCGGTGACGAACTCGACAAGGTCGGCTTCATCTACACCGAGCGCTGACCGCGTCCGCCGGCCGGTGAACGCCACCGACGGTTCACCGGCCGGCCCCGCGGGGCCGGCGGCCGCTTCGGCGATGACGGCCTCCCTGCAGATCCGCATCGGGGCGACCGACCTGCCGGGCCGCTCCTGCCCGGCCCTGGCGGACAGCGCTTTCTCGCTGTACGACGGCCGCCCGGACGCCGCACGGTAGCCGCTCCGTGCCGGGCGGGCGGGGCTCACCGGTGGTGGTCCGCCCGGAACCGGGCGATCCATTCGGAGGTGGCCCGCAGTCCGCCGAACGTATAGGAGTGGATCTTCACGTCGCCGTGGCGCACCGGGTCGTAGCCCTCGGCCAGGGCGTGCAGGAACCGGTCAGGTCCCGCGGTGCCCATCAGGTTGGTCAGGGAGAGGCCGTACTTCCTGGCGATGGCGGCGCTGGTGCCGACGCCGAACCTGGCCGCGTAGCCCAGCAGACGGCGCACACCGGCCGGGCCGGGGACGCCGACGCGGACCGGGAGCGCGATGCCCGCGTCGCGGACCCGTTCGATCCAGGCCAGCACGGGATCCGCGTCGAAGCCGAACTGGGTGATGATCGCGCCGTCCAGACCGCGCGCGGCGAGTGCGGCGCTCTTGTCGCGGAGCGCCGCCCACAGGACGTCGTCGGGTATGACGGGATGACCTTCCGGGTAGCCGCAGACGCCGACGTGCCGTACGCCGTGCTCTCCGAGCAGGCCGGACTCGATCAGGGAGAGGGAGTCCTCGTACGGGCCCTCGGGGCCGGCCGGGTCCCCGCCGACGGCGAAGACGTGGTCGCAGCTTCCGTCGGCGCGCAGGCCGGTGAGGAACGCCTCGAAGTCGGCACGGGAGCCGAGCCGGCGGGCGGCGAGGTGCGGCACGGGCACGAATCCGAGCCGCTTGACCGCGCGGGCCGCCTCCAGCCGCGTCCGCGGGTCCTCGGTGCCGAGGAAGGTGACGTTGATGCGGGTGCCCCGCGGGATGGTGTCGCGGGCCTCCTCCAGCTTGGTGACGTCCTTGCCGGTCATCTCCAGGGAGAAGTCCTCCAGCAGTGCGGTGCGCACCGCCGCCGCGGCCGTGTCGAGGGTGGTCATCGTGCTCCTTGCCGAAACGTGGACTCCGATTTTCGGACACCGGGGATCGCGGATCCCATCCGGGAGGCCTTCTTCGTGGCCGGACCGCGCGCTCACGCCTCGACACCGGGCGCGAACCGGTGCCGTCGAGCGGTGGGGGGTCCTCGAGACGGAACAGCGGCGGGTGCCGGCGGTATTCCGCCGGGCCGGGTCAGGATGGTGCGGGTCGCAGGGCTCGCGCCACCGCCCAGACGACCGACACGAACGGCACGGCCACGACGGCGCCGATCACCCCGGCGACGATGCTGCCCGCGATGACGGAGACGGCGACCACGAGAGGGTGCAGGCGCACCGCCCAGCTCATCACCAGGGGGTGCAGCACGTGCCCCTCCAGCTGGCCGATGACGACGATCAGCACGAGGACTCCGACCGCGGTGAGCGGACCGCGCCCGGCCAGCGCGACCACGGTGGCCACGCCCAGGGCGACCGGCGAGCCGACCAGCGGGACGAACGCGGCGAAGAACTCCAGCAGGGTCAGCGGCAGCGCGAGCGGCACCCGCAGCACCACGAGCGCGATGCCGACGAGTACGGCGTTGGTGGCGGCCACGATGATGATGCCGCGGGTGTATCCGGCGAACGTCCGCCAGGCGGCGTGCCCCGCCCGCTCCCACGCGCCGCGGGCACCGGCGGGCAGCAGCTCACGGCTGGTCCAGGCCCACAGCCGTTCGCCGGAGTTGATGAAGAAGACGGAGGCGAACAGCGCGAGCGCTCCCCCGGTGACCAGTTCGACGAGGGTGCCGAAGCCGCTGAGCGCCCGGCTGGCCAGGTTGGAGCGGTGGGCCTGGATGTAGTCCACGACCTGCTGCTGGAGGTGCGACAGGGCACCCGGGCCGAGCCGGAAGGGCGGATGCTGGAGCCAGACCTCGATGCGGTGGATGCCGCCGCGGAACTCGTCGGCCAGCGTCGCCGATTCCTGGGCGACCGCGTTGCCGACGAGGGCCAGCAGCCCGAAGAGGACACAGATGCTGCCGACCAGGCTGACGGCGACGGCCAGGGGTCTGGGCAGCAGGCGGCCGAGCACGTCGGTGACCGGACGCAGCACCGAGGTGATGACCAGGCCGAGGAAGAGGGCGACGGCGATCAGCTGGAAGCGGCCCAGGACGATGAAGACGCCGTAGACGACGATGCCGAGCACGATGAGCCGCCAGGCGTAGGCGGCGGCGATCCGCAGGGCGGGGACGACGACCGGGCCGGCGGACGCGGTGGCGCGCGGGTCGCGGGCCCGATCGGGGCGTCGCGGGGCGCGGGCCGGCCGGGTGGTGCCCCGTACCGCGTTCCGGGCCCCGGGTGCCCGGCTCCGCCCGCCCGCACCCGTCACCGCGCCTCCCGTTCCCTGCCTCCGTCACCTCGGGTGCGCGTGAGGGCACCTCTAGTGCACGTTAGGGGCAATCCGGGCGGCAGGCGGGGTGCGCTGGGCCAAGGGGGTCAGTGCGCCGCCGTCGTGGTGACGGCCGTGCGGGCGGCTCGTTCGACGAGCTTCACGCCGTCCGGCATGGACGCGTTGCCGTTGGAGAGGACGGCGACGAGGTAGTGATGGCCGCCCGAGGTGACGCGTCCGACGCTGTTGATGTCCCACCGGCCCGTGGTGGTGCGTTCGAGCCAGCCGTTCTTCAGCGCCCATCCGGCGTCGGCGGCGGCGGAGACGCCCCAGGACTGGTCGGCGGCGATCTCGGTCATCAGGCTCGCGATCCGGTTCCGGGAGGCGGTGTCGAGCGGGGTCGGGCCGGGTCCGAAGACCGTGCCGAGCAGTCGTATCTGATCGCCCGCCGTCGTCCGGGTCAGGCCCCAGCGGCCGGCGGTGCCGGGCGTGGTCGAGGTCAGGCCCAGCCGCTTGTTCGCCGAGGCCAGGCCGGGCGCGCCGCCGATCGAGTGCCACAGGGCGTTGGCCGCGTCGTTGTCGCTGTGGCGGATCATCACCTGGGCCAGGGCGCTCTCCCGTGCGGTCAGCGAGCGCTTGTGGTCACGCGCGTGGAGCAGCAGCGAGGCGAGGATGTCGACCTTGACGATGCTCGCCGTGTCGTACGGGGTGTCGTCGCCGTAGACGGCGGGAGTGCGGCCCCCGGCGTCGAGGTCCAGGACGGCGGCGGACACGCGCGCCTCGGCGGGTGCGCGCACGGCCGTACGGAAGGTCGCGGGGCCGGAGCCGGAGGTGGCCGCCAGGGCCGCCGGCGTGGCGCCGGCCACCAGGGTCACCGCCGTGGCCACGACGGCGAGGGTGCGGTTGAGCATGCGGGGCCTCGGCAGTTCAGGTCGGAGGGACACAGAACTGCGAACATAGACAAAATGCCCGGTCGGCGACGTGACGGCCGCCACGAATCGGGCGTTTCCGGGCACATTGTGAGCAGAGCAACAGGTCCGCGGGCGAGGCGGGAAGCGGGGTGCGGATCATGGAATCCGCAGGCCTCATCCGGGCTCTTTCGGGGGAAGAATGTGATCGGAGTGACGGACGGGCCTTTGGGAGGTGCCATGAGCACATCGGCGGAACCGCGGGTGAGCGGTCTGGAGGTCCGGTCCATCGACTACGTGCCGCTGGACGAGCGGCACGGCAAGCTGTGGCACCTGGGTCCGCTGTGGTTCATGTCGAACGCGCAGATCGCCACCCTGGCCGTGGGGCTGATCAGCATCACGGAGGGCGGCAACCTGATCTGGTCGCTGCTGGCGATCGTGGCGGGCACCGTCATCGGTACCTTCTTCATGGCCTTCCACTCGGCGCAGGGGCCGCAGCTGGGGCTGCCGCAGATGATCCAGTCGCGGCCGCAGTTCGGTTACGTCGGGGCGCTGCTGGTGTGGCTGTTCGCGTACGTGCAGTACGCGGGGTTCAACGTGTTCAACACCAGCCTGGCCGGTGAGGCGCTGAACTCGACGCTGCACGGCGGCGTGAAGCTGTGGGTGATCGTGGTGACCGTCGTCGCCTTCGTCATCGCCCTGGTGGGCTACGACATCATCCACAAGGCGGAGCGGTTCCTGACCTACACGTTCCTCGTCATCTTCGGGATCTTCACCGTCGGTGTCCTGGTCACCCTGCACTATCCGGCGGGCTCCTTCGACCTCGGCGGCTTCAAGTGGACGCCGTTCCTCGCGCAGTTCGGCGTGGTCGCCGGCTACCAGATCAGCTGGGCCATCTACGTCTCGGACTACTCGCGCTACCTGCCGCCGGACGTCACCGTCCGCAAGACGTTCTACTGGACCTACTTCGGCTCGGCCCTCGGCGGCATCTGGCTGATGGTGCTCGGGACGCTGCTGGCCGCCTGGGCGGGCGACAGCTTCGACACGATCCCCTCGATCAACGCCGCGGGCGACAAGGTCTTCGACGGGTTCGGCGCGATCGTGCTGCTCTTCGCCGCGCTCGGCCTGATCTCCGTCACCGCGCTGAACATGTACGGCGGTTCGCTGACGCTGATCAGCGCCATCGACTCGTTCAAGCGGGTGCGGCCGACGCTCGGCGTGCGGCTGCTCACCATCGGCGTGACCGCGGCGCTCTCCCTGGTCGGCGCGCTCGCGGCCACCTCGGACTTCCTGACGAACTTCAACGACTTCCTGCTGCTCGTGCTCTACCTGTTCATCCCGTGGACCTCGGTCAACCTGATGGACTACTACGTGGTGCGCCGCGGCCACTACGCGATCGCCGAGATCTTCAAACCGGACGGCATCTACGGCCGTTGGGGGTGGCAGGGGATCATCTCCTACCTGGTCGGGTTCGCGGTGATGATCCCGTTCTTCTCCGTCGGGACGCTGTTCGTCGGGCCCGCCGCCAAGGCTCTCGACGGCGCCGACATCTCCTTGTTCGTCGGACTGCCGGTGTCGGCGCTGCTGTACTGGTGGCTGACCCGCTCGATCGACGTAGAGGCGGAGACCCGCGTCGCCGAGGCGGAGGCCGCGGCCCTGGAGACGGCGGCGCACGAGCACCGGGAGCCCTGACCGCGCGCGGTCCTAGTCGGTCATGACCGGGGGCAGTGGTTCACGGGCCGCGTGCCAGGCAGGCGGGAGGGCGGCGACCCCGGTGCGGGCGGCGATCACTCCGCCCGCGATGGCGCAGGTGGTGTCGATGTCGCCGCGCCCGGCGACCGTCGTCCACAGGCCCTCGTGCAGGTCGTCGAGGTGGCGGGCGGCGCACCACAGGGCGTAGGGGACGGTGTCGGGTCCCGACATCCGGTAGCCGGAGCCGAGGACCTCCGCGGCGTGCCGGACCGAGGTGTGCGCGGGCATGCGGGCCGCGATCCGAAGCCCGGACCTGACGTCGCTGTCGGGAAGCCGTTCGGCGACCGCCCGGAGGAGGTCGGGGGCGGCCGGGGCGGGTCCGCCGCGGCCTCGGGCGGCCAGCGCGGCGGCGAGGGCGACGGCCACGGCGGCGGTGACGGCCTCCGGGTGGTGGTGCGAGACCGTGCTCTGACGGGCGGCCTGCTCGGCGGCGGCGTCGAGGTCGGCGGCGTGCCAGGCTCCGAGCGGGGCGGCACGCATGGCCGCGCCGTTGCCCCAGGAACCCTGGCCGCCGAACTGTCCGGCGACCACGTCCTGCCAGGGCTCGCCCGCGCCGATCCGGCGGAGCACGTCGTGCATGGAGGCGCCGTAGCCGCGGTGCGTGTCCTCGGCGTAGGCCGCGGCGAGGCTCAGGGCGAGGCGGTCCTGGTCGACGGTGCCGTCGCCGCGGACGAGTTCCCGGACGAGGACGACCGCCTGGGCGGTGTCGTCGCTCCAGCGCCACAGCGCTTCGGCGGGCAGGGTCCTGGCCTCCAGGACGGACGGGCCCTCGTGACGCAGGACGGCGAACCAGCGGTCGCCGAAGGCGTCTCCGAACGCGAGCCCGGACAGCGAGTCGAGCGCGGCGGCGGGGATGTCGATCATCGGTGGAGTATGGCAGTGCGCCACCGCTCGCGCTCCCCCATTTCCCGGTGGCCGGGCGGCGCGACCGGTGCGCGGCCGGAACGGGCCCCGGCGGCGGGCGGGTTGCCCGCCGGGTTCGCTGCGGACAACGGGGCGGACCGGTCGACGGGTGCGCCCGGTCGTCGTGTGCCGGTATCGGGCGGGCCGGGCGGCGAGGAGTTCGCCGATGCCCGGCCCCGCGCCTCTCAGCCGCGGCACGCCGGGCCGGAACCGGCCCGATGAGTCACCGTGGTGCTCAGTACGCGGAGTTGACGTTGTCGATCGAGCCGTAGCGGTGGGCGGCGTAGTTGGCGGCCGCGGTGATGTTGGCCACCGGGTCGGTGACGCTGTTCGCGGTGCCCTTGACGTGGTACGCGTTGAAGGTGGGGTCGATCACCTGGAGCAGGCCCTTGGAAGGGGTGCCCTTCTGCGCGTTGACGTCCCAGTTGTTCTGCGCGCCGGGGTTGCCGCCGGACTCGCGCATGATGTTGCGCTTGAGGCCGTCGTAGCTGCCCGGGATGCCCTTGGACTTCATGATCTGCAGGGACTGCTTGATCCAGCCGTCGAGGTTGTTGGTGTAGCCCGACTTCTGGGTGTCGTGGGTTGAGGCCGTGACCGCGGTGCTGTGCGCCTGCGTCATCTCGGCGGCCTGGGCGGTCGTCGGGACGAGGGTGAGGGCTGCCGCCGCGGCACCGGTGGTGGCGAGACCGGCGAGGCCGATGGTGCGGAGGCGAGCGATACGGGTGCGGGTGGTCATGGTCATGTAAGCGAATCTCCGGTGGGGACGGCGTCGGCGCCGGCCGCTGTGTGCGGCGGCGTGGGGCGGAGCCCCGTACAACCGGCGGGAGTGGGCGGACCCGGCGGGGATCCGCTCGGCTCCATCGCCCGTCTCCCGGCGACGAGAGCAATGGTTAGCGGCCTCCGGAGCGCGGCGCAATTGTGTGACGTACTACGTAACGTCGTACAAAATAACCGAATGACCGTTTTGACAGCTCTTGTCCCGTGTTCAGCGCGTTGCCCGTCTACGATCGCCGATAGGATGTGACCTGGCTCCTATGGGTGGCGTCACGCCTGCGGGGCTCTTTCCGGGGTGAGAACCGAGCCTTTCGCCATGATCGTCGAGGGGTTGTCGACGGGGCCTCGACGGCCGCACGGGCGGCCCGCCGGCGGGCCGCCCGTGGTCCACGGCGGGAAGCCGATCCCCCCGCACCCGCCGACGTCACCCGACCACCGGCACCCCTTCGCCCAGCGGCTTCCACCGCAGGTGGACGCCCTCCCCCGCCGGGTCGGCCCGCAGCAGGGACAGGCGCGGGCGGACGGCGTCGGTGCGTGCGGTGGGCGGCTTGCGGCGGCCGGCCCCGAACGGGAGCGGCCATTCCGCGGCCGGACCGCGGTACTCCTGGTCGGCGGCCGCGTGCAGGGTCCAGTGCGGGTCGTACAGATGGGGGCGGCCCACGGCGCACAGGTCGGCGCGGCCCGCCAGCAGGATCGAGTTCACGTCGTCCCAGGAGGCGATGGCACCGACCGCGATCACCGCCGCACCGGTCCCGGCGGCCGCCTCGTGGCGGATCCGGTCGGCGAACGGCGTCTGATAGGAGCGGCCGTAGGCGGGACGCTCCTCCTTGGTGACCTGCCCGGTGGAGACGTCGATGGCGGCCGCCCCGTGCGCGATGAAGGCGCGGGCGATCTCCACCGCGTCGTCCTCGGTGGTGCCGTCGGGGGCCCAGTCGGTGGCGGAGATCCGCACGGTCATCGGCCGGTCGGCGGGCCAGACGGACCGGACTGCGTCGAAGACCTCCAGCGGGAACCGCAGCCGGTTCGCCGGCGAGCCGCCGTACCGGTCGGTGCGCCGGTTGGCGAGCGGCGACAGGAAGGAGGAGAGCAGGTAGCCGTGGGCGCAGTGGAGTTCGAGGAGGTCGAACCCGGCCTTGGCACCCCGGCGGGCCGCGTCGACGAACTCGTCGGTGAGGGCGTCGAGTTCGGAGCGGGTCAGCTCACGGGGGACGGGTGAGCCGGGGCCGTAGGGCAGCGCGGACGGGCCGACGACCTCCCAGTTGCCCTCGGCGAGCGGTTCGTCCATGCCCTCCCACATCAGTCGGGTCGAGCCCTTGCGCCCGGAGTGGCCGAGCTGGAGGCCGATCCGGGCGGTGCTGCGGTCGTGGACGAAGGAGACGATCCGCTGCCAGGAGCGTTGCTGTTCGTCGTTCCACAGGCCGGTGCAGCCCGGCGTGATGCGGCCCTCGGGTGAGACGCAGACCATCTCGGTCATGACCAGTCCGGCGCCGCCCATCGCCTTGGAACCGAGGTGGACCAGGTGGAAGTCGCCGGGCACGCCGTCGACGGCGGAGTACATGTCCATCGGGGAGACGACCACCCGGTTCTTCAGCTCCAGCCGCCCGATGCGCAACGGCTGGAACATCGCCGGCGCCCCGGCCTCCAGGCCCTGCGCCGCGGCGAACGCCGTGTCGACGCGGTCGGCGAACTCCTGGTCCCGCATCCGCAGGTTGTCGTAGGTGATCCGGCGTGAGCGGGTGAGCAGGTTGAAGCAGAACTGGGTGGGTTCCTGGCCGGTGTACCTGCCGATGTTCTCGAACCACTCGAGCGAGGCCTGCGCGGCCCGCTGGGTGGACTCCACCACCGGGCGGCGCTCGCTCTCGTAGGCGCTCAACGCGTCCTGTGTGTCCGGGTGTTCGTGCAGGCAGGCGGCCAGGGCGAGGGCGTCCTCCATGGCCAGCTTGGTGCCCGAGCCGATGGAGAAATGGGCCGTGTGGGCCGCGTCGCCGATGAGGACGAGGTTGCCGTGGTGCCAGCGGTCGTTGCGGACGGTCGTGAAGTTCAGCCACTTGGAGTTGTTGGCGAACACCTGGTGCCCGCCGAGTTCGTCGGCGAACAGCTCCCTGATCCGGGCCACGGCGCGCTCGTCGGAGTGGCCCGGCGCGAACACGGCGTCCTCGGTGGCGTCGAAGCCGGCCCGCCGCCAGACGTCCTCGTGCATCTCCACTATGAACGTCGAACCGGCGTCGGAGTAGGGGTAGCCGTGGACCTGCACGACACCCCACTCGGTCTCCTTGACGAAGAACTGGAAGGCCTCGAAGACCCGGTCCGTGCCCAGCCACATGTACTTGCTGTGGCGGCGGTCCAGGGACGGCCGGAAGGCGTCCGCGTGGGCGGTGCGGACGCCTGAGTGGACGCCGTCCGCGCCGACCACGAGGTCGTGCGAGGCGCACAGTCCCGCGACCTCGGGGGCCGGGGTGGAGAAGCGCAGGGTGACGCCCAGCTCGCGGCAGCGTTCCTGGAGCAGGCGCAGCAGTTCCTTGCGGCCCATCGCGGCGAAACCCTGGCCGCCGACGGTGTGGCTCTCGCCCCGGTAGTGGATGTCGATGTCCGTCCAGCGGGCGAAGCGGCGGGACATGGCGGCCGAGAAGACGGTGTCGGCGTTCTCGATGCCGCCGAGCGTCTCGTCGGAGAACACCACGCCGAAACCGAAGGTGTCGTCAGGGGCGTTGCGCTCCCACACGGTGATCTCGTGGGCGGGGTCCAGCTGCTTCAGCAGGGCCGCGAGGTAGAGGCCGCCGGGGCCACCGCCGATGATCGCGATCTTCACGGGAGTTCCTCTCACTGCCCGGCGGCCTGCTCGGCTTCGATGATCTCGCGGAGCGCGAACCGCTGGAGCTTTCCGCTGGTGTTGCGCGGCAGGACGTCGTGGAACCGGACGTCGCGGGGGTACTTGTAGGGCGCCAGGACCTGCTTGACGTGGTCCTGGATCTCTCTGGCCTTCGCCGGGTCCCCGGTGACGCCCTCCCGCAGGACGACGAAGGCGCAGACGACCGAGCCGCGTTCGGGATCGGGGCGTGCCACGACCGCCGACTCGACGACGTCGGGGTGGGTGTCGATGGCCGCCTCCACCTCGGGGCCTCCGATGTTGTACCCAGAGGAGACGATCATGTTGTCGCTGCGGGCGTGGTAGTGGAAGTAGCCGTCCTCGTCGCGGTGGAATATGTCGCCGGTGACGTTCCAGCCGCCCACGACGTAGTCCTGCTGGCGCTTGTCGTCGAGGTAGCGGCAGCCGACCGGGCCGATGACGCCGAGCCGCCCCGGAATCCCGGGGCCCAGTTCGGTGCCGTCGAGATCGAGGATCGCGGCACGGCAGCCGGGCACCGGACGTCCGGTGGCCCCGGGCCTGATGTCGTCGCCGGCGGCGGAGATGAATATGTGCAGCAGTTCGGTCGCGCCGATGCCGTCGATCACCTTCAGCCCGATGCGGTCCCGCAGTTCCTGCCAGGTGGTGAGCGGTATGTGCTCGCCCGCCGACACCCCGACGCGGACGCCGCTCAGCCGTCCTTCCAGGCCGGCGCGGACGATCGCCTTGTAGGCGGTGGGCGCCGTCGCGAGGACGGTGACACCGTGCTCCGCGACGAGTCCGGCGAGCTGGGCCGGTGTCGTCGTCTCGGTCAGCAGGGCGCAGGCGCCGGCCCGCAGCGGGAAGACGACCAGCATGCCGAGGCCGAAGGTGAAGGCGAACGGCGCGGTGCAGGCCACCAGGTCGTCCTCGCGCAGCCTCAGCAGGTGGCGGCCGAAGGTGTTGTCGATGGACAGGACGTCCCGGTGGAAGTGCATCGTGATCTTGGGGACGCCGGTGCTTCCGGAGGTGGGACACAGCAGCGCCACGTCGTCGGCGGCCGTCTCCACGTCGTCGAACTCGCCGGACTTGGCGGCGCACCGGGCCACCAGGTCGTCGGGGCCGGGGCCGCCGTACTCGACCAGGGTCAGGCCGGGCAGGGCCGCGCGGATCTCGTCGGCGAAGCGGTGGTCCGCCAGGGCGACGGCGGGCCGGGTGCGTTCGGCGATCGGGACGATCTCACGGGCCCGCAGGGCGGCCATGGTGGTGACCACGACCCCGCCGGCCTTCAGGACACCGAGCCAGCAGGCCACCGTCCAGGGGGTGTTGGGCGCACGCAGCAGGACACGCCGGCCGGGCACCAGGCCCAGGTCCTCGGTGAGCACCTGGGCGACCTGGTTGGCCCGGGTGCGCAGTTCGCCGTAGGTCCACAGCTCGCCGGCCGGGGTGCGCAGGGCGGGGCGGGCGGGGCCGTGGCGCTCGACGGCCGCGTCGATGAGTTCGGTGCCCGCGTTGAGGCGGGCCGGGTAGGTCAGTTCGGGTGTGCTGAACTCGATCGTGGGCCACAGTTCGGCGGGCGGCAGATGGTCCCGGGCGAAGGTGTCCAGGTGCGAGGTCGGTGAGAGCGGAACGGCCAACGTGGGGTTCCTTCCGGGAGCCCGCCCCGGGCATGCGGCGGGCGGTCAGGCGGGGCGGATCATGCCCTCCTGTACGACGGTGGCGAGGTGACGGCGGTCGCGGGTGAAGAAGCGTCCGGTGCCGAGGCCGCGGCCGGCGTCGGCGGCCACCGCCTCCTGGGCGTAGAGCAGCCAGTCGTCCAGGGCGGCGGGACGGTGGAACCACATGGCGTGGTCGAGGCTGGCGGTGACCAGTCCGGGATCTGCCCAGGCCAGGCCGAGGACCCGCAGGACGGGTTCGAGGATCGTGTAGTCGCAGACGTAGGCGAGGGCGGCGAGGTCGCGCTGGGCGTCGGTGAGTCCTTCGACGGCGCGCAGCGCGTCGAACGGCTTGACCCAGGCGGCCTGGTGGGGCAGCCGCTCGCCGTCGACGGTGAGGTAGACGGGACCCGGGACGTGCCGCATGTCGAAGCCGCGGCCCCCGCGCCAGTAGGCCTTGGACTCGTCGGTCATGGTGCCGCCGGTGCGCTCGGCGAGGTAATCGGCCGAGGTGGGCAGCGTCTCGGGGCCGGGGATCTCCCCGGCGGGCTCGGCGTGGAAGGAGCCGCCCGGCGCCCCCGCCGCGAAGTTGGCGAGGCAGACGTAGAGCGCCTTGCCGTTCTGGTAGCCGCGCACCTGTCGGGTGCTGTAGCCGCGGCCGTCGCGCACCACCTCCACCTCGTAGCGGACCTCGGCGCCGATGTCGGCCGGGCGCAGGAAGTAACTGTGCATGGAGTGCAGCGACTTGCCGTCGGTGACCGAGCGCGTCGCGGCGGCGGCCGCCTGGGCGACGAGGTCGCCGCCGTAGGCCTTGGGCCAGGGGCAGGGCTGGGTGGTGGCCGTGAAGGCGAGGTCGAAGTGCTCGGGAGCGGCGGGCTTGAGGGTGAGGGCGGCGGTGACGATCGCGGAGGTCGGGGCGGCCGTCATCGGTTCAGCCAGTCGCGCAGGTCGGCGTCGGCCACGTCGGGAAGGTTCACCACGATGTTCTCCGGGGTCCTGGTGGTCATCCACACCAGCGGCTCGCTCCGGGAGAGGTTGCACTCGACGTGCGGCATGAAAGGCGGGACGAAGACCCAGTCGCCCTCCGCCATGTCCACGTAGTCCTCGAACTTCTCGCCGAAGTAGATCCGGGCCCGGCCGGAGAGGACGTATCCGCCGGTCTCGGCCTCGCCATGGTGGTGGGTGACCGAGCGGTAGCCGGGTTCGTTGCTGACCTTGCCGTACCAGAGGCGGCGCGCCGGGGTGTGCCGGCCGCTGACGCCCGACACGCGGACGGCGCCTCCCGAGTCGGCGGTGTTCACGTCCTCCTGACCGGCCCGGGTGACGACGGGCGCGACGATGCCGCTGGGCAGCCGGTACAGCTCGCTGTCGCCTTCGAGTCGGTACTTGCCGAGGTCGGGCTCCATGGAACGGCTCCGTTTCCGTGGGCTTGCCGGGGTGCGTGTCCGTCGAGCGGGGCGTCAGCCTGACGCGGCCCGTACGGGGACCGCGCTGTATCTCGTATTTTTCACGGCCGTCATTTATTGTCAATACACCGGGCCGTGCTCCCGGAGCCGGACACCACCGAACCGGAGGCCCCATGACTCCCGTCGCCGTGAACCCGCCCGAACTGCCCGCCCCGAGCGGCTACTCGCACGGGACACTCGCGGGAAACACGCTCCACCTGGGCGGCCAGACGGCGCTCGACGCCGACATGAAGATCGTTCCGGGCGGGATCGTCGAGCAGTTCCGCCAGGCGTTCGGCAACGTGCTCACCACGCTGCGGGCGGCGGGCGGCGAGCCGGCCGACCTGGTGAGCGTGACGATCTACCTCACCGACATCCCCGACTACCAGGCCCACGGCAAGGAGATCGGCACGGTGTGGCGGGAGCTCGCGGGCCCGGTGTACCCGGCGATGGCGGGCATCGGCTGCACCGCGCTCTGGCAGCCGGAGGCGATGATCGAGATCCTCGGCGTGGCCGTGATCCCGGAGGAGCGGCTGATCAGGCCGTAGATCCCAGGGGCGTGCGGATGACCGACAGGGCGTGTTCGCGGGCGGGCGCCCGGAGCGTTCGGTCGAGTTCCTCGAAGAGCGCGCCGGCCCGCTCGCCGTCCCAGTCCCGGGGCAGCAGCGACAGCGGCAGGCCGGGGTCGCGGTACGGCAGCCGGCGCCACTCCGTGAGCATCGGAAGGTACATCCCGAACGCCTCCCGCGGCGCGGTCCCGCCCGCCGCGGCGCGCTCGCGGACCGGCCCGTAGCGGGCGAGGAAGTCCGCGTAGAGCGCGGTCAGCTCGTCCAGGTCCCACCAGGCGCGGACCTTCGCCGACAGGTCGCCGAAGGCGAAGTGGTCGCCGGTGAAGATGTCGACGTAGGGCGTCAGGCCGAGGCGTTGCAGGGTGCGGCGGGTCTCGTCGGCGAGGATGCCGGGGGCCACCCACACGCCGGGAGCGGCGGTGCCGAAGCCGAGCCGGGTCAGGGCCGTACGCAGGGCGTGGCGCTTGTCGCGCTCGGACTCGGGCACGGAGAAGACCACGACGAGCCAGCCGTCGTCGGCCGCGGCCCGGTTCCGTTCGAATATGCGGATGTCGCCCTCCGCCAGCACCTCCAGCGTGCTGTCGGCGACGGCGTATCCGGCGGCTCCCTCGTGCCGCTCGCTGCGCAGCACGCCGCGCCGCTTCAGCCGGGAGACGGCCGAGCGGACGGCCTGGGCCTCCACGCCGAGATCGGCCATGAGACGTATCAGCGAGGCCACGGAGAGCCAGTTGTGCTCACCGCGCGCGTACAGCCCGAAGAGGGTGATGATCAGCGGGCCCAGCCTGCTGTCCCGGCCGCCCGCGCCGACGGCGGCCGACGGCTCGGTCCTCGCTGTCATGCCCCACCACCTCCGGCCCAGGTCACGCTTCTGATCGCCGAGCAGCCTATCGCGCACACCGACGCTCCACCGGCGCCTGTGGACGGCCGCCGTCCCGGCCCCGTGGGCGTCCCCGTGCCGGGCTGCGCCTCCGGGCCCGGCGGCGCATCGTGGTGGCAGGACGCGGGAAACGGCGCGCCGCGTCCCGCCCGGATGGAAAGAGTGACCTGTGGGGCACAAGCACGAGAGACTGCGTGGCGCCCGCACCGGGCGCGGCGCACCTCCGCGCCACCATGGCCTCAGCCGCCTCTGCCGTCATCTCTGTTGGGGAGTCCGACATGACCACACCCCGGGACCTGTTCATCGT
Source organism: Streptomyces sp. NPDC101237 (assembly GCF_044767465.1). Taxonomy (NCBI): domain Bacteria; kingdom Bacillati; phylum Actinomycetota; class Actinomycetes; order Kitasatosporales; family Streptomycetaceae; genus Streptomyces; species Streptomyces sp. NPDC101237. The sequence continues at coordinate 62,120 of NZ_JBIWNY010000032.1, read as the reverse complement.
CACCGTGTACGACGCCGCCGGCCGGTCCGTCGAGCAGGGTGACCTCTCGCTGGCGCTGGCGGGAGCCGAGCTGGTCGATCTCCTCGGCGCCGGGGCGGTCACCCTCGACGACGAGATCATCGTGCCCGGCGGCGAGGGCGCGACCGGCGACCGGCTCCTGGACGGGGCGGTGGCGGCGCTGAAGCGCGACATGCCCCACGAGTCGGTCGAGGACTGGCTGTGGCGTCGCGGGCGCGGCCTGTCCGCCGCCTACCTCGCCGAGCTGGAGGAGGAGGGGACGGTCACCCGGCAGCGGCGGCGCTGGCTCCCGCTGCCCACCGGACGGACGGAGCCCGCCGACTCGCCCGAGCACGCCGGGGCGCGGGAGCGCTGGACGTCGGGCGAGCCGGTGCTCGGCGCGTTCGCGGCCGCCGTGGGCATCCAGGACGAGACCCCCGAGGACCTCGCCAGTGCCGTCCCGGACGCGACGGTGACCGTGGTGGCCGCCGTGGACGGCGCGGTGACGGAGCTGGCCGCCGTACGGCAGCGCCGGGAGATCGAGGACGCGGCCTTCGACAACGTGTGGCGCGGCCTGTGACGGTCACCGCGCCGGCCGGCGCGGCCGCCCGCCGGTTCGCCTTCCCGCCGTCGGGCACCCGCGGTGCGTCGCCCCGTCACCGGCCGGGACGGGCTTCCTGCCGCCGACAGAGAGAGGACTCCGCATGAGGATCGCGATCCTGGACGACTACCAGGGCGTGGCGCTGGACCTGGCCGACTGGGACGCGCTCCGGGCGGACGTCCAGGTCTTCCGGGACCCCTTCGAGGACGAGGAGGCGGTCGTCGCGGCGCTCGCCGGGTTCGAGGTGGTCGTCGCCATGCGGGAGCGGACGCCGTTCCCGGCCTCGACGCTCGACCGGCTGCCGGACCTGGAGCTGCTGGTGACCACCGGGCCGGTGAACGCGGCGATCGACCTGGAGGCGGCACGCCGGGCCGGCGTCACCGTCTGCGGCACGGGCTACTTCGGTCATCCGACGGCCGAACTCACCTGGGGGCTCATCCTCTCCGCGGCGCGGCTCATCCCGCAGCAGGTGGACTCCGTGCGCCGGGGCGGCTGGCAGCAGGGGCTGGGGACGAGTCTGCGCGGCGCCACCCTCGGACTGCTCGGCCTCGGCCGGCTCGGGACCGCGGTCGCGGAGGTCGGGCGTGCCTTCGGCATGCGCACCGTCGCCTGGAGCGAGAACCTGACGCCCGACGCCGCTCGGGCGAGGGGAGCGGAGTACGTCGAGCGGGACGAACTGTTCGCCCGTTCCGACGTGCTGAGCATCCATCTGGTCCTCGGCGAGCGCACCCGCGGGCTGGTCGGCGCGCGCGAACTGGGCCTGATGAAGCCGACGGCGATCCTGGTGAACACCTCGCGCGGGCCGCTGGTGGACGAGGCGGCACTGATCGCCGCGCTGGCCGAGGGCAGGATCGCGTCGGCGGCGCTGGACGTCTTCGACCGGGAGCCCCTGCCGGCCGGTCACCCGTTGCGGACCCTGTCGAACGCCGTGGTCACTCCGCACATCGGCTACGTCAGCCGGGACCTGTACGAGGTCTTCTACCGGGACGCGGTCGAGGACATCGCGGCCTGGCGCGCCGGCACACCGGTGCGCACCCTGGGGTGAGGGCGCGACGCCCGGACCGGTCCGCCGAGGCGGCGCACCGGTCCGGGCGGGCGGTTCAGGACGGCAGCGTCCAGCTCTGGTTGGCGGAACCCCCGCAGGTCCAGATCTGCAGCCGGGTGCCGTTGGCGGAGCTGGGGCCGGTCGCGTCGAGGCACTTGCCCGACTGCGGATTGACCAGGGAGCCGTTGGCGCCGGCCTGCCACACCTGTGATCCGGTGCCGTTGCAGTCGTAGAGCTGCACCTTGGCGCCGTTGGCGGTGGACGCCGAGGTCACGTCCATGCACTTGCCGAGCGCGCTGATCGTCCCGGACGTGGAGACCGTCCAGTTCTGCGCGCCGGTGCCGTTGCAGTCGTAGAGCTGGACGGCGGCGCCGTTGGCGCTGGACGCGCCCGCCACGTCCACGCACTTGCCGCCGTAGCCGCGGATCGGGCCGGTGGCGCCGGTGGGCGGGGTGACCGGACCGGACTGTCCGGCCGCCCACTTGATCTCCTGGAGCAGCAGCTGGTTCTGCTGGGCGCTCCCGAACGTCGACGACAGCGTGGTGTTGGTCGAGTAGTCCATCGCGTTGTGGCCGAAGTTGTTGTAGACCATCTTGTAGGCGCGGTTGGACCAGACGATCGGGTAGTAGCCGCTGTACCAGGTCTGGTTGGGGTCGGTGCCGATCGGGAAGGTGGACTGGGCCATCGAGGCGAGGATGTCGATGTTCGGGTTCTGCCGGAGGTCGTTCTGCCAGCTGTACCACTCACTGACCGAGGACGAGATGGTGGCCGGCAGGTTGGCGGTCGCCGGGTGGTTGCGGTCCTCGATCTGCAGGGTCTCGGCGGTGGGGCCCCAGCTGTTGCTCTTGAAGGTGCCGGTGCCGAGGAACGTGTTGTGGTACCACGGCCAGTCGCTGGTGTTGTCGTTGTACGCCGACACGTGGAAGCCGATGAATCCGCCGCCGCCCGCCACGTAGTTCTGGAAGGCGGACTGCTGGGACGCGGTGTGCGGGTAGTCGTCGAGGAACATGACCACCTGGTAGGTGGCGAGCGTCGCCGTGTTGAGGCGGCTCCAGTCCGTGGTCTGCGTGTAGGTGAAGCCGTTCTGGGCGCCCGCCTGCGGGAACCAGGTGGCGGCCTCGTGGTCGAAGCTGATGTGCGCCGCGTCGTACGTGCCGTCGTAGAAGGCGATCACGTTGACGGGCGAGGCGGCGCGGGCGCTGTGCACGGGTGCGGCCTGGACGCCGAGCACCACGGCGAGCAGGGCGAGGAGTCTCAACAAGGTGCGGGGCCAGGCTGTGTCCGGGTGGGGGGTCGTCATGCCAGGACCTTCCTCATACGTGAACGCCGGAAGACATACGTAGACGTGCCGCATTGAAGGCCCTGGTCCATGAACATGTCAATGGTTCAGACCAAAACCTCCTCCGTGCGGAAGCGGTTGATGGCCGGCTCATGGCGTTCGCGCAGTTCGGGGTCGGTGACGCCGAGGCCCTCCCGCGGCGCCAGGCACAGCACCCCGACCTTGCCGTGGTGGCGGTTGCGGTGCACGTCGGTGACGGCCCGGCCGGTCTCGGCCAGCGGGTACGTACGCGAGAGGGTCGGGTGGATACGGCCCTTCACGACGAGCCGGTTCGCCTCCCAGGCCTCGCGGTAGTTGGCGAAGTGGGAACCGATGATCCTCTTCAGGTGCATCCACAGGTAGCGGTTGTCGAACTCGTGCCGGTAGCCGGACGTGGAGGCACAGGTCACGATCGTGCCGCCCCTGCGGGCCACGTAGACGGAGGCGCCGAAGGTCTCCCGGCCCGGATGCTCGAAGACGATGTCCACGTCGTCGCCGCCGGTCAGTTCCCGGATGTGCCGGCCGAACCGCTTCCACTCCCGCTGGTCCTGGGTCTCCTCGTCCCGCCAGAACCGGTAGTCCTCCGCGCTCCGGTCGATGATCGCCTCGACGCCCATCTCCCGGCAGATCCGCGCCTTCTGCTCGCTGGAGACCACGCAGACCGGTATCGCGCCGCCCGCCAGCGCGTACTGGGTGGCGTACGACCCGAGCCCGCCGCCCGCGCCCCAGATCAGCACGGTGTCGCCGACCTTCATGGCGGCGCCGTTGCGGGAGACCAGCTGCCGGTAGGCGGTGGAGTTGACCAGGCCGGGCGCGGCGGCCTCCTCCCAGGTCAGGTGCCCCGCCTTGGGCATCAGCTGGTTGGCCTTGACCAGCGCGAGATCGGCGAGGCCGCCGTAGTTGGTCTCGAACCCCCAGATCCGCTGCTCCGGGTCGAGCATGGTGTCGTCGTGGCCGGCCGCGTCCTCCAGTTCGACGGACAGGCAGTGCGCGACCACCCGGTCACCGGGCCGCCAGCGGCGCACGCCGGGACCGGTGCGCAGGACCACGCCGGACAGGTCGGAGCCGATCACGTGGTAGGGCTGGTCGTGCCGGGCGGCCGGGCCGCCGGTGCGGGCATACCGTTCGAGGAACGCGAAGGTCGGCACCGGCGAGAACAGCGCGCTCCACACCGTGTTGTAGTTGACGGAGCTCGCCATCACGGCGATCAGGGCCTCACCGGGGCCGGGTTCCGGGGTCGGCACCTCTTCGACGTGGAGGGCCTTGGCGGGGTCGCGGTCGCCGACGGGAACTCCGTCGAACATGTGCTGCTCGTCCTTGCGCAACACGGTGGCGCGGTAGGACTCCGGAACCGGCAGGGACGCGATGTCACGCGTCCGCGCGTCCGGTGACTCGATCGCGGCGGCCAGGTCGGTCATCACCACAGGCTTCCTTCGGTCTGGGGGGTGTGCTCGGGGAGCGTTCGGTTCAGGCGTCGCGTCGCCGGGCGCGACGGAACTCCGCCAGGTCCTCGGTCAGCGCGCGGACCACCCCGGCCTGCTGCTCGGCCAGGTAGAAGTGGCCGCCGGGGAAGTCGCGCAGGGTGAAGGCGCCCTCGGTGTGCTCGCGCCACTCCGCGGCCTCTTCCAGGGTGACCTGCGGGTCGTCGTCGCCGACGAGCACACTGATCGGGCAGCGCAGCGGCGGTCCCGGCCGGTACCGGTAGGACTCGACCGCCGTGTAGTCGCCGCGGACCGCGGGCAGGATCATCTCGATGACGTCCGGGTCCAGGAGCAGCCGTTCGTCGGTGCCGTTCAGCCGGCGGATCTCGTCGACGACCCCCGCGTCGTCCATCGACCGGACCCCGCGGTCGCGGACCTCGGGCGGCGCGGTGCGGCCGGAGGCGACGAGCCCCAGCAGGTCGAGGGAGGCCCGCTGCTCGATCCGCCGGGCCACCTCGAAGGCCACGCAGGCGCCCATGCTGTGCCCGAACAGCACCAGGCGGCGCCTCGGCAGCGTCTCCAGCACGGCGAGGATCTCGTCGGCCAGCCGGGAGATCGAGGTGCGGGGCGGTTCGGACCGCCGGTCCTGACGGCCCGGGTACTGCACGGACAGCACGTCGGCGACCGGAGCCAGCGCGTCGGCGAGCGGACGGAAGTAGCTGGCGGAGCCGCCCGCGTGCGGGAAGCAGACCAGCGTGAGGTCGGTGTCCCGCGGCGCCGGGCGGTAGCGGCGGATCCAGAGTTCCTGTGCGGTCAGGGTGTCGGTCATCCCCGTGGTCTCCCCGTGGTTCTTCGAGTGGTCGTGTGCCGTGCGCGGGACGCCGGGCGCGGACCGCGGTCGGCGCGGGGCCGGGTTCGGGCGTTCGCCTCGTCCTTCGGACGGGCTCCGCGGCCTTCGTACGGCTCTGTGAGCGGTTGCTGTGTGCGGTCGCCGTGTGCGGTCGCCGTGTGCGGTCGCCGTGTGCGGGGCCCAGGCCCCTTTCCGTAGGCGTGGCGAGGGTGCCTCCGGGTGAGCGGGCCGGGTGCGTGCGCGCCGGAGGACTCCGGTGGGCCCGCACCCGGTCGGCCGTCGGTCAGGCGGTGACGCGGACCGGCAGTTCGGCCAGGCCGCGCATGATGATGTTGGGCACCCGGGCCGGGCTGTCAGTGACCGGCTCCAGGTCGAGCGCGGCCAGCGCGGACACCGCGGCCTGCGCGGTGAGCCGGGCCAGCGGCGCGCCGACGCAGAAGTGGATGCCGAGGCCGAAGCCGAGGTTGCGGCCCGCGGGCCGGTCCAGGCGCAGTTCGTCGGGGTCGTCGTAGACGTCGGGATCGTGGCTGGCCGCACCGATCATCAGCATGACCTGCTCGCCCGGCTGGATGGTCTGCCCGGCGATCTCGGCCTCGGCCAGCGCGACCCGGGAGATCATCTGCACCGGTGTGTCGAAGCGCAGCATCTCCTCCACCGCGGCGGCCACCTGGCCGGGACGGGCCCGCAGCCAGTCCCGCTGGTCGGGCCGCCGGAGCAGCGCGAGCATGCCGTTGCCGATCAGGTTCACGGTGGTGGCGTACCCGGCGGAGAGCAGCAGGGTGCACGTGACCTCCAGTTCCTCGGGGGTCAGGGTGTCGCCGCCCTCCTCCACGGCGACCAGCTCGCTGATCAGGTCGGTGCCCGGTTCCGCCCGGCGGCGCTCGGCCAGTTCGCCGATGTACCGGTACAGCTCGGCGCGCGCGTTGTCGCGCTTGGCGATCTCCTCGGGGCCGAGCAGGAAGCTCGGGTCGAGGCCGCGCGCGATGTCGCCGGACAGCTCGTCGAAGCGGGCCGCGTGCTCGGCCGGCACGTCCAGGAGGGCGTTCTGCATGCGGCCGGGCAGCGGGTGCGCCACCGCGCTCATCAGGTCGATCGGACCGTCGCCGGCCTCGGCGCGCGCCGTCTCGATCAGCTCGCGCACGACCTGCTGGGCGGTGGTGCGCATCCGGTCCACCTGGCGGGCCGCGAACGCCTTGCTCACCAGGGCGCGGATGCGGGTGTGCTCCGGCGGGTCGGAGAAGATGAACGGCCGCACCACCGTGCCGTCGGCCTCGGTGCGGAAGTGGTCGGCGACGGTCGCGCCGTCGCCCCAGCCGAAGCGCTGGTCGCGCAGGACGGCCGAGCAGGCCTCGTGTCCGGTCACCGCCCACAGCCCGAGCGGCGTACGGGTCACCGGGCCCTTCTCCCGGATCTGCGCGTACACCGGGTAGGGGTCGGCCAGGAAGGCCGGGTCGAAGGGGTCGAAGGGCAGCAACTGGGCTATGAAGCCCGGGTCCAGCATCGGTGCCTCGGTCATCGCTGTCGTTCCCAACCCCGCGCGGGGACGGCCGTCGCCGCGCGGACGAGAGTTTCGGTACGGAGAGGGGCTTCAGGGGGCGGAGGGGTCAGCCGGCGGCGGCCGGGGCCGCGGCGGTGAACGTCACCGGCAGCTGGTCCAGGCTGTTGGCCACCAGGCTGGGCGTCCAGGTCAGCTTCTCGTCGGGGACGGCGAGCCGGAGGTCGTCGAAGCGGTCGAACAGGGTGCGCAGCGCGATCCGCGCCTTGAGCCTGGCCAGGGGCGCGCCGATGCAGAAGTGGGTGCCGTGGCCGAGCGCGAGGTGCCGGGAGGCGTCGCGGTGGATGTCCAGCGTCTCGGGGTCGCTGAACTGGTCCGGGTCGTGGTTGGCCGCGGCCAGCGAGATCATCACGTGGTCGCCCGCCTTGACCTTCGCGCCGCCCAGCTCCATGTCCTCGGTGGCGAAGCGGTACACCACGGTGAACACCGGGCTGGTCAGCCGCAGCAGTTCCTCGACGGCCGGGGTCAGCCCCTCGGGGTCGGCCTTGAGTTCGGCGAGCTGCCCGGGGTTGCGCAGCAGCGCGAGGATGCCGTTGGAGAGCAGATTGATGGTGGTCTCGGCGCCGGCGAGGAGCAGCAGCATGACGGTGGAGCGGATCTCCAGGTCGGCGAGCGCGTCGCCGTCCTCGTTGGCCTGCACCAGACCGGAGATCAGGTCGGGGCCGGGGTCGGCGCGGCGCTGCGCGGTCAGTTCGGTGAGGTACTCCTCGAACCAGCCGACCGAGGCGACGACCTCCTCGGGGCTGGAGGAGTTGCCGAGGCCGACGAAGATGTAGGTGTTGCGCTCGAACTCCTCGACGTCGGCGAGCGGTACGCCGAGCATCTCGTAGAGCACCGTGGAGATCAGCGGGGAGATGAACGAGGCCTTGAGGTCGGCGGTGCCGGCCTCGGCGACCGCGTCGAGCAGTTCGTCGGTGATCTGCTGGATCCGCTCGCCGAGGTCGGCGACCCGGCGCGGTGTGAAGGCCTTGGAGACCAGTCTGCGCAGCCGGGTGTGCTCGGGCGGGTCGGCGAGGTTCATGTGCTGGTTGAGGATGGACTTGCGGCCGTCGTAGCCCACCGAGGGCCACAGCTCCGGAGCCGCGTTGTCGAGGTGCTTGCTGAGCTTGCGGTTGGTGAGCGCGGCGAGCGCGTCGTCGTAACGGGTGATCATCCAGACCGGGTTGCCGTCGGGCAGCAGCAGTTGCTCCACGGGGCCGGGTTCGGGAAGTCCGGGTGCCCAGGGGCGGGGGGCCGCCGTGGCGTCGGCGTGCACGGGACAGCCGGTGGCCGGCGCGCCGTCGGGGTGGGGCATGTCGTGTCCTCTCGTCGTGGGGTGCTCGGCTGGTGGGGTGCCCGGACCGTCAGCGGGTCGGGGCCTGGGACGACGGGGCGGGGGCCAGCGCGGCGAGCTTCGCGGCGACGCCGGGGAACCGGTCGGCGGAGCCCGCGGCGGCCACGTAGCCGTCCGGGCGCAGCAGCACGAACTTCTCGGTGGTGCCGTCCAGCGGGAAGTGGGCGGCCAGGTCGGGCAGCCGGTCGGCCAGCTCGGCCGCCCGCGCCGCCAGTCGGGTGTCCTTGCCGCCGTAGGTGATCAGCTGGAAGCGGCCGGCGAGTTCGTCGGACGGTTTGGGGATCCAGCGGGGGTCGCGGGTGCCGGGGCGCGGCCGGGCGCGGTCCGTGCCGCCGAACAGCACGTCGGGGTAGTGGCTGCGCCAGCCGGCCAGCATCGGCGCGTAGCCACGGGTCAGTACGCCGGTGGCGTCGAGCAGCCGCCAGGTCAGGTCGCGGATCCGGCGGGCGACCGGGCCGACGACGGCCTGACGGGCCATGCGGCCGGTGGCCTGGAGGGTCTGTTCGATCGCGGCGCGGCGCTCGGGGTCGTAGGTGTCCAGGACCGATTCGTCGAGCCGGCCGTGCACCACGCCGGCCAGTTTCCAGGCCAGGTTGCGGGTGTCGGGGATGCCGAGGTTGAGGCCTTGGCCGCCGATCGGGCTGTGCACGTGGGCGGCGTCGCCGACCAGGAAGCAGCGGCCGGAGCGCAGCGCGCCGGCCACCCGCTCGTCGCTGGCGAACAGGGTGACCGTGCGTACCTCGGTGAACCGGAGCCCGCCGGGGCCGCGTTCGTCCAGCAGCGCCTGGGCCTGCTCGGCGGTGGCCTCGGTGCCCTCCGGGACCGCGCCGGAGACCCGGAACTCGCCGCCGGGCAGCGGGGCGATCAGCGCGACGCCGGTGTCGGCGAGGAAGTAGTGGATCTCCTCGGTGCTGATCCCGCCGGTGCCGGGCTCGCCGGTGATGCGTCCTTCGGCGAGCAGGAAGGTGGCCGGGAACCGCGCCCCGGAGAAGTCGATGCCCAGCTGGTCCCTGACCTGGCTGTGCAGGCCGTCCGCGCCCACCACCCAGTCGGCCTCGATCTCGGCGGTGGAGCCGTCCGCGCGGCTGCCGGTGACGGTCACCGTGTGGGCGTCGGGGACGACCTTGGTGACGCGGGTGCCCCACTCGACGTCGACGCCCCGCTCGGCCAGGGTCTCCGCCAGCAGCCGGCCGGTGCGTTCCTGGGGCAGGACCAGCGGGGCGTTGGCCTCGCCGAGCGGTACCCGCACGCTGCCGCCGGAACCCAGGTGGTAGTGGAGTGCGACGGGCTGGACGCTGTCGCGGGCGGCCCGCTCGGCGAGTCCCAGTTCGCCGAGCACCTCCCGTACCGGCGGCCACAGCAGGATGGCGCGGGAGCCGGTGTGCGGGTGGTCCGCGGCGTCGACCACGGTGACCGCCACGCCGAGCCGGCTGAGCTGGGCGGCCATGGCCAGGCCGCACGGGCCCGCGCCGACGACCAGAACGGTGGTACGTCGATGTGTCATTGCTTCTCCAGCCACTCGTGCACCGCCTGGGCAGTACGGTCGGCGTGCTCTTCCAGAACGGTGAAGTGGTCGCCGGCCAGCTCCACCACGTCGTGCGGGTAGGCCCAGGTGGCGGGCGGGCGGTCGAATCCGGTGAGCGGTCCGGTCGCGCGGGCCAGCAGGACCGGCGTCGCGGAGCCTGCCGGTTCCCAGTCGGTGAGCAGCCGCAGGTACCCGCCCATGGCGGTGAGCCGGGCGTCGGTGACCGCGCCGTTCTCGGCCAGCCTGGTGAACATCTGCTCGAACAGGGCGGCGCCGTCGGTGACCAGTTCGCGGCCGAAGACGAAGGTGTCGAGGAGGACCAGCCCGGCGGCCGGCCGGCCGCGTGCGGCGAGTTCGGCGGCGACGCCGTCGGCGAGCAGGCCGCCCGAGGAGTAGCCCACGAGCACCACCGGCCGCTCCCGGGCCGCCGCCTCCACCTGGCGGGTGACGGCCTCGATCGCGGCGGGCCGGTCGGCGGGCAGCGGTTCGCCGTCGAGGTAGCCGGGCAGGGCGAGCGCCGAGACCGCGCGCCGCTCGCGCAGTCCGGCGGCGAACCGGGCGTATTGATGGGGGCCGGAGGTGGCCAGGACGGTGGGCAGGCAGACCAGCAGCGGACCGTCGTCGCGGACGGTGAGCGGCACCGCTTCGGGCAGCGGGCCCGCCTCGTCGGCGGAGCCGAAGGACGGGCGCAGCTTGGCCGCGGCGCCGAGCAGTTCGACGAACTCGCCGGTCTTCCCGGCTTCTGCCGCGGTGCGGCTCAGCGCGGCGAACGTCCCGCTCCCGGGGTCGGCGGCCGGGTCGGGGCCGAGTTCGGTCCGCAGGTGCCGGGCCAGCGCCTCGGGCGTGTCGTGTTCGAACAGGGTGGCCGCGGTCAGCCGTAACCCGGTCGCCGCCGACAGGCGGTTGCGCAGCTCCAGGGTGGTCAGGGAGTCGAAGCCGTGTTCGAGGAAGCGGCGGGCCGGGTCGATGGCGGACGGGTCGGCGAAGCCGAGGACGGCGGCGGCCTGCCCGGCGATCGCGGCGAGCAGCGCGCCGTACCGCTCGGCGGCGGGCAGGGCGGCCAGCCGGCCGGCGTCCGGGGTGTCCGGGCCCCCGGGTTCGCGGCGGCCCCGGTCGGGGGTGAACTCGGCGATGAGCGGGCGCGGTCCGGTGACGGTGTACGCGGCCCGGAACCGCGGCCAGTCCACGTCGGCGAGGAGCAGCCGCGTGTCCCCGGCGGTGAGCGCGGCGCCGAGCGCGGAAAGGGCCCGCTGTCCGTCGAGGACGGCGATGCCGCGCCCGGCCAGCCGCTCCCTGCGGACGGCGGCGACTCCGGTGGTGTCGGCCGGGTCGTCCCAGGGCGCCCAGGCCACCGACAGGGCGGGCAGCCCGGCGGCGGCGCGGTGTTCGGCCAGGGCGTCCAGTGCGGCGGCGGCCGCCGCGTAGCCGGCCTGGCCGACGCCGCCGAAGGTGCCGGACACGGAGGAGAACAGCACGAACGCGGTGAGCGGGGTGTCGCGGGTGAGGTCGTGCAGGTGCCGGGCCGCGGTGACTCCGGGGTGGGGCGCGGCAGTGGGGTCGAGGGCGGTCAGCGGCGCCTCGGTGAGCGGGAGGTAGGTGTGCACCACGGCGGTGACCGGCTGTCCGGCGAGCAGGTCGGCCACTTGCTCACGGTCCGGCAGATCGCAGGAGACGGTGTGCACTTCGGTGCCCAGGTCGCGCAGTTCGGTGACGAGGCCGTCGGCCACGGCGGCGTCGGGTCCCGCGGTCAGCAGCAGCGCGGGGGCGCCCTCGGTGGCCAGCCAGCGGGCGGTGGCGGCGCCGACGGCGGTGTCCGCGCCGGTGACCAGGGTGGTGCCGGTGGGCCGCCAGCCGGTGCCGGCCGGGAGGCTCAGGGGGCTGCGCACCAGGCGGCGGGCGAACAACCCGGCGGGGCGGACGGCCAGTTGCTCTTCGCCGGTCCGTCCGGACAGCGCGGCGCACCAGCGGGTCAGCGCGCGTTCGTCGGCCTCGGCGGGCAGGTCGACGATGCCGCCGGTGAGGGTGGGGTGCTCCAGGGCCACGGTGGGGGCGAGGGCCCACAGCGCGGCCCGGTCGGGGTCGCCGTCCGGTGCGGCGTCCAGGGCGACCGCGGCGGTGGTGGTGAACCACAGCGGGGCCGCCACGCCCGCCTCGGCGAGGGCGCGGACCAGGGTCACGGCGGCCGGCCAGGCCAGCAGGGCCAGCACGCCGGAGGGCCGGACGTCGGCCAGGGCCGCACGCAGGGCTTCCTGGTCCGTCGTACCGGCGGTGACCTCGATGCGGACGACCCGGGCGCCGTGCTCTGCGAGCACGGCGGGTTCGGGCCCGGTGAAGCCGGGCGGTACGGCGACCAGCCAGTCCCCGGAGAGCCGGGAACTGGCGGGTTCGGGCACCGGCCGCCAGTCCAGGGTGTGCCGCCAGGAGTCCACGACGGACCGCTCGCGCCGCTGCCGCCGCCACGCCGACAGCGCGGGCAGCACGGCGGCCAGCGGTGCGGTGTCCACTTCCAGGACGTCGCCGAGACCGGCCAGGTCCTCGTTCTCGACGGCTTCCCAGAAGCCGGACTCCACCGGATCGGCGCTCGCCGTGGCGGCGCCGGGATCGGGCTCGGGCCAGTAGCGCTGCCGCTGGAAGGGGTAGGTGGGCAGGTCGACCCAGGCGGTGGCGCGGTCCGCCGGGGCGGCACCGAGGTCGACCGGGGCGCCGCGCGTGTAGGCGTCGGCCGCCGAGCGCAGGAAGCGGTCCAGGCCGCCCTGGCCGCGGCGCAGCGATCCGACGGCGGCGACGTCGGTGCCGGCGTCCTCGGCGATCTCCTGGACCGCGGTGACCAGGACCGGGTGCGGGCTGACCTCGACGAAGAACCGATGTCCGGCGGCCAGCAGGGTGCGCACGGCCGGGTCGAAGGCGACCGGGCGGCGGGCGTTGTCGAACCAGTACTCGGCGTCCAGGGTGCCGGTGTCGGTGAAGTCTCCGGTGACGGTGGAGCAGAACGGCACGTCGGTGGCGACCGGCCGGACGTCGGCGAACATGTCCACGATGCGGTCGTGCAGCGGGTCGACCTGGTCGCAGTGCGAGGCGACCGTGGAGGCGACCAGCCGGGCGCGCAGCCCGTCGGCGGTGGCCTCGGCGACGAACCGGTCGAGCCCGGCCGGTTCGCCGACCACGGTGACCGCGTTCGGTCCGTTGACGCCGCCGATGTGCAGCGCGTCGCCCTGGGCGGCCAGCCGGGCGCGGACCCGCTCCTCGGGTGCGGCCACCGACACCACCGCGCCGTTGCCGCGCAGTTCGTCGGCGAACAACTGGCTGCGCAGCACCACGATCTTCAGCGCGTCGCGCAGGGACAGCGCCCCGGCCGCGCAGGCGGCGGCGATCTCGCCCTGGCTGCTGCCGACCACGGCGGCCGGGACGAGGCCGTGGGAGCGCCAGAGTTCGGCCAGGGAGACCATCACCGCGAAGAGCACCGGCTGCAGGATCTCGATGCGCTCCATGTCGGGCGCGCCGGGCGCCTCGCGCAGCACGTCGGTGAGGGACCAGTCGACGAACTCGCGGGCCGCGGAATCGCACTCGGCGAAGCGCGCGGCGAACACCGGCGCGGAGTCGAGGAGTTCGGCGGCCATGCCGGTCCACTGCGAGCCCTGGCCCGGGAACACGAACACCACCCGGTCCTCCGGTGCGCCGGTGGCGGCGGCCAGGGCGTCGTGCGAGCGGCCGGCGGCCAGCGCGGACAGCGCGTCGGCGGCGGTGTCCGGGTCGGCTGCGACGACCACGGCCCGGTGTTCGAGGGCGGCCCGGGAACGGGCCAGGGCGGCGGCGAGGTCGGGCAGCGGGGTGCCGCCGCGCACCAGCGGCAGCAGGCGTTCGGCCTGGGCGCGCAGGGCGTCACGGGTGCGGGCGGAGACCATCAGGGGTACCGGCGCGGGCGTGCCGCCCGCCGCTGTCTCCGTGGCCGGGGCCGGTTCCGCGGGCTCGAACTCGTCGGCCGCTTCGAGGAGTACGTGGGCGTTGGTGCCGCTGATGCCGAACGCGGAGACGCCGGCCCGGCGCGGTCGGCCGGTCTCGGGCCAGGGCTGTTCCTCGGTGAGCAGGGCCACCGCGCCGGAGGCGAAGTCGGCCTCGGAGGTGGGTTCGTCCACGTGCAGGGTGCGCGGCAGCCGGTCGCCGCGCAGCGCCATCACCGTCTTGATGATGCCGCCGACCCCGGCGGCCGCACCGGCGTGGCCCAGGTTGGACTTGAGCGAGCCCAGCCACAGCGGCCGGCCGGCGGGGCGGTTGCGGCCGTAGGTGGCGAGCAGCGCGTTGGCCTCGATCGGGTCGCCCAGCGCGGTCCCGGTGCCGTGCGCCTCGACGGCGTCGACGTCGGCGGCGGCCAGGCCCGCGTCGGCGAGCGCGGCACGGATGACCCGCTCCTGGGAGGGGCCGTTGGGCGCGGTCAGGCCGTTGGAGGCGCCGTCCTGGTTGACCGCCGAGCCGCGCACCACGGCCAGCACCCGGTGCCCGTTGCGGCGCGCGTCGGAGAGCCGCTCCAGGACCAGGATCCCGGCGCCCTCGGCCCAGGCGGTGCCGTCGGCCGCCGCGGCGAACGCCTTGGCGCGGCCGTCCGGGGCCAGGCCGCGCTGGCGGGACAGCTCCACGAACCCGGCCGGGGTGGACAGCACGGACGCGCCGCCGGCCAGCGCCAGCGAGCACTCGCCGCGGGCCAGCGACTGGCGGGCCAGGTGCAGGGCGACCAGGGAGGCGGAGCAGGCGGTGTCCACGGACAGCGCGGGCCCCTCCAGGCCGAGGGTGTACGACAGCCGCCCGGAGAGCACGCTGATCGCGTTGCCGGTCAGCAGGTAGCCCTCCAGGTCCTCGGCGGCCTGCGCGGCGAGCATCCCGTAGTCCTGGGCGCCGCTGCCGACGAACACGCCGGTCCGGCTGCCGCGCAGCGACAGCGGGTCGACGCCGGCCCGTTCCAGCGCCTCCCAGGAGGTCTCCAGGAGCAGCCGCTGCTGCGGGTCCATGGCCAGCGCCTCGCGCGGCGAGATGCCGAAGAACGGGGCGTCGAAGTCGGCCACGTCGTAGAGGAACCCGCCCTCCTTGACGTAGGTGGTGCCGGGCCGGTCCGGGTCGGGGTCGAAGAGGCGGTCCAGGGGCCAGCCGCGGTCGGTGGGGAAGGCCGCCATCACGTCCCGGCCGGCCGCGACCACTTCCCACAGGTCCTCGGGCGAGGCGATGCCGCCGGGGAAGCGGCAGGCCATGCCGACGACGGCCACCGGCTCGGTGTCGCGCTGCTCGTAGTCCCGCAGCCGCTGCCGGGTCTCGTGCAGGTCGACGGTGACCTTGCGCAGGTAGTCGCGGAGACGCTCGACATCACTCATGATCAGCTCAACTCCGAGTCGATGAACCGGAAGATCTCTTCGTCGCTGGCGGCCCCCAGCTGCTCGGTGACCGACTCGCGGTCGCCGTCGGCGCGCGGCGTCAGCCTGCCGACCAGTGACTGCAGCCGGGCGAGCGCCCGGCGCCGGTCGTCCTCGCCGGACACGTCGGCCAGGACACCGGCCAGCCGGTCGAGTTCCTCGTCCAGCGAGCCGACGGCGGCGGTGGCCGGCACCACCAGCTGCCTGCGCAGGTGGTCGGCGAGCCCGGCGGGGGTCGGGTGGTCGAACACGGCGGCGGCGGACAGCCGTACGCCGGTGGCGGCGCCGAGCCGGTTGCGCAGGTTGACCGCGGCCAGCGAGTCGAAGCCGAGGTCGGTGAAGGGCCGTCCGGTGGGCAGCGCCGCCGGGTCGCCGTGCCCGAGGACGACGGCGACCTCCCGACGTACCAGCTCGACGAGTTCGCGCTGCTGGTCTGCCTCCGGCAGGCTGCCGAGCCGGTCGGCGAGTCCGGACTCGCCGGTGTCCGGTGCGCCGGTGACGGCGGTCAGCGCCTCCCGTACCTCGGGCAGGTCGCCGAGCAGCGGGCTGGGCCGGGCGGCGGTGAACGCGGGGGCGAAACCGGCCCAGTCGACGTCGGCGACGGTCACCGTGGTGTCGGCGTGCCGTACGGCGTCGGCGAGCGCGGCCAGCGCCTCGCCGGGCGGCAGCGCCAGCACGCCCCGGCGGCGCAGCTCCTCGCGCCGCCTGGCCTCGGTGCCGGCGTCCGCCGCGCCGAATCCGGCGCCTTCCCAGGGGCCCCAGGCGATCGCGGTGGCGGGCAGTCCGCGGGCGCGCCGGTGCTGGGCCAGCGCGTCGAGGTAGGCGTTGGCGGCGGCGAACGCGCCCTGTTCGCTGCCGCCCCAGGTGGCGGCGACGGAGGAGAAGAGCACGAAGGCGTCCAGGTCACCGGTGAGCCGGTGCAGGTTGGCCGCGCCGCGCACCTTCGCGTCGAGGGTGGCGCCGACCTCCGCGAGTCCGGTGCCGGCCAGCGTCCCGGAGCGCAGGGTGCCCGCCGTGTGGACGACGGCGGTCAGCGGTGTGCTGGCCGGGACGGCGGCGAGCAGCGCGGCCAGCGCGGTCGCGTCGGCCGGGTCGCAGGTGCTGACGGTGACGGGCACGCCGAGGTCGTCCGGTGCGGTGGCGGCGGGGTCGTCGGTGGTGAGGACCAGGGCCTGCGCGCCGGCCGCGGCCAGCCAGCGGGCCACCGGCAGCCCCATCGGGCCGAGGCCGTCGGTGACCAGCACGGTCCCGGTGGGCTGCCACGGCCGGGCCGGGGTGCGGCCGTTCAGCGGGGCGTGCGCGAGGCGCGGCACGAGCAGCCCGGTGTCGCGGACGGCGGCCTGGTCCTCGGTGCCGGTCAGCAGGGCGGCCAGCCGGTCGAGGCCGCGGCCCGGGTCCTCGGGCAGGTCGACGATGCCGCCGAACAGTCTGGGCTGTTCCAGGGCGAGGGTGCGGCCCAGGCCCCAGAGCATGGCCTGTTCGGGGCGGGGCAGCCGGTCGGCCGGGGTGGCGGCGACCGCGCCGGAGGTGACGAGCCACAGCGCGGTGCCGGTGTCGGCCAGGGCGGCGACCAGGTCGAGGGTGGCGGCCAGTCCCGCGGGTACGGCGGGATGGTCCGGGTGGGCGCCCGCGGCCAGTCCGAGCAGCGAGACCACTCCGGAGGCGGTGGCGGCCTCGGCCACGGCGGTGTCCCGGTCGACCGCGCGGGCGTCGGCGCCCGCGCGGCCGAGCGCGGCGGCGCACCGCTCGGCGAGGGCGGGGTCGTCCGGGCCGACGACCAGCCAGGTTCCGCCGAGCACCGCGTCGGGTGCGTCGACGGGCCGCCAGCCCACGGTGTACCGGCGGCTGTCGGTGACGGCGGTGGCCTCCTGGGCGGTGCGCCAGGCGGCCAGACCCGGCAGGACCTCCGCGAGCGGTTCGGCGGGGACGCCGAGCAGGTCGGCCAGGGCCTTGGGGTCGGCCGGGTCGACGGCCGCCCAGAACGCGCCGTCCGCCGTGCCGGTGCCGGTGGGCTCCGGGGCGGCCAGCCAGTACCGGTGCCGCTGGAACGCGTAGGTGGGCAGGTCCGGTGCGGCGGCCCGGATGCCGTCGAAGGCGGCGGTCAGCCGTACCGGGAGGCCGGCCACCTGTGCCTCGGCGACGGAGAGCAGGAACCGGCCGAGGCCGCCTTCGTCGCGGCGCAGCGAGCCCACGACGGTCGCCTCGTCCAGTGTCTGGTCGATGCCGGGCGTGAGCACCGGGTGCGGGCTGACCTCGACGAACCCGCGGTGCCCCTGGTCGGCCAGGGCGCGTACGGCGGCTTCGAAGCGCACGGTCCGCCGCAGGTTGCGGTACCAGTACGCCGCGTCCAGCGTGGCGGGGTCGGCCCAGTCTGCGGTGACGGTGGAGAACATCGGTATGTCCGCCGCCCGCGGGCGCACCTCGGCGAGTGCCTCGGCCAGTCGCTCCTCGATGCGTTCCACGTGCGGGGAGTGGGAGGCGTAGTCCACGGCGACACGGCGGGCGCGGACGCCGCGTTCCTCGCAGTCGGCCAGCAGCAGGTCCAGGGCCGCCGGGTCGCCGGAGACCACCGTGGCGGCGGGGCCGTTGACGGCGGCGACCGTCACGCCCGGCGGCAGCAGGGCGGTCACCTCGTCGGCGGGGAGCGTCACGGACGCCATGCCGCCGTGTCCGGCGAGTTCTCCTGCGATCAGCCCGCTCCGCGCGCAGACCACCAGTGCGGCGTCGCGCAGGGACAGGATCCCGGCCACGCAGGCGGCCGCGATCTCCCCCTGCGAATGCCCCACCACCGCGTCCGGCTCCACACCGAACGACCGCCACAACGCCGCCAACGACACCATCACCGCGAACGACACCGGCTGCACCACATCCACCCGGTCCAACCCCGGCTGACCCACCTCCCCCCGCAACACACCCGCCAACGACCACTCCACGAACTCACCCAACGCCACCGCACACTCGGCCATCCGCTCCGCGAACACCGGCGACGAATCAAGCAGTTCGACCGCCATCCCCGCCCACTGCGCACCCTGACCCGGGAACACGAACACCGTGCGGCCGGTGTCCCCGGCGGTCGCGGTGGCCAGGTGCGGCGCGCTCTCCCCGGCGGCCAGCGCGGTCAGTCCGGTCAGGAGTTCCTCCCGCTCGGCCGCGACCACCACGGCCCGGTGGGTCAGCGCGGTGCGCCCGGCCGTCAGGGCGGCGGCCAACTCGGCGACCGGGGCCTCCGGTTCGTCGGCCAGCCAGGTGCGCAGCCGGCCGGCCTGGGCGCGCAGCGCGGCCTCGGAGTCGCCGGACAGCGGTACCGGCACGGTCCGCCGGGGCTCCGGCCGCGGGACCGAGACGTCCGGGGCCTGTTCGATGATCACGTGGGCGTTGGTGCCGCTGATCCCGAACGAGGACACCGCGGCCCGGCGCGGCGCGTCCCGGTCCGGCCAAGGCCGTGCCTCGGTGAGCAGCCGTACCTCGCCGGCCGACCAGTCGACGTGCGAGGTGGGTTCGCCGACGTGCAGGGTGCGCGGCAGCACCCCGTGACGCAGCGCCTGGACGACCTTGATCACGCCGGCCACCCCGGCGGCGGCCTGGGTGTGCCCGATGTTGGACTTCACCGACCCGAGCCACAAAGGCTGTTCACGGTCGGCGCCGTAGGTCTCCAGCAGCGCCTGGGCCTCGATCGGGTCGCCCAGGGCGGTGCCGGTGCCGTGCGCCTCCAGCAGGTCGACGTCCGACGGGGACAGCCGGGCCGCGGCGAGCGCGGTGCGGATCACCCGTTCCTGCGCGGGGCCGTTGGGGGCGGTGAGGCCGTTGGAGGCGCCGTCCTGGTTGACCGCCGAGCCGCGCAGCACGCCGAGGACGCGGTGGCCGTTGCGGCGGGCGTCGGACAGCCGTTCCACCACGAGCAGGCCGACGCCCTCGGACCAGACGGTGCCGTCCGCGTCGGCGGAGAACGCCTTGACCCGGCCGTCGGCGGCCAGGCCGCGCTGCCGCGAGAACTCGATGAAGGTGCCGGGCGTGGACATCACGGTCGCGCCGCCGGCCAGCGCCAGCGAGCACTCCCCCGCGCGCAGCGCCTGCGCCGCCAGGTGCAGGGTGACCAGCGAGGAGGAGCAGGCGGTGTCGACGGTGACCGCGGGTCCTTGCAGACCGAAGGTGTAGGCGACCCGGCCGGAGGCGACGCTGCCCGCGGTGCCCGCGCCGAGGTAGCCCTCGACGTCCTGCGGGGTGCTGGGGAGCCGGGTGGCGTAGTCGTGGTACATGACGCCGACGAACACGCCGGTGTCGGTGTCCCGCAGGGACATCGGGTCGATGCCGGTGCGTTCCAGCGCCTCCCAGGAGGTCTCCAGGAGCAGCCGCTGCTGCGGGTCCATGGCCAGCGCCTCGCGCGGCGAGATGCCGAACAGGCCCGCGTCGAACTCCGCGGCGTCGTGCAGGAATCCGCCGCGGGTCAGGTAGGTGCGCCCGGCGCGGTCGGGGTCGGGGTCGTAGAGCCGGTCGGTGTTCCAGCCGCGGTCGGTGGGGAACGGCGTGATGCCGTCGCCGTCCGCGGTCACCAGCCGCCACAGGTCCTCCGGGGAGCGCACGCCGCCCGGGTAGCGGCAGGCCATGCCGACGATGGCGATCGGTTCGTCGGCGGGGCCGGTGCGGCGGGATGGGGTGGGTGCCGGTGCGGCGGCCGCGGTGAGCCTGCGCAGCAGGTAGGAGGCGGTGGCCGCGATGCTCGGGTGGTCGAAGGCGAGCGTGGCGGGCAGGGTGAGGCCGGTGGCCGCGGCCAGCCGGTTGCGCAGTTCCACCGAGGTCAGCGAGTCGAAGCCGAGGTCGGTGAAGGCACGCCGGTCGCCCAGTCCGGCCGCGTCGCCGTGGCCGAGGGTGGCGGCGACCGCGGTGCGGACGGTGTCGTGCACCAGCCGGTGGCGGGCGGCTTCGTCGAGGCCGGCGAACGCGGCCTGGAGCGGGCCGGTGCCGGCGGTGCGGCGGACCGGGACCCGGACCAGGGCGCGCAGCACCGGGGCGGGCGGTACGGTGCGGGCCTGCTCGCGCAGTGCGGCCAGGTCGAGCCGGACGGGTACGGCCAGGGCGCTCCGGCCGGGTACGGCGGCGTCGAACAGCCGCATTCCCTCGGCGGGTTCGAGCGGCACCACGCCGAGCCGTTCGATGCGCTGGCGGGCGGTGCCGTCCGCCGTGTCGCCCATGCCGCCGGCCCACAGGCCCCAGGCCAGCGACACCGCGGGCAGTCCGGCCGCGTGGCGCCGGGCGGCGAGGCCGTCGAGGACCGCGTTGGCGGCGGCGTAGTTGCTCTGTCCGGGGCTGCCCAGGATGCCGGCGGCCGAGGAGAACAGCACGAAGGCGGACAGGTCCAGATCGCGGGTCAGTTCGTCGAGGTGGAGGGCGGCGATCGCCTTGGGCCGCAGCACCCGGTCGATCCGCTCGGGGGTCTGGGCGGCGAGCATGCCGTCGTCCAGGACGCCGGCGGCGTGCACCACGGCGGTCAGCGGGCGGGTTTCGGGGATGCCGGCCAGCAGCGCGGCCAGCGCGTCCCGGTCGGCGGCGTCGCAGGCCACCACCTGTGCGGTGGCGCCGAGTTCGGCGAGGTCGGCGACCAGTTCGGCGGCGCCGGGTGCGTCCGGGCCGCGGCGGCCGGTGAGCAGCAGGTGCCGCACGCCGTGTTCGGCCGCGAGGTGCCGGGCCAGGACCGAGCCGAGCGCGCCGGTGCCGCCGGTGATCAGGACCGTGCCCGCCGGATGCCAACCGGTGGGGTCGCCCGCTTCGGTACGGACCAGCCGCGGCACGCTCACCACGCCGTCGCGGACGGCGAGTTGGGGCTCCGCGGCGGCGAGTGCGGCGGTGTCGGGGAGGCTGCCGTCGCTGTCCAGCAGCACGATCCGGTCCGGGTTCTCCGACTGGGCGGAGCGGGCCAGGCCCCAGACGGCGGCGGCGCCCAGGTCGGTGCCGTCGACGGCGCCGGTGGTGCGCAGGGCGAGTGTGGTGCCGGCGAACCGCTCCTCGGCCAGGAACGTGCGCAGCAGGGCGAGCGCCCGGTGGGCGGCGGCGGTGAGGGAGGCCGGGTCGTTCTCGGTGGCGGGCCAGGCGGCCAGCAGCCACGGTCCGGGGTCGGTCACGGCGTCGAGGTCGAGATCCGTGCCGAGACGGACGGGAGCGGGCTCGTCCGCGCCGGCCGTGGCCGGGGGCAGGGGTGTCCACTCCACCGTGTGCAGTGCCTCGGTCCCGGGGTCCGTCCCTGCGGGGACCGGGCGCAGCGTGAGGCCGTCCGCCGTCAGCACCGGGGTGCCGTAGCCGTCGTAGGCCAGGAGGGAGAAGCCGCCGTCGGCCGGGGTCAGTCGTACCCGCAGTGCCGTGGCGCCGGGCTGCCGGACGGTCACTCCGGTCCAGGAGAACGGCAGGGCGGCCTCGGTCGCCGCCGGGTCGGTGGCCAGTGCGTGCAGTGCGGCGTCCAGCAGCGCCGGGTGGACTCCGAAGCCGGTGGGCCCGGCCTCTTCCGGCAGGGCGACCTCGGCGTACACGTCCTCGCCGTGCCGCAGGACCCGGCGCAGTCCGCGGAACACCGGTCCGTAGGACAGTCCGCGGTCGGCCAGCAGCTCATACAGGCCGTCGGGTTCGCTCCATCCGGCGTCGGCGGTGGGCCAGGGGTCGGACGGCGGCGGGGTGTCGTCCGACGGTTCGACGGCGCCGGTGGCGTGCCGGGTCCAGGGTGCGTCGGCGGTGCCGGCCTCGGCCCGGGAGTACAGGTGCACGGTCCGGCGGCCCCGCTCGTCGGGCGCGCCGAGGACCAGTTGGAGTGCGGCACTGCCCCGCTCGGGCAGCACCAGCGGTGTTTCCAGGGTGAGTTCGGCGATCCGGCCGCATCCGGTCTCGTCCCCGGCGCGGGCGACGAGGTCGACGTACGCGGTGCCGGGCAGCACGATCCGCCCGGCCACCACGTGGTCGGCGAGCCAGGGCTGGGCGGTGGCGGAGAGCCGTCCGGTGAACAGCGTCCCCGCGCCGTCCGCGAGCGTGACGGCGGCGCCGAGCAACGGGTGCCCGATGGCGCCGAGTCCGGCCGCCCCGGCGTCGGCGGCGGTCTCGCCGGTCATCCAGAACCGGCGGTGCTGGAAGGGGTAGGTGGGCAGCGCGACGGGTGCCGGCGCGCGGTCCTCGGTGACCGCCGTCCAGTCGGCGGAGATGCCGTGCACGTGCAGCCGCGCGAGGGTGTCCAGCAGGGCGGGGACCTCGTCCCGGCCGTCGCGCAGGGTGGGCAGTACGACGGTGGCGGCGGTCCCGGCGGGGGACGCGGCGTCGGGTCCGGTCGCGGTCAGGCAGTCGCGGGCCATCGCGGTCAGCGCGGCGGCCGGGCCGATCTCGACGAACGCGGTGACTCCGGCCTCGGCCAGGGCGCGCACCGCGGGCAGGAAGCGCACGCTGTCGCGGACGTTGGCGACCCAGTGCTCCGGGTCCGTGATCTCCCGCTCGGACAGGACCGTTCCGGTGACCGTGGACACGACCGGCAGCCGTGGCGCGCTGAACGGGATGCCGGCGACGATCTCCCGGTACTCGGCCAGGATGCCGTCCACGTGCGGCGAGTGCGGGGCCATGGTGACCCGCAACTGCCGGGTCCGGCGGCCGCGTTCGCGCCAGTGCGCGCCGATCTCGTCGACCGCGTCGGCGTCGCCGGAGACCACCGCCGCGCGCGGGCCGTTGACGGCGGCCAGTCGCACCCGTCCGGTGTACTCGGCGAGCAGCGGGGCGAGTTCGGCCTCGGTCGCCTCGACGGCGACCATCGCGCCGCCCGTCGTGGCCGCGGCCATCAGCCTGCCGCGGGCGGTGACCAGCGTGGCCGCGTCCGGCAGGGCGAGCGCCCCGGCGACGTGCGCGGCGACGATCTCGCCGACGGAGTGGCCGGCCACCAGGTCCGGGCGCAGTCCCCAGCTGTCGGTGAGCCGGACCAGGGCGACCTCGACGGCGAACAGCGCCGCCTGCGTGAAGTCGGTACGGTCCAGGAGGGCGGCCTCGGGGCTGCCCTCGGCCGCGAACAGCACCCCGCGCAGCGGCCTGGGCAGGTGCCGGTCGAGTTCGGCGCAGACCGCGTCGAACGCCTCGGCGTAGGCGGGGAATTCCGCGGCCAGGGCGCGGCCGGCCGCCAGTCGCTGGGAGCCCTGTCCGGGGAAGAGGAAGGCCAACTTTCCGGCGTCGGCGGCGAGTCCGGTGACCACGTCGGCGTCGGGCGTCCCGGCGGCGAGGGCGGCCAGTGCGGCATGCGGACCGGTCAGGACGGCGGCGCGGTGGGCGTGGGACGCCCGGGTGGTCAGCAACGCGTGGGCGAGTGCTGCCGGTTCGGTGTCCGGGTGGTCGCCGAGGTGGGTGAGCAGGCGGGCCGCCTGGGCGTGCAGGGCGGCCTCGGTGCGGGCGGAGAGCACGACCGGCAGCGGCAGCGGGGTCCGGGCCGGCGGCGGGGCCGGTGCCTCGGCGGGGGCCTGTTCGACGACGATGTGCGCGTTGGTGCCGCTGACGCCGAACGAGGACACGGCGGCGCGGCGGGGCCGGCCGGTCTCCGGCCAGGGCCGTGCCTCGGTCAGCAGGGACACCTCGCCCGCGTCCCAGTCCACGTGCGGGCTGGGATCGCCGACGTGCAGGGTGCGGGGCAGCACGCCGGCCCGCAGAGCGAGGACGGTCTTGATGATCCCGGCGACTCCGGAAGCGGCCTGGGTGTGCCCGATGTTGGACTTCACCGACCCGAGCCACAGCGGTTCGCCGTCCCGGTCCTGGCCGTAGGTGGCGAGCAGGGCCTGCGCCTCGATGGGGTCTCCCAGGGTGGTGCCGGTGCCGTGCGCCTCCACCGCGTCGACGTCGCCGGTGGACAGTCCGGCCGAGGCCAGCGCGGCGCGGATCACGCGCTGCTGGGACGGGCCGTTGGGGGCGGTGAGGCCGTTGGAGGCGCCGTCGGAGTTGACCGCGGAGCCGCGCACCACGGCCAGCACCGGATGCCCGGCCGCGCGGGCGTCGGAGAGCCGCTCCACCAGCAGCATCCCGGCGCCCTCCGACCACGAGGTGCCGTCCGCGTCGGCCGAGAACGACTTGCAGCGGCCGTCGGCGGCCAGGCCGCGCTGCCGGGAGAACTCCACGAACAGTCCGGGCGTCGCCATCACGGTGGCGCCGCCGGCCAGCGCCAGGTCGCACTCGCCGCGCCGCAGCGCCTGCGCGGCCAGGTGCAGCGCCACCAGGGACGACGAGCAGGCGGTGTCGACGGTCAGGGCCGGGCCCTCCAGCCCGAACGCGTAGGCGAGCCGCCCGGAGGCGACGCTCGCCGCGGACCCGGTCAGCCGGTAGCCCTCCACGCCCTCGGCGGCGTGGTGCAGCATCGGACCGTAGTCCTGGCGCATGACGCCGACGAACACGCCGGTCCGGCTGCCGCGCACCGTGGCGGGGTCGATCCCGGCGTGCTCGAAGGTCTCCCAGGAGGTCTCCAGGAGCAGCCGCTGCTGCGGGTCGGTGGCCAGCGCCTCGCGCGGGTTGATGCCGAAGAAGTCGGCGTCGAAGTCGGCGGCGGCGCGCAGGAACCCGCCGTGCCGGGTGTAGGAGGTGCCCGGCCGGTCGGGGTCGGCGTCGAACAGCGAGTCCAGGTCCCAGCCGCGGTCGGCCGGGAACTCGGTGATGCCGTCGCCGCCGTCGAGCAGGAACCGCCACAGCTCTTCCGGGGAACGGATATCCGACGGGAACCGGCAGGCCATGCCGACGATCGCGATGGGCTCGTCGGCGTCGGCGACGGCCGGAGGCGGCACGGCCGCGTCCTCGGGCGAGTCCTGTCGGAGGTGGGCGGCGACCGCGGCCGGGGTGGGGTAGTCGAACACGAGGGTGGCGGGCAGGGCGGTGCCGGTGACGGCGGTGAGCCGGTTGCGCAGCTCCACCGCGGACAGTGAGTCCACGCCGAGCGCCCGGAACTCCGCCCGCGGGTCGACGGAGTCGGCGTCGGCGTGGCCGAGCACGGCGGCCGTCTCGGCCCGCACCAGGGCCAGCAGTTCCTCGGCGCCGAGCCGGGCGGCACCGGTGGCCGTGCCGGGTCCGGCGGCCGCGGCGGTACGGCGTCGTGGGCCGCGAACCAGGCCGCGCAGCAGGGGTGGCAGCAGTGCCGGATCGGCGGTGCGCACCCGGATCTTGGCGGGCAGCAGCACGGGCTCGTCGACGGCGAGCGCCGCGTCGAGGAGTGCCAGTCCTTCCTCGGCGGACAGCGCCTGCACTCCGGCTCGGGACATCCGGGCCAGGTCCGCGGGCGAGAGGTCGCCGGTGATGCCGCTGGGAGGGGCCCACAGCCCCCAGGCGAGCGACTGCGCGGGCAGTCCGGCGGCGCGCCGGACTTCCGCCAGTGCGTCGAGGCAGGCGTTGGCGGCCGCGTAGTTCGCCTGGCCCGGTCCGCCGAGGGTGCCGGTGGCCGACGAGAACAGCACGAACGCGGCCAGGTCCAGGCCGCGGGTCAGCTCGTCCAGGTGCAGCGCTGCGGCCACCTTGGGCCGCAGCACCCGCTCGACGCGCTCCGGGGTGAGCGCGGTGAACAGCCCGTCGTCGGAGACGCCGGCCGCGTGCACGACGGCGGTCAGCGGACGGTCGGCGGGGATGCCGGCCAGCACCTGCGCCAGCTCGTCCCGACGGGTCGCGTCGCAGGCCACCGTGCGCACCTCGGCGCCGAGTCCGGCGAGTTCGGCCGCCAGCTCGGGCGCGCCGCCCCGGCGGCTGGTCAGCAGCAGGTGCCGTACGCCGTGCTCGCGCACCAGGTGCCGCGCGACCAGGCCGCCGAGGGTGCCGGTGCCGCCGGTGATCAGGACGGTGCCCCGTGGATCGAGCCGGCGGGGCAGGGTGAGCACCAGTTTGCCGGTGTGCCGGGCCTGGCTGAGGTACCGGAACGCGTCGACGGCGCGGGAGACCGGCCACACGGACGGCGGCGGGACGGTCAGCGCGCCCGCCGCGAACAGTTCGAGGGCCGCGACCAGCAGCCGCCGCATCTCCTGCGGCGGAAGCCGCATCAGGTCGTACGGCAGGTAGTCGATGTCCGGGAAGTCCGCCGGATCGCGCAGGTCGGTCTTGCCCATCTCCAGGAACCGGCCGCCGGGGCGCAGCAGTCCGGCCGAGGCGTCGACGAACTCACCGGACAGCGAGTTCAGTACGACGTCCACCGGACCGAACTTCGTGGCGAACCCGGTGTCCCGGGAGGACGCGATGTGTGCCTCGTCCAGGCCGAGTTCACGCAGCACCTGCCACTTGCCCTCGCCCGCCGTGCCGTAGACCTCGGCGCCGAGGTGCCGTGCCAGTTGCACGGCGGCCATGCCCACGCCGCCGGCCGCGGAGTGGATCAGCACCTTCTCCCCCGCGCGCAGTTTGGCGAGTTCGACCAGGCCGAGGCGTGCGGTGAGGTGGGCGATCGGCATGGCGGCCGCCTGCTCGAACGTCCAGCCGTCCGGGATCGGGGCCACGGCCGCCCGCTCGGCCACCGCGACGGGCGCGAACGCGTCACCGAAGAGGCCGGTGACACGGGTCCCCGGGACCAGGTCGGTGACGTCGTCGGCCACCTCGGTGACCACGCCGGCGCCCTCGCCGCCGAGGGCGACCTCACCGGGATACATGCCCAGGGCGATCAGCACGTCCCGGAAGTTCAGTCCGGCGGCCCGCACCTCGATGCGCACCTGGCCCGGCCGCAGGGCCGCCGCCGCGGCCGGAGCGGGCACCAGCGCGAGGTTGTCCAGGGTGCCCGGACGGGTGACGGCCAGCCGCCAGTGCGGCTCCGCCGGCGGCACCAGCTCGGGCCTGGCCAGCCGAGGTACCCGCAACGAGCCCTCGCGAAGGGCCAGTTGAGGCTGTTCGGCGGCCGGTACGGCGGCCAGCGCGCGGCGGGAGGCCGCGGTGCCGTCGAGGTCGGCGAGCACGATGCGCCCGGGCTGTTCGGCCTGCGCGGCACGGAGCAGTCCCCACACGGCCGCGCCACCCGGATCGGCCGGGCCGTCGGCGGGTTCGGTGGTGACCGCCCCGGTGGTGACGACAAGCAGCCGGGCGGGCTCCGTACTGCCGCCCAGCCAGTCCTGCACCTGCCGCAGCACGGTCGCGACGGCCGCTTCAGGGGGCTGCTCCGCCGGGACGGCCAGCACGGTGAGGTCGGCGGCGCCGTCACCGGCGAGGCCGATGCCGCAGGCGCCCAGGTCGGCGGCCAGGGGCTCGGGGAGCGTACCCAGTACCGCCCAGGGTCCGAGGGCCGGTCCTTCGAGGACCGGCACGGTGTCCCAGTCCAACCGGAACAGCGAGTCCCGCGGCACCCGGTCCGCCGCCTGCGCGGCGGCGGCACGCAGCGTCAGGGACTCGACGGAGGCCACCGGGGCTCCGGTGCCGTCGAACAGGTCGAGCCTGAAGGCTCCGGAACCGGCCGGGGCGAGCCGCACCCGGACGGCGCCCGCACCGGCCGCGTGCAGCCGGACCCCGGACCAGGAGAACGGCAGGCGCGCGCCGCCGGTGTCGTCCGTGAGCGCGAGCGCGTGCAGGGTGGCGTCCAGCAGCGCCGGGTGCAGCCCGAACTCCTTGGCCCGCTCGCGAAGTTCATCCGGCAGTGCGACATCCGCGAAGACCTCGTCGCCGCGCCGCCAGGCCGCGCGCAGTCCCTGGAACGCCGGTCCGTAACCGAGCCCGCGAGTGGCGAGATCCGGGTAGGCCGCGTCGACGGCCACCGGAGTGGCGTCCGCGGGCGGCCAGACCTCCTCGGCGCCGGAGGGGGTGACGGTGTCGTGCGGGCCGACGGCGAGCGTGCCGGTGGCGTGCAGGACCCACGGTTCGTCCTCGGAGGCGTCCTCGGCGAGGGAGTAGACCTCCAGGGCGCGCCGACCGGAGTCCTGGGCCTCGCGCACGGCCAGCTGCAACCTGACGGCACCCGTCTCGGGCAGCACCAGCGGGGCCTGAAGGACGAGTTCCTCGACCCGGTCGCACCCGACACGGTCGGCGGCCTGCACCGCCAGCTCCACGAACGCGGAGCCCGGCAGCACGATCGCCTCGGACACCCGGTGATCGGCCAGCCAGGGCTGGGACCCGACCGAGAGCCGCCCGGTGAGCAGGTAGGCGTCCGACCCGGCCAACGCGGTGGCCGCCCCGAGCAACGGATTCCCGGCCGGAAGCAGCCCCGAGGCGGCAAGGTTGCCACCGGGAGCCGACTCCAGCCAGTAGCGGCGGTGCTGGAAGGCGTACGTCGGCAGATCGACCCGAGCGGCCGGCGGTAGATACGCGGCCCAGTCGACGCCACCACCGTGCACATGGAACCGCGCCAACCCGGCAGCCAGCGAGCGCACTTCAGGCTGCCCACGACGCAACAGCGAAACGAACGCAGCAGTGGCGTCCTGCGGCAGACAGTCCGGGCCCACGGCACTGAGCGCCGCATCCGGACCGACTTCCACAAACCGCGTCACACCCTCGCCATAGAGACGAGCCACCGCATCAGCGAACCGCACGGTCTCCCGCACATTCCGCCCCCAGTAATCCGCATCCACCGGAGCCGCATCCACATCCACCGTGGACACGAACGGAATCCTCGCAGCGCCGAAGGAGACTCCCGCGACGGCTTCCCGGAACCGCTCCACCACCGGCTCCATCAACACCGAATGAAAGGCATGACTGACCCGCAAACGCGTATTCCGCCAGCCTCGCTCCCCCGCCACCTCCGCGACCGCCTCCACCGCGGACTCCGCGCCGGACACCACCACCGAACGCACCCCGTTCACGGCCGCGATATCCACATCATCGGGCAGAACATCAGCGACTTCCGCCTCCGCGGCATTCACCGCCAGCATCGCCCCGCCCGACGGCAACTCCTGCATCAACCCCGCACGCGCACACACCAAAGTGACCGCATCATCCAGCGACAACACCCCGGCCACATGAGCAGCCGCCACCTCACCCACCGAATGCCCCACCACGAAATCCGGCACCACACCGAACGACTCCAGCAGCCGGAACAACGCGACCTCGAAAGCGAACAGACCACACTGCGCGAACAACGTCTCGTCCAACCGCTCACCACCGTCCAGAACCACCCCCCGAACCGGCCGCCCCAACACCGACTCCAACCGCCCGCAAATGTCGTCGAATGATTCCGCGAACACCGGAAAGCCATCGGCCAGCTCCCGGCCCATCCCCGACCACTGCGACCCCTGACCCGAGAACAGGAACCCCGTCAACCCACCCCGGTCGGCCAGCACGGCGTCCGGCATCTGGGCGAGGACGGACAGCAGTTCCTCGCGATCGGCCGCCACCACCGCACCGCGGTAGTCCAACGCGGACCTGGACAGCGCCGCCGCGCGGGCCACCTCCGCGACCCCCACAGCCGGGTCGGCAAGCACGAACTCACGCAGCCGGGCCGCCTGATCACGGAACGCCTCGGCCGTACGACCGGACACCACCACCGGCACCGGCACCGGCACCGGCGTCACCGACTTCGGCACCTCCCCCGACTCGGCCACCGGCGCCTGCTCGATGATCACGTGCGCATTGGTCCCGCTCACACCGAACGCCGACACCGCCGCCCGACGCACCTCGGACTCCGGCCACGGCTGTGATTCGGCGAGCAGTTCCAGCGGTCCGCCGGTCCAGTCGACATGCGGGGTCGGGGTGTCGACGTGCAAGGTGCGCGGCAGCACCCCGTGACGCATCGCCTCCACCATCTTGATGACGCCCGCCACACCAGCCGCCGCCTGCGTGTGCCCGATGTTCGACTTCACCGACCCCAGCCACAACGGCCGGTCCCGATCAGCGCCATAGACCCCGTGCAGAGCCTGCGCCTCGACCGGATCGCCCAGCGACGTACCGGTCCCATGTGCCTCCACCGCGTCGATGTCCCCCGGAGACAGGGCCGCGTTGGTCAGCGCCTCGACGATGACCCGGCGCTGCGCCTGGCCGTTGGGGGCGGTCAGGCCGTTGGACGCACCGTCCTGGTTGACGGCGGAGCCACGGATGACGGCGAGCACCGGGTGGCCGTTGCGCTCCGCGTCGGACAGACGCTCAAGGAGCAGCATGCCGACGCCCTCGGACCAGCCGGTGCCGTCGGCGTCCGCGGAGAACGCCTTGCAGCGGCCGTCACCGGCCAGGCCGCCGAGCCGGTCGAACTCCACGTAGGTACCCGGCGTGGACATGATGGTCACGCCGCCGGCCA
Organism: Streptomyces sp. NPDC101237; assembly: GCF_044767465.1. NCBI lineage: Bacteria > Bacillati > Actinomycetota > Actinomycetes > Kitasatosporales > Streptomycetaceae > Streptomyces > Streptomyces sp. NPDC101237. The sequence goes on along the minus strand of NZ_JBIWNY010000032.1, from coordinate 31,919 downwards.
GAGCCAGCGTCGTCTCCCCGGAACGCAGCGACTGGACCGCAAGGTGCAGGGTGACCAGGGAGGAGGAGCAGGCGGTGTCCACGGTGACGGCGGGGCCTTCGAATCCGAAGGTGTAGGCGACCCGGCCGGTGGCGATGCTGGCGGCGTTGCCGTTGCCGATGAACCCTTGCAGTTCCTCGGGCACGTCGTCCATCAGCGTCGCGTAGTCGTGGTACATCACGCCCGCGAAGACGCCGGTACGGCTGCCGCGCGCGGTGAGCGGGTCGATCCCGGCACGTTCGAAGGCCTCCCAGGAGGTCTCGAGGAGGAGTCGCTGCTGCGGGTCCATCGCCAGCGCCTCACGCGGCGAGATCCCGAAGAACCCCGGATCGAAGTCGCCGGCTCCGGCGACGAACCCGCCGAGTCCGACCGGCAGTCCGGCCAGGTCCCAGCCGCGGTCGGTGGGGAACCCGGAGATGCCGTCCCGGCCTTCGGCGAGCATCTCCCACAGTTGCTCGGGGGTGCCGACGCCACCGGGATAGCGGCAGGCCATGCCGACGATCGCGATGGGCTCGCGCCGGGCCTGCTCGATCTCGGCGAGCCTGCGCTGCGCGCTCTGCGCCTCGGTCAGCGCACGCCGGAGATAGTCCCGGAGCTTGTCCTCGTTAGCCACGCGGTTTTCCTTCCTCACCCTTGGTCGGCGCCGAGGCCGTCGACTAGGCCGAACAGTTCGTCGTCGGAGGCCGACGACAGGTCGTGCTCCGCCGCCGCGCCGGTCTGTTCCTCGCCGCCGTACTTGGCGAGTAGTGCGGTGAGCCGCATGCGCAGCTTCGCCTGGTCCACGGCCCCGGGATCGGCGCCGGCCAGTGCTTCTTCGAGTTGGTCGAGCCCGGCGAACGGCGAGTCGGCCGGTGCGCCGTCGGCGGCGGGCATGGAGGCGTGCAGGTGTGCGGCGAGTGCCACCGGCGTGGCGTACTCGAACACCACCGCGGCGGGCAGCCGGATGCCGGTGGCCTCGGAGAGCCGGTTGCGCAGTTCGACGGCGGCGAGCGAGTCGAAGCCGAGTTCGGCGAAGGTGCGGTGCTCCGCGACGGCGGCCGGTGAGTCGTGGGCGAGCACCTTGGCCGCTTCGGCGCGGACCAGTTCCAGGAGCGCCTTCTCGCGGCCGGGTCCGGACCACGCGGCCGGTGCGGCGGCGGAGGCGGAGCGCGTGCGGGCGACGGCATCGGGAGCGGGCGCTTCCCGGACCAGACCGCGCAGGACCGCCGGTACGGGGCCGCCGCTTCGCAGGGCCGCGCGGTCGAGGCGGATCGGCGCGAGCACCGGTTCGTCGACGGCCCGCGCGAGGTCGAAGAGTTCGAGCGCCTCGACGGTGGTCAGCGGCCGCAGCCCGGCGCGGGCGATCCGGGCCAGGTCGGTACCGGACAGTTCACCGGTGATGCCGCTGCCGTCACGCTGCTCCCACAGCCCCCAGGCGAGCGAGGTCGCCGGGAGACCGGCGGAGTACCGGGCCCTGGCGAGCGCGTCCAGCGCGGCGTTGGCGGCCGCGTAGGCGCTCTGTCCGGCGGCGCCGAGCACCCCGGCGGCGGAGGAGAAGAGGACGAAGTCGGTCAGCTCCCGGTCGCGGGTCAGTTCGTCCAGCCAGCGCGCGCCCAGCACCTTCGGCGCGAGCACCGCCGCCAACCGCTCCTCGGAGAGCCCGGTGACCAGACCGTCGTCCACCACCCCGGCCGCATGCACCACAGCCGTCACCGGATGCTCCACGAGCAACGCGGCCACCGCCTCCCGGTCGGCCACGTCACACGCCACCACCGACACCTCGGCACCCAGTTCCCCGAGTTCCGCGACCAGTTCGGCCGCGCCGGGGGTGTCCGGGCCGCGGCGTCCGGTGAGGACGAGTTCGCGTACCCCGCGGACGCCTGCGAGGTGACGGGCGAGGGCCGCGCCGAGCGCACCGAGACCGCCGGTGATCAGCACCGGGCCGTCCGGAGCCCAGGCCGCTGCGTCCCGGTCGGTGATCCTGGACAGCGGGACATGCGCCAGCCGCGGCACGAGCACCGTGCCGTCGCGCACCACCATCTGCCCGCCGGGCACGTTCCACATCGCGGCGGGAACGTCCAGGCCGTCGGCGTGCTCGAAGTCGGCCAGCAGGAACCGGCCGGGATGCTCCTGCTGCACCGAGCGCAGCAGGCCCCAGACCGCGGCGGCGGCCGGATCGGTACGGGCGTCGCACGTCCGCAGGGCGAGCCGGGAGCCGGTGAACCGGTCATCGGCCAGCCAGGCGCGCACCGCGTCCAGCGCCCGGCCGGCCGCGGCAGCGGGATCGCCCTCGGCCCCGGCCGCCAGCACCACCACGTCGGGGAGTTCACCGTCGGGCAGTGCGGCCAGGTCGACGCATTCCAGCACGGACGGCGCCGGGCCGCCCGGCAGTCCGGCGGGCACCAACTCCTCGGCGTACAGGGATTCGTGGTGGCCGAGTTGCTCGGCCGAGATCGGCCGCACGGCGAGGGATTCCACCACCCCGACGGGGGCGCCGGACGCGTCGGCCAGTTCGATCCTGGCCGACTCCGCGGCGACCGGCGAGATCCGTACCCGCAGTGCGGACGCCCCGGTACGGCGCAGCGCGACGCCGTTCCAGGCGAAGGGCAGCAGGGTGCGGTCGCCTTCGTCCTCGTGCAGGTAGCGCAGCGCGTGCAGCGACGCGTCCAGCAGGGCCGGGTGCAGTCCGTAGCGGCCTGCGTCGGTCAGGTCGGGCAGCTCGATGTCGGCGAGGATCTCGTCGCCGCTGCGCCAGGCCGCGCGAAGTCCCTGGAACGCCGGACCGTACTCCAGCCCGCCGGCGGCGAACTCGGCGTAGGCCGAACCGACGTCGAGGGCGACCGCTCCCGGCGGCGGCCAGGCGGCGGGCACCTCCGCGGGCTCCGTCGGGACCGAGCCGAGTACGGCACGGGCGTAGCAGGTCCACGGTGTGCCGTCCTCGGCCGGACGGGCGTGCACGGTCAACGGCCGCTCTCCCCCGGCGTTCCGCGCACCGACCCTCATCTGTACCTCGACGCCGCCCTCCTCGGGGAGCACCAGCGGTGCCTGGAGGGTCAGTTCGACGACTTCGCCGACTCCGGTCGCCGCGGCGGCGTGCAGGGCCAGCTCGGCGAACACACTGCCGGGCACGACGGTCGCACCGAGCACGGTGTGCTCGCCCAGCCAGGGCTGTGACCGTGTGGCCAGCCGCCCGGACAGCAGGAAACCGTCCTCCTCGGCGAACTCCACCACCGAGTCCACCAAGGGATATCCGCTCCGGGGCGGTGGCTCGACGTCGTCCAGCCAGTAGCGGCGGTGCTGGAAGGCGTACGTCGGCAGATCGACCCGAGCGGCCGGCGGCAGATACGCGGCCCAGTCGACGCCACCACCGTGCACATGGAACCGCGCCAACCCGGCAGCCAGCGAACGCACTTCAGACTGCCCACGACGCAACAACGAAACGAACACAGCAGTGGCGTCCTGCGGCAGACAGTCCGGGCCCACGGCACTGAGCGCCGCATCCGGACCGACTTCCACAAACCGCGTCACACCCTCGCCATACAGACGAGCCACCGCATCAGCGAACCGCACGGTCTCCCGCACATTCCGCACCCAGTAATCCCCATCCACCGGAGACGCATCCACATCCACCGTGGACACGAACGGAATCCTCGCAGCAGCAAAGGAAACTCCCGCGACGACTTCCCGGAACCGCTCCACCACCGGCTCCATCAACACCGAATGAAAAGCATGACTGACCCGCAAACGCGTATTCCGCCAGCCTCGCTCCCCCGCCACCACCGCGACCGCCTCCACCGCGGACTCCGCGCCGGACACCACCACCGAACGCACCCCATTCACGGCCGCGATATCCACATCATCGGGCAGAACATCAGCGACTTCCGCCTCCGCGGCATTCACCGCCAGCATCGCCCCACCCGACGGCAACTCCTGCATCAACCCCGCACGCGCACACACCAAAGTGACCGCATCATCCAGCGACAACACCCCAGCCACATGAGCAGCCGCCACCTCACCCACCGAATGCCCCACCACGAAATCCGGCACCACACCGAACGACTCCAGCAGCCGGAACAACGCGACCTCGAAAGCGAACAGACCACACTGCGCGAACAACGTCTCGTCCAACCGCTCACCACCGTCCAGAACCACCTCCCGAACCGGCCGCCCCAACACCGACTCCAACCGCCCGCAAATGTCGTCAAAAGCCTCCGCGAACACCGGAAAGCCATCGGCCAGCTCCCGCCCCATCCCCGACCACTGCGACCCCTGACCCGAGAACAGGAACCCCGTCAACCCACCCCGGTCGGCCAGCACGCCGTCCGGCATCTGGGCCAGGACGGACAGCAGTTCCTCGCGGTCCTCGGCCACCACCGCACCGCGGTAGTCCAACGCGGCTCGGGACAGCGCCGCCGCGCGGGCCACCTCCGGGACCCCCACATCTGGGTCGGCGAGCACGAACTCACGCAGCCGGGCCGCCTGATCACGGAACGCCTCGGCCGTACGACCGGACACCACCACCGGCACCGGCACCGGCGTCACCGACTTCGGCACCTCCGCCGACTCGGCCACCGGCGCCTGCTCGATGATCACGTGCGCATTGGTCCCGCTCACACCGAACGCCGACACCGCCGCCCGACGTACCTCGCTCTCCGGCCAGTCGATCGCCTCGGTGAGGAGCCGGACGTCACCGGCGGTCCAGTCGACGTGCGGGGTCGGGGTGGCGACGTGCAAGGTGCGCGGCAGCACCCCGTGACGCATCGCCTCCACCATCTTGATCACACCCGCCACACCAGCCGCCGCCTGCGTGTGCCCGATGTTCGACTTCACCGACCCCAGCCACAACGGCCGGTCCCGATCAGCGCCGTACACCCCGTGCAGAGCCTGCGCCTCGATCGGGTCGCCCAATGAGGTGCCGGTCCCGTGCGCCTCCACTACGTCCACGTCCGAGGGCGACAGGCCCGCCGTCCTCAGCGCGGCCTGGATGACGCGTTCCTGCGAGGGGCCGTTGGGTGCGGTGAGGCCGTTGGAGGCGCCGTCCTGGTTCACCGCCGAACCGCGGACCACCGCCAGCACCCGGTGGCCGTTGGCGCGCGCGTCGGGCAGCCGCTCCAGCACCAGCATGCCGATGCCCTCGGACCAGCCGGTCCCGTCGGCATCGGCGGAGAAGGATTTGCAGCGGCCGTCGGCGGCCAGGCCGCGCTGCCGGTCGAACTCCCGGAATGGAGTCGGGCTGGACATCACGGTCACTCCGCCCGCCAGCGCCAGTGTGGACTCGCCGGAGCGCAGTGACTGGGCGGCCAGGTGCAGCGCCACCAGCGAGGACGAGCAGGCGGTGTCCACGGTGACGGCCGGGCCGGTGAGGCCGAAGGTGTAGGCGACCCGGCCCGTCGCGATGCTGCCGAGGTTGCCGTTACCCAGGTAGCCCTCCAGTTCTTCGGGCACATGGGTCAGCCGGGTGGCGTAGTCCTGGTACATCAGCCCGGCGAACACCCCGGTTTGGCTGCCTCGGACGCCGGTCGGATCGATTCCGGCGCGTTCCAAGGCCTCCCAGGACAGCTCGAGGAGGAGTCGCTGCTGCGGGTCCATCGCCAGCGCCTCACGCGGCGAGATCCCGAAGAACCCCGGATCGAAGTCGGCGACGTCGTCGAGGAACCCGCCGAGTCCGACGGGGAGTTCGCCGATGTTCCACCCGCGGTCGGCGGGGAACGCGGAGATCCCGTCCCGGCCCTCGGCGACCAGGTCCCAGAGCTGCTCGGGCGTGGCGATCCCGCCGGGGTAGCGGCAGGCCATTCCCACGATCGCGATCGGCTCGTCCACGGCGGCCGTGGCCGCGGGGGGCGTGGGCTCCCGGCCGGTCCGGACGTCGCCGCTCTCGGCGAGGACGAATGCGGCGAGCGCCGCCGGGGTCGGATGGTCGAAAACCAGGGTGGTCGGCAGGCGCAGTCCGGTCGCTGCGCCGAGGCGGTTGCGCAGTTCCAGCGCGGTGAGCGAGTCGACCCCGAGGTCCGCGAACGACTGATCGGCGCCGATCTGCTCGGCCCCGGCCAGATCCAGTACCCCGGCCGCCTGCGTGCGCACCAGGTCCAGGGTGGCACGGCGGCGCTCGGCTTCTGTCAGCGCGCGCAGCCGGTCGGCCCAGCCGGACTGCTGCCGGGCGCGGTCACGGCCCCGGACCAGGCCGGTGAACACCGCGGGCAATGGGTCGAGCCGATGCAGGGCCGCGGTGTCCAGCCGCATCGGCAGTACGGCTGCGGCGTCGAGCCCCACGGTGGCGTCCAGGAGGGCCAGCGCCTCCGCGGTGGGGAGCGCGGCGATGCCTCCGCGGGCGATGCGGGCGAGGTCGGCGTCGGACAGTTCGCCGGTGATGCCGCTGCGCTGCTCCCACAGTCCCCAGCCCAGCGAGGTGGCGGGGAGTCCGGCTGCGCGGCGCTGCACGGCCAGCGCGTCGAGGTAGGCGTTGGCCGCGGAGTAGGCGGCCTGCCCGGCGTTGCCCAGGGTCGCGGAGGCGGAGGAGAACAGGACGAACCGGCGGAGGTCCAGGTCGCGGGTCAGTTCGTCCAGCCAGCGCGCGCCCAGCACCTTCGGCGCGAGCACCGCCGCCAGCCGCTCCTCGGAGAGCCCGGTGACCAGACCGTCGTCCACCACCCCGGCCGCATGCACCACAGCCGTCACCGGATGCTCGGCGAGCAAAGCGGCCACCGCCTCCCGGTCGGCCACGTCACACGCCACCGCCGTCACCTCGGCACCCGACTCGCGGAGTGCGGCGGCGAGTTCGGTCATGCCCGGCGCTTCCTCGCCGCGCCGGGACGCCAGTACGACGCCCCGCACATGGTGGTGCTCCACCAAGTGTCGTGCCACCAGGCCGCCGAGCGTCCCGCTCGCGCCGGTGACCAGCACTACGTCGTCGACGGACCAGGGTGCGTCCTCGACCGTCTCCGTCACCGGGGTCAGTCGCGGCACCAGCACCCGGTCCGCGCGCAGGGCCAGTTGAGGTTCGTCGGTGGCCAGCGCGGTGGTCAGGTCCGTGTCCGTCACGGCGGGGTCCGTCGTGTCCAGCAGCACGAACCGGCCCGGCCACTCGACCTGCGCCGAGCGCACCAGCCCCCACACGGCCGCTCCGGCCGGATCGGGCACCTCGTCGGCGGTGACCGCGACCGCGCCATGGGTGACCAGGACCAGCCGGGCGCCGGGCGCGGACTCCTCGGCCAGCCGCTCACGTATTCGTTCCAGTACGGCGGCGGTGCGCTCGGCCACGGATGTGTCCCCGACGCGGAACAGTACGTCGGCGCCCGCGGCGCGGGAGCGCCCGACGCGGGCGGGCGTCCAGTCCAGCCGGTAGACCGAGTCCAGCCGTGCGGGCGCGCTCAGATCAGAGGTGAGGGCCCGCAGCACCACGCGCTCGACGGTGCCGACCGGGGCGCCGCTGCCGTCGGCCAGGTCCAGCCGGACCGCGTCGTCGTCTACGACGGTGAGCCGCACCCGCAGTGCCGTCGCTCCCGTGTCGTACCAGCGGACCCCGCGGAAGGCGAAGGGCAGCCGCAGACCCTGGTCGCCTCGCAGGGCGAGCGCGTGCAGGGCAGCGTCGAGGAGCGCGGGATGCAGGCCGAACTCCTGTGCCTGGCCGCGCTGCTGGTCGGGCAGGGCCACCTCGGCGTAGATCTCGTCGGCGCGCCGCCAGGCCGCCCGCAGCCCCTGGAACGCCGGTCCGTAACCGAGGCCGGTGTCCGCCAGCCGCGGATAGAACCCGTCCAGGTCGATCGGCTCGGCGTCGGCCGGGGGCCACCGTACGAGATCCGCGCCGGGGCCGTCGTCGACGCTCTCGGACAGCACACCGCCGGCATGTCGGGTCCAGGCTCCCGAGGAACCCTCCGGCCGTGAGTACACCTCGACCGCGCGGCTGCCGGTGGCATCGGGTTCCGCGACCACGACCCGCAGGGCGAGACCGCCCTCGGCGGGCAGGACGAGCGGTACCTCCAGCGTCAGCTCGTCCAGCTGGTCGCCTCCGAGCAGGTCGGCCGCGTGCCGCGCGAGTTCGACGAACGCCGTGCCGGGCAGCAGCACGGTGTCGGTGACCTGATGGTCGGCGAGCCACGGCTGGGTCCGCAGGCTCAACCGTCCGGTCAGGACGGTGTCGACGGCACCGGGCAGGGCGACCAGCGCGCCGAGCAGCGGATGCCCTGCGGGCAACGCGCCGAGCGCGGCCGGGTCGGCCGATTCAGCGCTGTCCAGCCAGTAGTGACGGTGCTGGAAGGCGTACGTCGGCAGATCGACCCGAGCGGCCGGCGGCAGATACGCGGCCCAGTCGACGCCACCACCGTGCACATGGAACCGCGCCAACCCCGCAGCCAGCGAACGCACTTCAGACTGCCCACGACGCAACAACGAAACGAACGCAGCGATGGCGTCCTGCGGCAGACAGTCCGGGCCCACGGCACTGAGCGCCGCATCCGGACCGACTTCCACGAACCGCGTCACACCCTCGCCGTACAGACGAGCGACCGCATCAGCGAACCGCACGGTCTCCCGCACATTCCGCACCCAGTAGTCGGCGTCGGCCGGAGCGGCCTCGACATCCACCGTGGACACGAACGGAATCCTCGCAGCAGCGAAGGAAACTCCCGCGACGGCTTCCCGGAACCGCTCCACCACCGGCTCCATCAATGCCGAATGGAAGGCATGACTGACCCGCAAACGCGTGTTCCGCCAGCCTCGCTCCCCCGCCACCTCCGCGACCGCCTCGACCGCGGACTCCGCGCCGGACACCACCACCGAACGCACCCCATTGACGGCCGCGATATCCACATCATCGGGGAGGACATCAGCGACTTCCGCCTCCGCGGCATTCACCGCCAGCATCGCCCCACCCGACGGCAACTCCTGCATCAACCCCGCACGCGCACACACCAAAGCGACCGCATCATCCAGCGACAACACCCCGGCCACATGAGCAGCCGCCACCTCACCCACCGAATGCCCCACCACGAAGTCCGGCACCACACCGAACGACTCCAGCAGCCGGAACAACGCGACCTCGAAAGCGAACAGACCACACTGCGCGAACAACGTCTCGTCCAACCGCTCACCACCATCCAGAACCACCCCCCGAACCGGCCGCCCCAACACCGACTCCAACCGCCCGCAAATGTCGTCAAAAGCCTCCGCGAACACCGGATAACGACCGGCCAGCTCCCGCCCCATCCCCGACCACTGCGACCCCTGACCCGAGAACAGGAACCCCGTCAACCCACCCCGATCGGCGATCGCGTTGATGCCTCCTGGGTCACCGTCCGCCAGCGCCGTCAGGCCCGTCAGCAGTTCCTCGCGGTCCTCGGCCACCACGGCACCGCGGTGTTCCAGTGCGGCCCGGGTGGTGGCGGTGGCGAGGGCGATGCGGGTGACGGTCAGTTCGGGGTCTGCGGCGACCAAGTCGTGGAGTCGCCTCGCCTGGTCGGCGAGGCCGGTCGTGCCACGGGCGGAGAGCACCACGGGCAGCGGGATCGCGGGCGTCGGCCGTGGGGCCGGCGTCGGCTCGGCCTCTTCCGGGTCGGGTGCCTCTTCCAGGATGACGTGGGCGTTGGTGCCGCTGATGCCGAACGAGGAGACCGCGGCGCGGCGCGGTCGTTCACCGCGTGGCCAGGGGATCGCCTCGGTGGCCAGGGAGAGGGTGCCGGTGGACCAGTCGATGTGGTGGGACGGGGTGTCCGCGTGCAGGGTCTTCGGCACGGTCTCGTGGCGCAGGGCCAGCACGGACTTGATCACTCCGGCCACTCCGGCGGCCGCGAGGGTGTGTCCGATGTTGGACTTGACCGTGCCGAGGAGCAGGGGGCGTTCGCGGTCGGTGCCGTAGGTGGCGAGCAGGGCCTGTGCCTCGATGGGGTCGCCCAGGGAGGTGCCGGTGCCGTGCGCCTCCACCACGTCGACGTCGGCGGGGGTCAGGCCGGCCGCGTTCAGGGCGGCGCGGATGACGCGTTGCTGGGAGGGGCCGTTGGGGGCGGTGAGGCCGTTGGAGGCGCCGTCCTGGTTCACCGCCGAGCCGCGCAGCACCGCCAGTACCTGGTGGCCGTTGGCGCGCGCGTCGGACAGTCGCTCCAGCACCAGCATGCCGACGCCCTCGGCCATGCCCATGCCGTTGGCGTCGGCCGAGAACGCCTTGCAGCGGCCGTCGGGGGCAAGGACTCGCTGGCGGCTGAACTCGACGAGCGGTCCGGGTCCGGCCAGGACGGTCACGCCTCCCGACAGGGCGAGCGTGGACTCTCCGTTGCGCAGGGACTGCAGGGCCAGGTGCAGGGTGACCAGGGAGGTCGAGCAGGCGGTGTCCAGGGTGACGGCCGGGCCCTCGATGCCGAGGGTGTAGGAGATACGGCCGGACAGCACGCTGGGGACGACTCCGGTGACCAGGTGTCCTTCGACGCCGGCCGGGGCGTGGGCCAGGCCGGTTCCGTATTCCTGGTAGTTCTGGCCGACGAAGACTCCGGTGCGGGTGCCGCGCAGGGTGGTGGGGTCGATGCCGGCGCGTTCCAGTGCCTCCCAGGAGGTTTCCAGGAGGAGCCGTTGCTGCGGGTCCATGGCCAGGGCCTCGCGGGGCGAGATGCCGAAGAAGGCCGCGTCGAACGCGCCGGGGTCGTCGAGGAAGCCGCCGCGTCGTACGTAGCTGTGGCCTGAGCGCTCCGGGTCGGGGTCGTAGAGGCCGTCGGTGTCCCAGCCGCGGTCGGTGGGCAGGTCGCCGGTGACGTCCAGGCCTTCGGTGAGAACGCGCCACAGGTCTTCCGGGGAGCGGACTCCGCCGGGGTAGCGGCAGGCCATGCCGATGATCGCGACGGGTTCGGTGCGGGCCTGTTCGACGTCCTGCAGACGGCGGTTCGCCTTGCGGAGGTCGACCATGACGCGGTTGAGGTAGCCGCGCAGCTTCTCTTCTTCGGACATGTGCAACCCCTTTCAGTTCGCGCCGAGTTCGCGGTCGATGAGGTCGTACATCTCCTCGTTCGACATCGGGTCGAAGTCCTCTTCGTCGCTGCTGAACAGGGCGAGCAGGGCCCGCAGTCGCCGTTCGATGGCGTCGCGGTCGTCGTGGGCGTCCTTCCGGGACAGCCGCTCGGCGAGCCGGTCCAGTTCGGTGAGGACGGGTGGTTCGGGGGGTGCGAGGCGGGTGCGGAGGTAGTCGGCGACCGCAGCCGGGGTGGGCCGGTCGAAGACGAGGGTGGCCGGCAGTGTCAGGCCCGTGGCCTCGCCGAGCCGGTTGCGGAGTTCGATCCCGGTCAGGGAGTCGTAGCCCAGGTCGCGGAAGGCGTGGTCGGGGCCGATCGCCGCCGGGCCGGAGTGGCCCAGGACGACGGCCGCCTGTTCGCGGACCAGCCGGAGCAGGGTGCTGCGGCGTTCGGTATCCGAGAGTCCGGCAAGGCGTTGCGCCCACGGGGAGCCGGTCGGTGCCGACTGCGGTTCGGACCGGGTGTCGAGCGCGCGCCGGGCCTCGGGGATGTCGGTGAACAGGGGCCTGCTGCGGGCCGAGGCGAACAGCGGCATGAACCTGGCCCAGTCGACGTCGGCGACGGACAGTCCGCTCTCGGCGCGTTCCAGGACGGTGCGCAGGGCGTCGAGGGCGGGCCCGGGTGCGATCAACGGCAGTCCCTGGCGTCGTAGTTGGTCGGCGTCGACGCCGTCGGGGAAGCGGGCGCCGTCCCAGACGCCCCAGGCCACCGAGGTGACCGGCAGGCCGGCGGCGCGGGCTTGTTCGGCGAGTGCGTCGAGTTCGGCGTTGGCGGCGGCGTAGGCGCCGTGGTCGCCGCTGCCCCACACTCCGGCGATGGAGGAGTAGAGGACGAGGGCGTCCAGTGGGGCCGGGTCGAGGAGTTCGATCAGGTGGCGGGCGCCCTGGACCTTGGCGGTGAGGACGTCGGCGTACTCGTCGAGGTCGGTGTCGGGCAGGGCCGCGAGCCGCATCAGCGCGGCGGCGTGCACGACCGTGCGGACCACCTCGCCCTGCTCGCGCAGCCCGGTCAGCAGGGCGGCGACGGCGGCCCGGTCGCCGATGTCGCAGGCGAGCGCGGTCAGCCGTACGCCCAATCCGGCGAGTTCTTCGGTCAGTTCGGTGATCCCGTCGGCGTCGGGGCCGCTGCGGCTGGCCAGCACCACGTGCCGGACGCCCTGCGCGGCGAGCCAGCGGGCGACCTCGGGGCCGAGCGCGCCGGTGCCGCCGGTGACGAGCGCGGTGTCCCGGGCCCGCCAGTCGCCGGCCGCGCCACCGCCGAGCGGGGCGCGCACCAGCCGTCGTAGCAGCGTGCCGGATCCGCGCACCGCGAGCTGGTCCTCCTCGCCCCGGCCGCCCGCCAGCACCGTGCGCACCTGTTCCAGCGCGGTGTCGTCGAGGTCGGCGGGCAGGTCGAGGAGGCCGCCCCAGAACGCCGGGTGTTCCAGCATCGCCACCCGGCCCAGCCCCCACACCTGCGCCGCGCCCGGCTCGCGCGGCGGGTCGTCGGCGCCGGTGCTCACCGCGCCGGACGTCACCAGCCACAGGGGGACGGTCGCTTCCAGATCGCCGAGCGCCTGGATCAGTGCCAGGGTGGCGGCCGCTCCGGCGGGCACCACCGGGTGGTCGGGACGCGGGCGGCGATCGGCGGCCAGCAGGGAGAGCACACCGCGCGGTGGCTGTTCGGCCAGCGCGCGGCGCAGCCGGTCGGTGAGGTCGCCGCGGTCTGCGTGCTCGGTGTCCACGGCGAGGGTGCGCACCGGCAGGCCGCCGGTGAGCGTCTTCAACCAGTCCGGGTCCGCGCCCGAGGCGGGCACCAGCGCCAGCCACTCGCCGTCCGTCCCGGTGGACTCCGGCGGGCCCGCGGGGCGCCATTCGACGCGGTAGCGCCAGGTGTCGGACCGGGGTCCGGTCTGTTCGGCCAGCCAGTACCAGCGGTGCTGGAAGGCGTAGGTGGGCAGGTCCACGCGGCGGGCGCCGGTGCCCTTGAACGCCTCGGTGAGCCGCACTCCGGCTCCGCGCACCTGCGCCTCGGCCAGCGACTGCGCGAAGCGCGGCCAGCCGCCGTCGTCGCGCCTCAGGGTGGCGAGCACGGCGGCCCGCGCGCCGGCGGCGTCCACCGTCTCCTGCACGCCGGGCGCGACCACCGGATGCGGGCTGATCTCGATGAAGGTGCCGATCCCGGCGTCCAGCGCGCTGCGGACCGCGTCCGCGAACCGGACGGTGCTGCGCAGGTTGGTGTACCAGTACGCGCCGGTGAGGTCGCGGGTGTCCAGGCGCTGCCCGGTGACCGTGGAGTACAGCTCCGTGCGCGCCGCCCGCGGGGTGATCCCGGCCAGCAGTCCGGCCAGACCGTCCTTGACGGCGGTGACGTGGGTGGAGTGCGAGGCGTAGTCCACGGCGATACGACGGGCCCGTACCCCGCGTTCCTCGCAGGCGGCTCGCAGCTCCTCCAGGGCGTCCGGGTCGCCGGACACGACGGTGGAGGTGGGGCTGTTGACCGCGGCCACGCCGAGGCGGTCGTCGGCGAACAGGGACCGCACCTCGTCGGCGGGCAGCGCCACCGACATCATGCCGCCCTTGCCGGACAGGGCGGTCAGCGCGCGGCTGCGCAGGCAGACCACCGCGGCGGCGTCCTGCAACGACAGGGCCCCGGCCACGCAGGCGGCGGCGATCTCGCCCTGCGAGTGACCGATCACCGCCTCCGGTTCCACCCCGTACGAGCGCCACAGCGCGGCCAGCGACACGTTGACCGCGAAGGTCACCGGCTGCACCACGTCCACCCGTTCCAGGGGCGGCGCGTCCGGCAGGCCGCGCAGCACGTCCAGCAGCGCCCAGTCGACGTACGCCTCGATCGCGGCGGCGCACTCGGCCAGCCGGGCGGCGAACACCGGTGCGGAGTCGAGCAGTTCCAGTGCCATCCCGGCCCACTGCGCGCCCTGCCCGGGGAACACGAACGCCACTCGCCGTGCCGCGTCGGCGGCGGTGCCGCGCACCACGCCGGGGGCGTCCCGGCCGTCGGCCAGCGCGCCGAGCCGTTCGCGCAGTGCGGCCGGATCGGCGGCCAGGACGACCGCGCGGTGCTCCAGCGCGGCCCGGCCGGCCACACTGGACCAGCCGATGTCCCGTACCCGGTCGCCGGGGCCGGCGTCGAGGTGTGCCGCGAGCCGTGCGGCCTGCGCGCGCAGGGCCTCCTCGCTCTGCCCGGACACGGCGACCGGCACGAGCCACGGCTCGGCGTCCGGCCCGGCTGAGGCGTCCCGCCCGACAGCGGCCGACGTGTCCGGCCCGGCCTCGCCCCGCACGTCCGGCCCGGCACCGGCTGAGGCGTCCCGCCCGACAGCGGCCGACGTGCCGGTCCCGGCCTCTCCCGACCGGACCGCCCGGCCGGGCGCCGGTCGCGTGGCGGCGGACGTCTCCGGTTCCGCCTGTTCGATGACGACGTGGGCGTTGGTGCCGCTGATGCCGAACGAGGACACCCCGGCCCGGCGGGGACGGCCGTGCTCCGGCCACGGGCGGGATTCCGTCAGCAGCCGTACCTCGCCGGAGGCCCAGTCCACGTGGGGGGAGGGTTCGTCGACGTGCAGGGTGCGGGGCAGCACGCCGTGCCGGATGGCCTGCACCATCTTGATGACGCCGGCCACTCCGGCCGCGGCCTGCGCGTGCCCGATGTTGGACTTGACGGACCCGAGCCACAGCGGATCGCCGTCGCGCTCCCGGCCGTAGGTGGCCAGCAGGGCCTGCGCCTCGATCGGGTCGCCCAGTGGCGTCCCGGTGCCGTGGCCCTCGACGGCGTCGACGTCCTGGGCGGCGACGCCGGCGGCGGCGAGCGCGGTGCGGATCACCCGTTCCTGCGAGGGGCCGTTGGGGGCGGTGAGGCCGTTGGACGCGCCGTCCTGGTTGACGGCCGAGCCGCGCAGCACGGCGAGCACCGGGTGCCCGTTGCGGCGGGCGGCGGAGAGCGGTTCGAGCAGCAGCAGGCCGACGCCCTCGGACCAGCCGGTGCCGTCGGCGGCACCGGCGTAGGGCTTGCAGCGGCCGTCGGCGGCGAGGCCGCGCTGCCGGGAGAACGCGGTGAACGTGGTCGGTTCGGCCATCACGGTGACTCCGCCGGCCAGGGCCAGCGAGCATTCGCCCGAGCGCAGCGCCTGGGCGGCGAGGTGCATCGCCACCAGGGAGGAGGAGCACGCGGTGTCGACGGTGACGGCGGGCCCCTGGAGGCCGAGCGTGTAGGCGACCCGGCCGGAGGCCACGCTGCCGGCGGTGCCGGTGAGCAGGTGCCCCTCGACGCCGTCGGGCAGTTCGCGCAGCGTGCTGGCGTAGTCGTGGTACATCACGCCGGTGAAGACGCCGGTCTGGCTGCCGCGTACCGAGGACGGGTCGATCCCGGCGCGTTCCAGCGCCTCCCAGGCGGTCTCCAGGAGCAGCCGCTGCTGCGGGTCCATGGCCAGCGCCTCGCGCGGCGAGATCCCGAACAGGCCCGCGTCGAAGCGGCCGGCTTCGTGGAGGAAGCCGCCGTGCCGGGTGTAGCTGGTGCCCGGGTGGTCCGGGTCGGGGTCGTACAGGCCGGTGAGGTCCCAGCCTCGGTCGGTGGGGAACCCGCCCACGGCGTCGGTGCCTTCGGCGACCAGGTTCCACAGGTCCTCGGGGGAGGTGACCCCGCCGGGGAAGCGGCAGGCCATGCCGACGATGGCGATCGGCTCGTCCGCGGCCGGCACCGGGGTGGCGGCGGCCGGGACGCCCGCGGTCTCGGTGTCCGCGAGGAATGCGCCGCGCAGGTGTGCGGCGAGTGCGGCGGGAGTGGGATGGTCGAAGACCACGGTCGCGGGCAGTCGTGTCCCGGTCGCCCGGCCCAGCCGGTTCCGCAGTTCCACCGCGGTCAGCGAGTCGAAGCCGAAATCCTTGAAGGGCCGGTCCGGTGACAGCCCGGCGGGGTCGGCGTGGCCGAGGACCAGCGCCGCCTGGGTGAGCACCAGGTCCTGGAGGACCCGGAGCGGCTCGCCCTCGGTCAGTCGGCGCCGCAGCGCGCCTGCGTCGTCCGTGCTGCCCTCCGCGGCGGCGGCGCGGCGCGCCACCGGCACCAGGGCGCGCAGGACCGGCGACAGCGTGCCCTCGGCCGCCCGTTCGCGCATCGCCGCCGGGTCGAGGCGGGCGGCGACCAGGGCCGGGTCGTCCAGCGCGACGGCCGTGTCCAGCAGGTCGAGGGCGGTGGCGGTGTCCAGGGGGAGGACACCTGCGCGGGCCAGCCGGGCGCGGTCCGTGTCGGCCATGCCCCCGGTCATGCCACTGCCCTCGGCCCACAGTCCCCAGGCCACCGAGGTCGCCGGACGTCCGGCGGCCCCGCGCTGCGCGGCCAGCCCGTCCAATGCGGCGTTGGCCGCCGCGTAGGCGGCCTGCCCGGCGTTGCCGAGCGTCCCGGCCACCGACGAGAACAGCACGAACGTCCTGAGTTCAGGTCCGGTCAGTTCGGCCAGGTGGCGTGCGCCGTCCGCCTTCGCCCGGGACACCTCGCGCACCCGCTCGGGGGTGAGGGCGGCCAGGACTCCGTCGTCGAGGACTCCGGCGGCGTGCACCACGGCCGTCACCGGATGCGCGGCCAGCAGCGCGGCCACCGCGTCCCGGTCGGCCACGTCGCACGCCACCGTCGTCACGTCGGCGCCCGACTCCTCCAGTTCGGCGCCCAGTTCGGTCATGCCCGGGGCGTCGGCGCCGCGTCGTGAGGCGAGTACCAGGGTCCGCACGCCGTGCCGTGCCACGAGGTGGCGCGCGACCAGCGCGCCGAGGGTGCCGCTCGCGCCGGTGACGAGTACGACGTCGTCGGCGGTCCAGGGGGCGGCACCGGCCGTCTCCGTGACCCGCGTCAGCCGGGGTACGCGCAACCGTCCGTCGCGCAGGGCGATCTGGTCCTCGCCGGTTGCCGGCAGCCGGGACAGCAGTGCCTCAGAGGCGGGCCCGCCGTCGGTGTCGGCCAGGACGAAGCGGTCCGGGTTCTCGGTCTGCGCGCTGCGCACCAGGCCCCACACCGCCGCCGCCTCGGGATCGGCGGGCTCGTCCGGGCCGGTGGCGACCGCGCCGCGGGTGAGCAGCACCAGCTTCGCCCCGGCGAACCGCTCCTCGGCGAGCCAGCGTTGCGCCACGGCCAGCGCGTCGCCCACGCCGGTCACGCGGACACCGACGGCCGCGGGCACCGGCGCGTCCGGCTGCAGGTCCGGCAGCCACGCCCAGGTCCCGGCCTGTTCGGGGGACGCCTGCGGGACCCACTCGGTGCGGTACAGGTGATCGCGGCGGACGGCGGCGAGCTGCTCGGGGCCGACCGGGCGGAAGGCCAGCGAGTCGACCACCGCGACGGGGTGGTTCTCGGCGTCGGTCACGGTAAGGGACACGGCCCCGTCGCCCGCCGGGCGCAGCAGGACCCGTGCCGTGGCGGCGCCGGAGCGGTACAGCCGGACCCCGGTGAAGGCGAACGGCAGCCGCACGCCGGTCGCGTCGTCGGTGCCGACGGCCGGGTGCAGGGCCGCGTCCAGCAGGGCCGGGTGCAGCCCGTAGGCTGCCGCGTCGGCCGACGCCGGTTCGGGCAGGGCGACTTCGGCGAACAGGTCGTCGCCGTGCCGCCACAGCCGGCGCAGGCCCTGGAAGACGGGTCCGTAGCCGTAGCCGAGCCGGGCCAGTGCCGGGTAGCGGTCGGCGAGATCGACGGGGGTGGCGCCCGCCGGTGGCCAGTCGCCGGTCGCCGGCGGGGCGGTCTGCGTCGTCGCGAGCCGGCCGGCGGCGTGGTGCGTCCACGCGGCCGCGTCGCCCGGCCGGGAGTACACGTCCACGGCGCGGCCGCCGTCCTCGCCGGGCGCGCCGAGCACCACCTGCACGCGTACGCCGCCTCGCTCGGGCAGTGTGAGCGGCGCGTGCACGGTCAGCTCCTCCAGTTCCCGGCAGCCCGCCTCGTCGCCGGCGCGTACGGCCATCTCGACGAACGCGGTGCCGGGCAGGACGGCGGTGCCGAGGACGGTGTGGTCGGCCAGCCACGGCTGCCGTTGCCGGGACAGCTCGCCGGTGAGCAGCAGTTCGCCGGTGGAGGCCACCGGTGCGGCGGCGCCCAGCAGCGGGTGGTCGGTGGCGTCCAGTCCGAGTCCGGCGGGGTCCGTGCCGGCCGCCGGGGTGGGCAGCCAGTAGCGTCGGCGCTGGAAGGCGTAGGTGGGCAGGTCCGCGCGCGGTCCGACCGCGCCGAAGGCCGGGGTCCAGTCGACGAGGACCCCGCGTACCTGTGCCTCGGCGAGCGACTGGAGGAACCTGGCCGGCCCGCCCTGGTCGCGGCGGAGCGAGCCGACGACGACGGCGGTGCTGCCGGCCGCCTCCACGGTGTCCTGGACTGCCGTGGTGAGGATCGGGTGCGGGCTGGTCTCGATGAACACGCGGTGCCCGGTGCGGTCCAGTTCGCGGATGGTCGCTTCGAAGTGCACGGTCCGGCGCAGGTTCCGGTACCAGTACTCGGCGTCCAGGGCGGTGGTGTCGAGCCGTTCGCCGGTCACGGTGGAGTAGAACGGGATGTCGGCGTCGCGGGGTTGGAGTCCGGCGAGCTTGTCGAGGAGTGCGGTGCGGATGCGTTCCACGTGCGCGGAGTGCGAGGCGTAGTCGACGGCGACCAGCCGGGCGCGGGCGCCTTCGGCGGTCAGTTCGGCCTCCAGTTCGCGGAGGGCGCCGGGTTCTCCGGACAGGACCACCGAGGACGGGCCGTTGACGGCGGCGACCGCGAGCCGCCCGGCCCAGCGCGCGAGGCGTGGTTCCAGGTCGGCGGCCGGGAGGGCCACCGACATCATCCCGCCGGCGCCGGACAGCGCGCCGAGTGCGGCGCTGCGCAGGGCGCTCACCTTCGCGGCGTCGCGCAGGGACAGGGCTCCCGCCACGCAGGCGGCCGCGATCTCCCCCTGCGAATGCCCCACCACCGCGTCCGGCTCCACACCGAACGACCGCCACAACGCCGCCAACGACACCATCACCGCGAACGACACCGGCTGCACCACATCCACCCGGTCCAACCCCGGCTGACCCACCTCACCCCGCAACACACCCGCCAACGACCACTCCACGAACTCACCCAACGCCACCGCACACTCGGCCATCCGCTCCGCGAACACCGGCGACGAATCCAGCAGTTCGACCGCCATCCCCGCCCACTGCGCACCCTGACCCGGGAACACGAACACCGTGCGGCCGTCGACGTCGGCCATCCCGCGCACCAGGCCGGGCGTCTCCTGGTCGGCGGCGAGGGCGCGCAGTCCGTGTACCAGGTCCGCGCGGTCGGTGGCGGTGTACACGGCGCGGTGCGGCAGTCCGGCCCGGGTGGTGGCGGCGGCGCGTGCGACGTCCGTGACAGGGATGTGCTGCTCGGCGTCCAGGTGGGCCGCCAGGCGGGCCGCCTGTGCCCGCAGCGCGGTCGCGGTCTGCCCGGACACCACGACCGGCACCGGCGTGGCGTGCGGCGCCGGGTCCGGGGCGGGCGCGGGGTCCGCGGGCGGTGCGTCGGGGGCCTGTTCCACGATGACGTGGGCGTTGGTGCCGCTGATGCCGAAGGAGGACACCCCCGCCCGGCGCGGCCTGCCGTGCTCCGGCCAGGGCCGCTCCCGCGTCAGCAGCCGCACCTCGCCGGAGGCCCAGTCGACGTAGGGCGAGGGTTCGTCCACGTGCAGGGTGCGCGGCAGCACTCGGTGCCGCAGCGCCTGGACGACCTTGATCACGCCGGCCACGCCGGCGGCGGCCTGGGTGTGCCCGATGTTGGACTTCAGCGAGCCCAGCCAGAGCGGGTCGCCGGCGCGGTCGCGGCCGTAGGTGGCCAGCAGCGCGTGGGCCTCGACGGGGTCGCCCAGGGTGGTGCCGGTGCCGTGCGCCTCCACCAGGTCCACGTCCGTGCCGGTCAGCCCGGCGTTGGCCAGCGCGGTGCGGATCACCCCTTCCTGTGCGGGGCCGTTGGGGGCGGTGAGGCCGTTGGAGGCGCCGTCCTGGTTGACCGCCGAGCCGCGCAGGACCGCGAGCACCCGGTGGCCGTTGCGGCGGGCGTCGGAGAGCCGTTCCAGGACCAGTTGGCCGGCTCCCTCGGCCCAGCCGGTGCCGTCGGCGGCGGCCGCGAACGACTTGCACCTCCCGTCCGGGGCGAGGCCGCGCTGGCGGGAGAACTCCACGAAGATGCCCGGCGTCGGCATCACCGTCGCTCCGCCGGCCAGGGCCAGCGAGCACTCCCCCGAGCGCAGCGCCTGCACCGCCAGGTGGACGGCGACCAGCGAGGAGGAGCACGCGGTGTCCACGGTGACCGCGGGCCCGCGCAGTCCCAGGCTGTAGGCGACGCGGCCGGAAGCGACGCTGGCGGTGGTGCCGGTCAGCACGTACCCGTCGAGGCCGTCGGCGCCCTCGTGCATGCGGGGGCCGTAGTCCTGTGCCATGACCCCGGAGAACACGCCGGTCGCGCTGCCCCGCAGGGACAGCGGGTCGATCCCGGCCCGCTCCAGGGACTCCCAGGCGGTCTCCAGGAGCAGCCGCTGCTGCGGGTCCATGGCCAGCGCCTCGCGCGGCGAGATGCCGAACAGGTCCGCGTCGAACTCGGCTGCGTCGTAGAGGAATCCGCCGGTGCGCGCGTAGCTGCGGCCCGGCCGGTCCGGGTCGGCGTCGAAGAGCCCTTCCAGGTCCCAGCCGCGGTCGGCGGGGAAGCCGCCGATCGCGTCGGTGCCCGCGGTCACCAGGTCCCACAGGTCCTCGGGCGAGCCGACGCCGCCGGGGAACCGGCAGGCCATTCCGACGATCGCGATCGGGTCGGCGTCGGCTGCGGGCTCGGCGGGCGGCTGCGCGGTCGGGGCGTCCGGTGCCGTCCCCGCGGCCAGTTCAGCGGTCAGGTGCGCGGCGATGCGTTCGGGGCTGGGGTGGTCGAGGACGGCGGTGGCGGTCAGTCGTACGCCGGTCACCTCGGCGAGGCGCTGCCCCAGCTCGACCGTCATCAGCGAGCCGAAGCCCAGGTCCTTGAAGGGGCGCCGCATGTCGAGCCCGTCGGCGGAGTCCAGTTCCAGGGCCGCGGCCACCTCGGCGCGCACCAGGTCCCGCACCGCCTGTTCCCGTTCGGCCGCGGGCCGTGCCGCGAGCTCCGAGTCCGGCCGGGGCGCCTGGACGGTCTTCGGCGCGGTGGTGACGGCGGGTGCGGCGGGGGTCGCGCCGCCGGTCGCGGTCACTCCGGTGAGCCAGTGCCGCCGCCGCTGGAAGGGGTAGGTGGGCAGCGGGATCCGGCGGGCGCCCGAGCCGTCGTAGAAGCGGGTCCAGTCGACGGGGACGCCGCGGGTGTGCACGCGGGCCACCGCGGTGAGCAGGGACCGCAGGTCGGGGCGTTCGGCGCCGGCCATCGCGGAGACGAAGGCGACGTCCTCGGGTGCGCTGCCCGGGCCCATGGCGCTCAGGGTCCCGTCCGGGCCCAGCTCCAGGAAGGTGCGGGCGCCGTCCGCGCAGGCGGTGGCGACGGCGTCGGCGAACCGTACCGTGCCGCGGGTGTGCCGGGCCCAGAACTCCGGCCAGTCCAGGCCGGTGACGTCCAGTGCGGCGCCGGTGAGGGAGGAGATGACCGGCAGGTCCGGGGTGCGCCACGCGATCCGTGCCGCGGCGGCGCGCATCCCGTCGAGGATGCCGTCGACGTGCGGGGAGTGGCTGGCCATCGTGACCTGGATCCGGCGAGTGCGCCGGCCCCGCGCGGACCAGCGGCCGGCGATCGACGCGGTGGCGTCCGCGTCCCCGGACAGCACGGTCGCGGTGGGGCTGTTGAGGGCGGCGATGGACACCCGTCCGCCGCTCGCCTCGACGTCCGGCAGCAGTTCCGCCTCGGACGCCTCGACGAGGATCATCGCCCCGCCGGGCGGGATGTCCTGCATGAGCCGGCCGCGGGCGGCGACCAGCGCGCAGGCGTCGGGCAGCGACATCGCTCCGGCGACGTGCAGGGCGGCGAGTTCGCCGAAGGAGTGGCCGAGCACGGCGTCCGGGGTGATGCCCCAGCTCTCCATCAGCCGGTACAGCCCGACCTGGACGGCGAACAACGCGGGCTGGGTGTAGGCGGGTTCGTCGAGCAGGGCCGCGTCCGCCGAGCCCGGCTCGGCGAGGAGCACGTCGAGCAGCGGCCGGGCGAGGTGCGGGCGCAGTTCCGCGGCGACGGCGTCAACGGCGGCCGCGTACGCGGGGTGGCTCCGGTAGATCTCCCCTCCCATGCCGGGCCGTTGGTTGCCCTGTCCGGCGAAGAGGAACACGGTCCGTCCCTCGACGGCCGTGCCGCGCACCACCCGGGCGTTGGCCGTGTCCGTGGCCAGTGCCGTCAGGAGTGCGGGCATCTCCTCGGCGGACTCGGCGACCAGGACCGCCCGTCGTTCCAGCGGGCTGCGGGTGGTGGCCAGCGAGTAGGCGAGGTCCGCCGGGGACGCCGTCGACTCGCCCACCAGCCCTGCCAGTTCGGCGAGCGCCGCCGGGGTGCGGGCGGTCAGCGGCAGGAGGACGGGGCCCTGGCGCGTGGCCGCGGGGGGCGGCGGTGCCGGGGCGGGGGCGGGCGGCTCGGTGAGCACCACGTGGCAGTTGGCGCCGCCCATGCCGAACGAGCTGACCCCGGCGAGCAGCGGGCGGCTCGTGGAAGGCCACGGGCCGGTCTCGGTGACCACGCGCAGGCCGAGTTCGGTGAGCGGGATCCGCGGGTTGGGGGTGCGGAAGTCGACGTCGGGCACCAGTTGCCGGTGCGAGAGGCACAGCACCGTCTTGAGCAGCCCGGCGACACCGGCCGCGCCCTCCAGGTGCCCGATGTTGGTCTTCACCGAGCCGACCAGCAGCGGCCGCTCGGGGCGCCGTCCGGTCCCGGCCACCGAGCCGAGGGCCGCGGCCTCCACAGGGTCGCCCAACGGCGTTCCAGTGCCGTGGAGTTCGACGTAGTCCAGGTCGGCCGGCGCGATGCCGGCCGCCGTGCAGGCCAGACGGAGCACGTCCTCCTGGGCCTGTCGGCGCGGTGCGGTCAGCGCGTCGCCTCCGCCGTCGTTGTTGACGGCGCTGCCGCGGATCACGGCGTGCACGGTGTCGCCGTCGGCGAGTGCCGCCGACAGCGGTTTGAGGACGAGGACGGCGCCGCCCTCGCCGCGTACGAACCCGTCGGCCCGCTCGTCGAAGGTGTGGCAGCGCCCTGACGGTGAGATCGCGCCGAGCGCCTCGGTGAGGTCGTAGCCGTCCTGGGTGATGTTCAGGTTGACGCCGCCGGCCAGCGCCGTCGTGCACTCCCCGGCCGCCAGCGCCTGGCAGGCCAGGTGGACGGCGAGCAGCGCGGAGGACTGGGCGCCGTCCACGACCAGGCTGGGCCCGCGCAGCCGCAGCGCGTAGGAGACCCGGTTGGCGATCATCGCGCGGTTGCGTCCGGTGGCCGAGTGCGGGCTGAGCCGGGCGCCGCGCAGGGTCGCGTAGTCGTCGTAGGTGGCGCCGACGTAGACGCCGGTGCCGGCCTGCCGTCCGGTGTCGCCCGGCCGTCCGGTGTCGCCGGGGACGATCCCGGCGTCCTCGAAGGCCTCCCAGGCGAGTTCGAGGACCAGCCGCTGCTGCGGGTCGAGGACGGCGGCCTCGCCCGGGGAGACGCCGAAGAAGGCGGCGTCGAAGGAGTCGACCTGGTCGAGGAAGCCGGCCCGTACCGGTTCGCCGGTGGGCAGCAGGGGTATCGCCGGGCCGTCCGGGTGGCAGCGCCGCGGGCCGGGTTCGGCCAGGGCGTCGCGTCCGTCGCGCAGCAGCCGCCAGAACGCGGCGGGGTTCGCCGCCCCCGGCAGCCGGCACGCCAGGCCGACGACCGCGACCGGTTCCTGGTCGGCGGCGTTGCCCACTCGGTTACCCACGCCGGACTCCTCCTCCACGTCCTCGCGCGGAGGACACGTCTGATCCGTCCGGCACCTGGTGTTCCGGACGTGCGGGGTCGCGCTGTGCCACGGGCAGGCCTCGGTGGCCTCCTGGTCGGGGCAGCCCCGGACCCGCCGACGGGTGCCCTCGGCGTGTTGGTCCGGCCGGCATGCCGCGGACCCGGGCCGGGCGGTGCCGGGCCGATCGGATCGCGGGCGGGGCGCGGACCGGTGACGGGCACCGGTCCGCCGCAGGCTGCCGCGGTCACTGTGTCGTGACCGTCGTCCCCTGGGCCGCGGCAGGGCGCGGCCGGGGTACGGGCGTCCGCCGTTCGCGGCGGGACGCGGGTCCGCTCAGGCGCGGACGAACTCCACGGGGACTCTGAGGGCCACCGTGTGCTTGCTGTTGTTGGCCCAGGGCACCGGACCGGTCAGCCGGATCTCGGCGACCCGGTCGAGCAGCGCGCCGAACAGCGTGCGCAGTTCGATGCGGGCGAGGTCGACGGCGAGGCAGCTGTGCGGCCCCATGCCGAACGCGACGTGCGGGTTGGGGTTGCGGCGCACGTCGAAGGACATGGCGTCGTCGAAGACGGTCTCGTCACGGTTGGCCGAGGACCACCACAGGGTCACCTTGTCGCCGCGGCGGAACTGCACGCCGTTGAAGATGAAGTCCTCGGTGGCGGTGCGCCGGTTGTACGGCGTCGGCGTGGACCAGCGCATCATCTCCTCGACCGCGCCGTCCAGCAGCGCGCGGTCGGCGCGCAGCGCCTGCCACTGTTCGGGCCGTTCGGCCAGGGCGTGCAGGCCGACGGCGATCACGTTGCGGGTGGGTTCGCTGCCGGCCAGGGTCAGCAGGTTGACGAAGACCTCGCGCTCGTAGTCGCGCAGCGGCGGTTCGCCCTGGCCCTCCGGGAGGTCACCGGCGGCGATCACGGACAGGAAGTCCTGCGCCGGTTCGGCGCGCTTCTCCGCGATCAGCTTGACGCCGTACTGGTACATGGCCAGCAGGGAGGCCTGGCTGCGGGAGGAGGCCTCGCCGGACTCGCGGTCCTCGTAGCCCATCACGACCTCGGTCCAGTCCACGAACTGCGGCCAGTCCGCGCGAGGTATGCCCATCAGCGCGGCCATGACCTCGACCGAGTAGCGGCCGGCCACGTCGTTCTGGAAGTCGCAGGAGCCGCGTTCGACGACCTCGTCGACGATCGCCTCGGCGCGTTCGGTGATGGTCGGGGCGAGTGCCTCCAGGACCGGGCCGGTGACCGAGGGGCTGACCAGGTCGCGCAGCAACCGGTGCCGGGGGTCGTCCATCATGTTCAGCATCGCGCCGGAGTAGGTGCCGGCGGGCAGGTCGTCGAGGTGGGTGCCACCGCCCTCGCGGTCGCCGCCGCCCTGGGAGGACAGCAGCGGGTGGGCCGCGGCCTCGACCACGTCGGCGTACCGGGACAGGACCCAGAAGTTCTCGCCGTCGCGGGTGCGGCCCGGCGGGTGGAGCAGGATCGGTGCCTCCCGGCGGAGCCGGGCGAAGACCTCGTGCGGGAAACCGGCGCCGAACCGGTCCTGGTCACTGAGATCGAACCCGTCGAGAACGGCGGGTAACTCGTTCTGGGAAACCTCGGTGGCGCTTCGTGATAACGGGAGGGCGGGCTGTTCCAATGACATTAGCTCTCCATTTTTTGCACTGACGTATCGAGGATCGTCAAAAGCAACATCAGTGTCACCCGATCGTGGAATTGACGTCAAGCGTCACTTGAAGAAGTTGGGCTGACGCTGGGGTGTCCTTTAGGCGGGGTCCGCAAGGAACGTCCCTGGCCAGGGCAGTTGAGGCCGCCCGCCACAAGGGGTGTGCCAGAACTGTTGCATGGTGCAGGCGTAGCGCACGACCGGTGAGAGAACAAACCCCCCAGGGGCAATCCGCTGTGCTACGACAAACAGCGTATCGACACCACGATCTGGGTAGGATCGGCGGTTCACTTGAGGCCGCTGAGCATCGCACCACGGACGTAGTGCTTCTGCAGCAGCAGGAACAGCACCAGGACCGGCAGGGTGCTCAGGACCAGACCTGCCATGACGATCGGGGTGGTGCGGGTGGGGTCGACGTGGTCCTGGAGGAGCTGGATGCCGACGGGCAGCGTCATCACGTCCGGGTTGGCGGTCGACACCAGCAGCGCCCAGATGTACTCGTTCCAGGCGTCGACGAACGTCAGCAGTCCCAGGGTGACGAGCACCGGCCTGGTCTGCGGGACGACGATCCGCCACCACACGGTGAACTCCCCCGCGCCGTCCATGCGCGCGGCCTCCAGCACCTCGTCCGGGAGGGAGACCATGAACTGGCGCATCAGGAAGATCCCGAAGCCGCTGACGAGGAACGGCATGGCGAGCGCCGCGATGCTGACGGTCAGCCCCGCGCCGCCGCGCCCGAGGAGGTCGTTGCCGCCCGCCAGCGGCCAGTGCACCAGGATCAGGAAGTGCGGGACGAGGAACAGGAACGGCGGGAACATCATGGTCGAGAGCACCAGGCGGAAGACGAAGTCCCGTCCGGGGAAGCGGAGTTTGGCCAGCGCGTACCCGGCGAGCGACGAGGTGACCAGCACCGAGGCGCTGATCACGGCGGTGGCGACGACGCTGTTGCGGAAGAGGACCGGCAGGTCCAGCTGGTGCACGGCGGCACGGTAGTTGGACAGGTCGAAGGCGTCGGGCAGGAACCGGTAGGGCAGCCTGCCGGCCTCGTCGGCGCCCTTGAAGGACGTCATCACCATGTCGAGGAACGGCACCACCGTGAGGACGGCGCCGGTGACGACCAGCAGGTACGACAGCCAGGGGAACCGCCGGCGCGTCACGCGTCCTCCCCCTTGCGCCGGAAGAGCCACAACTGGACCAGCGTGACCGCGAGGACGACCGCGAAGAGCACGAAGGCCGCGGCGCTCGCGGTGCCCCAGTCGCCGTAGGAGAAGGCCTGCCGGTACATCTCCAGGGCGGCCACGTCGGTCGCGTCCCCAGGGCCGCCCCTGGTCATGACGGTGATCAGCGCGAACGACTGGAGGCCGGTGAGGAACTGGGTGATGCACACGAACAGCAGGGACGGCCTCAGCAGGGGCAGCGTGATCCGCCAGAAGACGGTGACGGGCCCGGCGCCGTCGAGCGCGGCGGCCTCGTAGTACGACGGCGGAACGGACTTCAGTCCGGCGGTCAGCACCAGGATCGCCGAGCCCACCGACGCCCAGGCCTGGACGACGACGACCGCGGGGAGCGCGGTGTCGGGGTCCTGGAGGAACGCCACCGAGCCGAGTCCGACGGCGTTGAGGACGCCGTTGACGAGGCCGCCGGGTTCGTACATGTACTTCCAGACGTTGCCGACGGCCACGACGGTCGTGACGATCGGCAGGAAGTACAGGGTGCGCCACAGTCCCTGGAACCGGAGCTTGTCGATGCAGGTGGCGACGAGCACGGAGCCGGCCAGGGCGAGGGCGACGGTACCGAGGGCGAACAGCAGCGTGTTGGTGAGGACCGGGGTCAGGAACGTCGCCCCGTCCGCGAACAGGCGGGCGAAGTTGTCCGTGCCGACGGGTTCGATGTCGCCGAGGTCGAAGCCCGCCCAGCGGGACAGCGACAGCAGCAGCGCGAAGCCCAGCGGCAGGGCGAGGAAGACGGCGTAGAACAGCAGGGTCGGGGCCAGGAAGAGGTAGGCGACGACGGCCTGGCGGTGCCGTTGCCCGGCGCGGCCGCTGCCGCGGACGCCGACGGCGGACGGGTGTGGAGCCGCCCGTTCGGCAGCCTCCGCTGTCAGGGTGGCGTTCACCATGAGCGCGACACCTCCTGGTCCACCTGGCGTCGGGTGGTGCGCAGGGCCTCGTCCACGGACTGCCGGCCGGTCCACAGCGCCTCGATGTTCCTGCGCAGCAGCGACTTGGCCTGCTGGGCGCCCGGTCCGTTCGGTTCGGGCACGGCGTAGCCGAGCGCGTCCAGGAACGGCCGCAGGTTCGGGTCGCCGCCGGTGCCGAGCAGGGTGCGCATGTCGTCGGCGCGGCCGGTCAGGGAGCCGACGGACGCCTGCAGGGCGCTCATCCGGGTGGCGCCGCGCACCTTCTCGGTGTTCAGCCAGCGCAGGAACTCCCAAGCCTCGTCAGGGTGTTCGCTGGCGGTGTTGACGCCGAGCATGAACCCGGTGGAGAGCGTGGCCTGCTCGCCGTCCGCCTCGGGCAGTGGCACGGGCGCCACGCCGACGTCCCGGTAGGCACCGCCCATCAGGGACTTGAGGTTCGCCGTCCACCAGCCGGCGCTGATCACCATGGCGACCTGCCCGGACGCGAACGCCTTGTAGACGTTGACGCCGGGATCGCTCGCGCCCCTGGCGACGAGCCGGTGCTGGAGGTCGAGCACGGCCCGGCCGGCCGGCGAGTCGATGGCGGTGCTCCGGCCGTCCGCGGTGACGAACCGTCCGCCGGCCGCGTTGAGCAGCGCGAGGGTCTGGCCGACGGTGGTGGAGTCGTCGTAGGTCGACAGCCCGAACCCCTGGACCAGGGTGTTGCCGTAGCCGTCCCGGCGGGCGGTGCGGTAGGCCGTCTCCTCCAGTTCGCGCCAGGTGGCGGGCGGCCGGGCGACGCCGGCCGCGCGCAGCAGCCGCTTGTTGTAGTACAGGGCGTACGTCTGCGTCTCGGTGGGATAGCCGTAGACCCGGCCGGCCACCGACGAGGATCCGACGGCCGCGGCGCCGTAGCCGTGCCTGATCTCCTCGGCGTGTCGGGCCGGCGCGGGCCGCAACACGCCGGCCCGGACCAGCTGGCCGTTCCACAGGCAGTACGGCTGGAGGAGATCGGCGCCCTGCCCCGCGGCCTGACGGACCATGAAGGTGGTCAGCAGGTCGGTGAACTCGACGGCCTTGGTCGCCACCCTGACCCGGTCGTGGGTGGCGTTCCACTCGTCGACCGGGCGCTGCAGGGCCGCTTTCAGCTCACCGCTCGCGTAGTGGGAGAGCAGGGTGAGGACGATGGGGTCGCCGGGCTTTCCGGTGCCCCGGCGGGGCGCGGCGCAGCCGGCGGCGAGCAGCGCCGCGGGCAGCGCGAGCGCGAGGTGGCGGCGGCTCGGCCGGCTGCCGGGGCGGGGCGCTGTCATCGGGCGGCCGCCTCCCGGCGCAGCACGCGGAAGACCCGGGTGGTGGTGAAGCCGGTCTTCCGGTAGAGGTGGCCGGCCGGGGACCGGGCGCCGGTCCACAGGAACCACGCGGAGTGCGCGCGCCGGGCCCGCATCCGTTCCAGGACCAGGTGCAGGAGGACCTCGCCGAGCCCGGTGCCGCGCATCTCCTCCAGCACGCCGATGGGACCGAACCGCTCGTCCACCCCGTCGAACGCGCCGTGCATGGCCCAGCCGACCATGCGGCCGTCCGGGTCACGGGCGACGACGATCCGGTCCAGCGGGGTGCCCGCCGCCAGGCACGCCCGGATGGTGCACGCCCAGTCGGGCCCGAAGTGGCGTCCGGCGAGCGCGAGGAGGTCCACCAGGTCGTCGTCGGCCGGGGTGGCGAACCGGTGGCCCTGCCCGGTCAGGTACTCCAGGCGGCGGGTGACGTCGTCGGGGCGGCGGTAGCCGACCAGGCCCCGGTCCATCGCGGCCGCCTCGTACAGCGTGCGGAACCCCAGGGACTCCAGGAGCCCGGCCGCCTCCGGGTAGGCCTCGGCGTCCAGGCCGGGGACGACGTAGTTCGGCGTGTACGACGAGAAGTCCACCCGGGTACGGCCGTGGCCGTGCAGCCAGTCGAGGGCCTCGGTGAGCAGCCGTCGGCCGAGACCGCGTCCGCGGGCCTCGGGGGCGACGAAGAAGAAGGGGATCCAGCCCTGTTCCGGTTCCAGGTCGGTCCCGGCCAGGGGGGTCAGCCGGCGCACCGCGTAGGCGGCCCCGACCACGTGGTCGCCGTCCACGGCGACCCGTAGTCCCGCGGGATCGAAATTGGGGTCGAGCAGGACCAGGGTGCGGAAGCGGTCGAGGCTGATGGGGTCGGCGTCCGCGCTGCGCCGCCAGGCCTCCACCACCCGCGGGCCGTCGCCCGCGCGGAAGTCGCGGATCCCGGCCTGGGTCGTGGTCGTGAGGAGGTCGGTCATCGGGGGGATCGTCCTTCCGGGCTGGGCGCCAGGTCCGTGGGATAGAGCAGCACGTCCTCGCCGGCCCACCGGCCGGGCGGGGCGGGCGGAGCGCACAGCGGCAGCGGGTCCTCGCCCGCGTCGACGGCGCGCCGCAGCCGGTCGGAGCCCCACAGCAGGTCGACGAAGTACCGGTGGCCGGTGCCTTCGGCCCCGCCGTCGGCCGCGTGCCAGGCGAAGTCGTCCGGGTACAGGCGGCGCAGTACGGCGAGCATCGCGACGGCGGTGCGCACGGGGGCGAACGCCTCGCGGTCGGTGACGTGCAACTGGACTCCCCGCAGCGGCCGTCCGGCGTGTTTGTGGAAGGCCGGCACGTAGCGCAGGTCGCGGAAGCGCACGCCGGGCAGGCCGAGTCCGGCGAGGGCGGGCGCGAACCGCCCGTCGAGGTAGGGGGCGCCGACGATCTCGAAGGGCTGGGTGGTGCCCCGGCCCTCGGAGAGGTTGGTCCCCTCGAACAGGCAGGTGCCGGGGTAGACGAGGGCGGTGGCGGGGGTGGGGATGTTCGGCGAGGGGGCGATCCACGGCAGCCCGGTGGCCTCGGCGGTCATGGCCCGCCGCCAGCCGGTGGCCTCGATCACCGTCAACTCGACCGGCCTGCCCGCGGCTTGCGCCACGGCGGAGATGTTCAGGTGCCGGGCGAGTTCGCCCGCGGTGAGGCCGTGCCGGACCGGGACCGGGGCGCGTCCGACGAAACTGGCCCAGGCCGGCTCCAGGAGCGGGCCCTCGGCGACGAGTCCGCCGAGCGGGTTCGGGCGGTCGGCGACCACGAACCGGCGGCCGGTGCGGGCCGCCGAGACCATCAGGTCGAACATGGTCCACACGTAAGTGTAGAAGCGGGCGCCGATGTCCTGCAGGTCGTACACCAGGGCGTCGGCGCCGCTGTCGATCAGCTGCTTGTCGAGGCGTTCGCCCGCGCACCGGTAGGTGTCGTACACCGGCAGGCCGGTGTCGGGGTCCGCGCGGGCGGCCTCGGACTCACCGGCCTGGCCGGTGCCGTGCAGGCCGTGTTCGGGTCCGAAGAGGGCGACCAGGGGCGCGCCGGCCGCGAGCAGTGCGGGCGCGGCCGGGCGCAGATCGGGCAGCACTCCGGTGTGGTTGGTGACGAGGGCGAGCCGGCCGGGCCCGGCGAGTCCGGGCGAGTCGTGGAGCCGCGCGATCCCGGTCGTCGTCGCGGCACCGCCGTCCGTGCTCATCCCCTGCCCCGTCCGCCGGTGACACCTCTCTCAGGCAACGGTCGGGAATTTACTCTTATGTCCGTCCTTCGGCGGTGAGGAATCGCCGAGGGTCGTCACCTCCTGTACCACGACACGCCGGTGGACGTCCCTCGGACGTGGGACCTTCCCGTGTCGCCGGGCGGTCGGGGCGCGGTGACGGTGTGTGATGACGACGGAGCACCGGCCTGGTCGGCGACCGAGTCGCCGCCGATTTCAGGCCGTTGCCTCTTTCCTCGTTCTCACCGTTCACGAAGGACATCACGATGCGCTTCACCCGTCCGCTCGCCGCCGTTCTCGGCGGACTCGCCCTCGCCGCCATCACCGCCGGTCCGGCCGCCGCCGCCGACGGGTCGTTCGTCTGGGTGGGACCCAAGGGCAAGGCGTATGCCATCCAGAGCCCGCCGGAGCGCAAGTGCCTGGACATGGCACAGGAGGCGCGCGGTCCGCAGAACTCCACGAAGAAGGCGCTCGTCGTCTACAGCAAGAAGAAGTGCAAGGGCACCGCGCTGCGCATCGCCTCCGGCCACTCGGCGCCCGGCAGCGTCCACTTCGCGAGCGTGGTCTTCAACCCCCGCTAGGGGAACCGCGGTCGAAGCCCTTCCGGTGGTGCCGGTCACGACACGGTGACCGGCACCACCCGTGCGTGTGAGGGGGGCCCCCCCCCCCCCCCCCGAGGCGTCCGACAACCGCACCGACCCCGCCAGCCCCGGCACCACCCCCACCC
>NZ_JBIWNY010000031.1:0-101839 GCF_044767465.1 Streptomyces sp. NPDC101237 | reverse complement strand
CACGGATCCTCTTGCGGGCGGCGGCCAGCTCCGCCTGAACCGCGTCGCCGACGGCCTGCGAGGCGGCCGACGGTGCGGGGTGGGCGCCGGCTCGGTGCCCATCAGCGGCCCGGATCCAATTCCTCAGCGTCTCGGTGTTCACCCCGAGATCACCGGCGACCGACTTGATCGTCGCTCCCGGCCTCGACCGGCACAACGCGACCGCGTCCGCCTTGAACTCGGCGGGGTAATGCTTCATCCCCACAGGGGACTCCGTTCTCCTGGACCATCAAGATCCAAGTTTCTCCGGTGTCCAAGATCCGGGGTCAAGGCCCCGCGCCCACTCTGCGGCCGCTTCGCTCGGATGATCGACCAGTCCGGGGTCGATACGACAGGCCAGCCGGGACAGGCCGAACTCGATCTGGGCTGCGTCTCCGGCTGAGATTTCCAAACGGGGTTGTAGCGACCCCGATATTTGGATGCCGTCTGAGCGGCCAACGACGATTTTCCCACGCCGCCACATCCGGTGATCACGGCGACGGAACCGGGTGGTCCATCGAAAATCGCCTTCAAGTGCTGCTGCTCGCTGATCCGCCCCCTGAACACTGGGCTTTCGCCGCTGTGCAAACCGAACACATCGAGGAGGGCAGGCACCGCCTCGGTCGGCTTCGGTGCGCCCGCTGCAAGGGTGATCTGAGTGATGGAGGCATTGTCGCCGGTGGATACGATCCCAGTGTTTTTCCCGACGAAGACGGACCGCTCGAAGCCCTGGTCCATACCTACCTCTGGATGGTCGCGTTGTCGCCCGTGGAGATGATTCCGTCGTTGCGCGTGACGGCGACGGAACGCGCCCCCATGGCCTGAGCGGTCACACGTGATCCGGCTAGGAGCGACTCGAGCTCGGATGCCAAGTCGACGTCTTCCTTGAGGGCACTTTTGATTTGTGCGCGCAGTGCGCCGCGGAAGTCCTCGTCGTCGAGGGCACTTGCCAGCTCCTGAACAGCAACATCGATGCGGGGGCGAGCGTCCTCGTTCCTCCTCAGCCGCGCCAGCAGCCGTTGCCCCGGGCGTACGGTCTCCACAGCTGCGATGTCTTCGGCCCGCACCAAGACGTTCGCTCCGTAGGCGGCCACGGCCGCCGTCAGGCTCGGCATCATGGCATCGACGAGCGACGGTTCCACGCAATCCTCCTGGAGGCTGATCGTGTGCGTAAGGATCCTCCACTGTATCGAACAGCCTTAAGCCGCAAGGTTGTTGATTTCAAAGACGGCGGTGAGACGGCCATATGCAGGCTGAATTTTGATGCCCACCAGCCCGCACAGGCGCAGCGCCGGCGTGGTGCCCCTGGCCACGATGTGAGTGAGTCAGCGGAGGGTGGGAACGGGCGTCTCTCCAGTCCCGTGCGCAGCACAATCACCTGACCACGCTGCCCGACAACATCGGACGACCTGCGCTAACTCGGCCTCCGAGGCAACATGGTCGAAAGGTGGCCGCCATAGGTACGCGATCCGTACACCGAGGCATACGCGACACTGCGCAAGAGCTTCGTCGCCCTCTACGGCGAGAAGGATTTCGCCAAAGGCGCGACGCTCGCGGGACAGGCGGCCGAGGTCGCACAGTACGCCAGCCCCCTCACCGGGTCGAGCCTGCTGCACGTCGCCGAGGGATGTTCCATGTCGGGGAACGTGAAGTAGTGCGAGGAAGCGCTAGAAAAGGCCGAGGCACAGTTCGACCGGGGCAACGCGGACGATGTCGCCGCTGAGTATTACACGATCAACGAGTTCAACCGGCTTGCTGGTCCGTGCTACCTGTTCCTCGGTCTGCCGGCGCGGTCCGAGCCTGTCCTGCGCACGACGGTCGGAGCACTGGGCGCGAAGCAGAAGAGCCAGGCCATCGCGCTCGGGAACCGCACCCGGTCGTTGATCCGCCAGCGCAAGCTCGACGAGGCGTCCGCGACCATGCATCGGACGATCGACACCGTAGAGCTGACACGCGGTGGTGGCGGTCTTAACCTGGCATTCGCCGCTGGTCGAGAACTCCGCGAGTGGCGGCACGAGCCGGGGGTGCAGGATGTCAACGACCACCTGCTGGCTCTCATTGCGGCGATCTGACAGGATCGGTAGGGGCGCGTGAGCAACATCGACCAGGCCAAGGAAGCCGTCCGAGACCAGGTGTGGCGCCTGCTCGAACGCGAGGGCGCTGTGCCGGAAAGCTCGTACGGCAAGATCCCCGGGTTCTACGGTGCAGTGGCGACCGCCGACCGCCTGGCCGAGTTGGACGTTTGGAAACGCGCTCGAATGATCAAGGCGAACCCTGACTGGGCCCAACTGCCCGTCCGCGTCCGTGCGCTCCAGGACGGCAAGCTCCTCTATATGGCCGTGCCGAGGATGGCGAGCCCCCAGCCGTTCTACCTGCTGGATCCCGAGACGCTTGAACTACCCGTCGAGCACGCCGCGGAGAAGAGGGGCGCCGCGCAGGCGGCTCGCCGGGTCGGCGTTGAAGACATGCGGCCCATCGACGTCGTGATCTGCGGCAGCGTCGCCGTCAACCGTTCCGGGGCACGCATCGGCAAGGGCGCGGGGTACTCCGACCTGGAGGTAGCGCTCCTGATCGAGGCGGGCCTCGTGACGGACGAGACGGTCATCGTCGCTCCTGTCCACCAGCTCCAGGTGGTCGACGAGGAGATCCCCGAGACCGAGCACGACTTCAGCGTCGATCTCATCATCACGCCTGACGAGGTGATTCAGTGCCCCAGGCGTCGCCGGCTCCGCGGGCTCGTCTTGAACGACCTCACGGCGGAGAGGATCGAGGCTATCCCGGTGCTGACGGAGCTTGCTGCAACCGAACGGCCCGACTGAGCTACTACCTAGCGTGGCGATTAAGTCACTATAAGTGGCAGAATGGTGGAAAGGAAGGTGGCGACCGAGACGAGGGTTCCTTGGTCGCAGATGATCGATCTTGAACAAGACTTGCAACAGAAATGGAGGGTCTCATGAGTCCTCGGCCGGGAGGTGAGGCGGACAAATTTGGTAACCGCTACGAAGGCGCTTGGACGATTCGGCACATTCTCTACGTGCTTCTTGGTGCAGGCAATTCTCTAACGGTCGAGGGCGTCGGTGATCTGAGTAAGGGCGTCGAGTTCACTTATCTCCATGGCGATACGGTGCAGGTTCATCAGCTAAAGCGACAGAACGGCAGTGCTAACACCTGGACGGTCAAGTCTCTTCAAAGCAAAGGGATTTGGGAGAATGTTCGCTCGCACGTAGAAGATGGACGTCAGTTCCACTTTGTCTCCCTGTTGCCCGCCAACTCCCTCCAAGAACTTGCCGATCGCGCAAGACGTTCGGAGAGTCAAGAGGACTTCATTAAGCATTGGCTAACAGAGGGGCTTAGGGACACCTTCGATGATCTTTCCTCTCCCGACATCTTTGGATCTGCGGAGAAAGTCTGGGAGATCTTGCGGGGCTTCTGGATCTCTTGGCCGGATGAGCAAGACATTGTAAATATGAACGGAGCACTGGCGGAGCTACTCTTGGAAGGTGCGGCCGGAAGTCTCGCGGCAGTTGGCTTGGGAGACTTGGTCCAGAACGCTCTCGGCGTCACACTTGATGCCCCGGCAATTGAGT
This sequence comes from Streptomyces sp. NPDC101237, assembly GCF_044767465.1. NCBI lineage: Bacteria > Bacillati > Actinomycetota > Actinomycetes > Kitasatosporales > Streptomycetaceae > Streptomyces > Streptomyces sp. NPDC101237. Next base: position 98,234 of record NZ_JBIWNY010000031.1, on the reverse strand, counting down.
CTCGCTTGGGTACCTATGGTCTGAGTCGGGCTCGGCTGCTTAACACGAGTGGGATTGCCGAACAGGTTGGCTCGGTTTGTAAGGGATGGGCTTCGAGTATTGAGCGAGAGCTCCTTCAGCCCACTATCGATCGTCCTGAGACCGCCCAGCTAGTAGAGCTGGTCAATGGGTCGAATCACCTCCTTCTGTTGATGGGCCATGGCGGCGGCGGAAAGAGTGCCACACTTCATCAGGTCTACGAATCCCTTGATGCGGATTCGGTGCCGCTTCTAGCTTTCCGGCTTGACCGCCTCGAGCCCTTCTCTTCTACGACTGAGCTGGGGGAAAGGATTGGCGTCGGTGTTTCGCCTGTCACCGCGCTTGCTGCGGTTGCTGGAGAGCGCCCTAGTGTCCTGATCGTGGACCAGTTGGACGCGGTGAGTCTGACTTCAGGAGGAATGCCAAGGAACTTTGACGCCGTTGCGAGTTTGGTGCGCGAAGCGTCAGCGTTTCCTGCAATGACTGTAATTCTTGCTTGCCGGAAATTTGATGTAGATAACGATTATCGGATCCGCGAGCTCGTCGATGCCAAGAATTGTGCGCACGTTGAAGTTGGGGAAATTTCAGACGAGCAAGTCGCAGAGTCGGTTCGTGCAATGGGGCTGGATGCGAACGCCCTAACTGACCATCAAAAGAAGCTCCTGCGCTCTCCGCTGAATCTTGTACTGCTGAAGAGCATCGCCGGCAACGAAGACGCCATGGCGTTTCAAACCACGAAGAATCTCTTTGATGCCTTCTGGCAGCGCAAGCTCACCGACTGCCGCCAGAGGCGTGACACGGTTCGCTTTAACAAGGTTATCTCGACCGTTGCTGAGGCTATCAGTGCGAGACAGAGACTCTCTGTCCCGATTACTGCTCTTGACGTCGATGATCTGGCTGATGACGCTGCCGTTCTTGTCTCGGAACATGTCCTGGTTCGTGATGGTCAGCAAATTGCGTTCTTCCATGAGGCGTTCTTCGACTACGCCTTTGCTCGCGGTTGGATCGAGCGCGGTGAGTCACTTGTAACGTTCTTGTCGGGAGGAGAACAAGAACTCTTCCGACGGGCACAAGTTCGGCAAATCATGAACCATCTCCGAGAACTTGAGCCAGATCGCTTTGCCGTCGAGACGGAGGCTCTACTAACAAGTTCTGATATTCGGTTTCACATCAAGGATGTCGCTCTCAAAATTATTGGATCCTTGTCGAAACCATCGGCCCGTGAATGGGAAATGGTGGCAAGCGTGCAGGATACGGGTCCAGCTTTTGAGGAACGTTTGTGGCGCTCGCTCCAAGCCGCAGGGTGGTTTGAGCGTCTTGATGCTGAAGGGGTAATCGAAGAGTGGCTTGATGGGGCCGACCAAGATTATCAAGGTCGAGCCATTGACATCATGGTAGGCGCCGCGAAATCTGATCCAGATCGCCTAGCAGCGATCCTTGGGGCACGCAAAGCTGCGCCAGAGTATCCGCAGTGGCTTCTTTGGGTAACCCGAATCTGTGACCTCTACCGTAGTCGCTCGCTATTTGAGCTAGTTCTCGATTCAGTGAGGAGCGGTCAATATTCGACTAGGACGGATGAGCTGTGGCTAGCAGCTCACGACCTCGGTAAGCATGAGCCAGAATGGGCGGTTGAATTGCTGGCCGCTCACCTTGTCGATCGGCCTGACGCAATGGTCGTAGACGACAAGGGAAAGGTTGAGGCCCTCCTTGATCGAGATTACTCCGTAATCCAACTAGTACAGCTCGCGGCAGCTGGAGCGCCTGAACTGTTCTGCGAGCTTCTTATCCCGTACACTTTGCAAGTGATGGCCGTTACGGCCTACGCCGAGGATGATGATAATCGCCCTCGTAGGGATCGGCACTTCTCACATAGGCACCCACGGACTAACGTTCATGAGCTTGAAGACGCACTTCTAGCAGGGGCTGCTACGGCGCTTCGTGGATTGGTTGACAAGGACGCTGATTCGGCTCGTCCTGTTCTCGAAAGCCTCGCGTCTGATCCTCATGACACTGCGCAGTGGCTCCTCTACGAAGCATTGCGGGCGGCGGGCAGAAATTGCGCGGAGTGGGTGGCTGAACTTCTGCTTCAAGGGACTCACCGATTCATCAGTGGATACTATGCGGCAAATGCTGTGTGGAAAACGCGGGAACTGATCCAGAACGCGAGTCAGTTCATGTCTGATGAGACCTTTGCCAGGCTTGAAGCTGCGATTCTCGAAGTTCGTTTTCCCTGGGAGTCCAAGCCGACGGGCTGGTACCCTTTCAACTTGCTTTCGGCGATGCAGGAAGATCGGCTATCTGAGCAGGGGCGCCGTCGACTCGGCGAACTGCGCAGGAAGTTTGACACAGATCAACCAGCAGAGCCGCAGGGCATAATGGGTGGAGCTATCGGCGCCCCCATCAATCAGGCTGCCGCTGAGCACATGAACGATGAACAGTGGTTGGGCGCAATAGCAAAACATAATTCAGAAAGGACCGACTGGCGGACACACACCGGTGGCGCTTACGAGCAGTCACATATCCTACAGGAGCAAACAAAGAGCGATCCTGAGAGGTTCTCCCGGCTAGCTCTTCGATTTGATGAAAGCGTGCACCCTGCTTACGGTGATGCAATCCTTATGGGACTAGGTAATGCCGAAGTCCTTGCTGACCCTGCATCGGTGTTTGAAGCTGTCCGACACATTGCTTCCCTCGGGAACGAGGAAAACAATCGGTGGCTGGGATCTGCCATTCGAAAGTATCTCAAGACAGTTCCTCAAGATATTGTTCAGCTTATTGTTGACCGCGCGATCAGTGCTGCTGATCCGGTTGACGGCAGCTTGACTGTCCGAACTGAAAATCAAGAGCACACTCAGGGACGGGACCTGTACACGTCGGGGATTAATTCTTCACGCGGAAGTGCGGCAGAGATTTTGGGTGACCTCCTCATCTATGATGCGGGTGGTTCTCGAACGGCACTCGTTCTTCCTGTGCTCGACACAATGGCCGGGGATCCTGCCATCACCGTGCGTTCTTGCGTTGCACATGTGATCCACGCTTCAATGCGGCACGCTCGTCCTGAAGCGTTGCAGGCTTTCGGTCAGTTGATCAACGCAGGCGACGAACTTCTTGCCACCCATGCTGTAGTGCGGCTTATGGCTCACATTGGTTTTGAAGACCCTGACGTAGTAAGACCGGTGATTGAGCGTATGCTTCAATCAGAAACCTACGAGACGCGACAGTGCGGTGGGCAATTGGCTGCCCTGGCTGCGATGCAGTGGAGTTTGGCGGAGCTGTTGGATTCGGTACTTTCAGGCGAAGACGTAGCCAGCCGCATTGGAGCTGCCGGGGCCTGTGCCCACGGACTGTCCAGTGCGACCGATACCTCTGTCGCTCAGGGAGCCTTCGAGCAACTTATTCATGATCCTGAAGAGGAGGTTCGCAAGACAATTGCCGAGTTTGCATCGGTTGTGCGCGGTAAGCGCCTACGTCCCCTGAAGGCCTCTTTTAAAGCACTTATTGAGTCTGCCTCCTTCGAGGAGGCTCTACCGCAACTGCTAATCACTCTTGAGCACGCCCCAGACCGCGTTGATGACTTGGCTTTGCAGTGCGCGCGCCGGTTCATCCAGCTCCAAGGGAGCGCTTCCGGAAACATCCAAAATCGTGCAGCACATGATGCGCGGCATGTTGGTGAGTTGCTTGTTCGGGCGTATGCACAGTCCACGTCCGGGGAAAGCCGTGGACAGGTACTTGACCTGCTGGATCAGCTGCTACTTGTCGGCGCCTTTGGCGTGGGGGACTTGGTAGAAAAGTCCGAACGGTAGTATTGATCAGCGAAATGGGCGCTATTCCTCCTACTGAGGAAGTATCTGTATCAAGCCAGTGGCGGTCGCATCCGCACTTCCGCCCGCTTCAACGCCTTCCAAACTGTGCTTCTGCTAGCGCCCATCCTCTTTCCAATCTCGTTCGTACCCAGCCCCTGCGCATAAAGCTCCTTCGCTTGCCCTACCCTCCCCGGTGTCATCTTGGCCATCGGCCGCTTCGTGAAGCCTGTACGTTCCAGGTGTCGGTCCACTGTGCGCCGATGTATGCCATATCGCCGAGACAGCTCGTTCATCTCGACCCCATGCCGGTGTATGCCTCGACCAGCTCCGCCACTTCGTCCGGCGACAGCATCCGGCACTCGCGGATGTCCGTCGTTGCGGCAGGATCGGCCGACACCGGTACGACCGGCGGCAACGCCGGTTCACCAGCCCGTTCCAGCGCCTTCAGCAGCCGCGCCAGGGGCTTGCCGGGGTTCGAAAGCGAGTCACGGAGGCGCGCCCCCATGTGGAGGCTCGCAAGTGCTGGACAGGCCGCTGCGACCAGGGACTTTCCAGGGATTTTCCGCTGAGTAAGCGAGAAAGGCCCTGACAGCTTCGAAAGACACAAAGCCTCAAGGTCAGGGCAGGTTTGGTGGCGGTCGATGCCGCTCACAAGGCCGTGTCCCCGAGCAGTCCAAGTGGGCTGGGCGAGGACGCGCGGATAAGGACCTGGCGAGCGCCGCGAGAGCCACTCGCCGGCAGCGCCGCCGTTGGCGCTGTTCCGGGTGAATTCGCCCTCGAACAGCGCCACTTGACGGCGTCGCCGCACTTCCTAGTACGTGTAGAACCCCGACCCGGTCTTCCGCCCCAGCCGGCCCGCCTCGACCATGCGCTGCAACAGCGGGGGAGCGGCGTACAGCGGCTCCTTGTACTCGGCGTACATGCTGTTGGCGATCGAGACGATGGTGTCCAGGCCGATCAGGTCGGACAGCTTGAGCGGACCCATCGGGTGGGCGCAGCCCATCTCCATGCCGTTGTCGATGTCCTCGCGGCTCGCGATGCCGGACTCGAACATCCGGATGGACGAGAGCAGGTAGGGCACCAGCAGCGCGTTGACCACGAAGCCGGAGCGGTCCTGGGCGCGGATCGCGTGCTTGCCGAGCACCTTCTCGGCGAAGACCTGGGCGCGGCTGATGGTGCCCTCGGAGGTGGTGAGCGCCGGGATCAGCTCGACCAGCTTCTGCACCGGGGCCGGGTTGAAGAAGTGGACGCCGATCACGTGGTCGGGCCGGGAGGTCGAGACCGCGAGCTTCACCAGCGGGATCGAGGAGGTGTTGGAGGCCAGGATCGCGTCCGGACGGGTCACCACCTGGTCGAGCACCTGGAAGATCTCCGTCTTCACCTGCTCGTTCTCCACGACGGCCTCGATCACCAGGTCGCGGTCGGCGAACTCGCCGAGGTCCGTGGTGAAGCTGAGCCGCGCCAGCGTGGCGTCCCGCTCCTCCTCGCTGATCTTGCCGCGCTCGGCGGCCTTGGCCAGGGAGTTGAACAGCCGGGTACGGCCGATCTCCAGGGCCTCGCCGGTGGTCTCGGCGACCCTCACGTCCAGGCCGGAGCGGGCGCACACCTCGGCGATGCCCGCTCCCATCTGGCCGCAGCCCACGACTCCGACCTTCTCGATGTCGGTCACATCGTCCCTTTCGCTGATCTACGGGCGGCCGGCAGGTCCTCCTGATCCGGTGCCTGCTCCGTTCGTGCACGTTACCCGTAAGTATCGATGATCGATCGTGCGGGTGCGGGCATCCTGTGGCGCGGAGGCGATCCGTGACCCGGCGGATCCGGAGAGTAAGAGGGTCTTACGATGGCACAGGTGTCTCGCAGGGCGTTCACGGCGGCGGCGCTGGCGACGCTGGCGTCCGCGGTCCCGGGCGCGACGGCGGCGGCCCGGCCCCGGCGCACGGCCACCGGGATGCGGGGCATGTGGCTGGCGACCGTCTCCAACCGGGACTGGCCCTCGCGCACCGGGCTGTCGGCCTCCGCCCAGCGCAAGGAGCTGACCGCCCTCCTGGACAAGGCGGTCGACTACCGGCTCAACACGGTGATGTTCCAGGTGCGCCCGACCGCGGACGCGTTCTGGCCCTCGGCCCACGAGCCCTGGTCCACGTACCTCACCGGCACCCAGGGCAAGAACCCCGGCTGGGACCCGCTCGGCACGGCCGTCGAGGAGGCGCACGCCCGCGGCCTGCACCTGCACGCCTGGTTCAACCCCTACCGGATCGCCACCGACACCGACACCGGCAAGCTGGTCGCCTCGCACCCGGCCCGCAAGCACCCGGACTGGGTGGTGCGGTACGGCGGCAAGCTCTACTACAACCCGGGCATCCCGGCCGTCCGTGCCTTCGTGGTGGAGGCGATCCTGGACGCGGTCGCCAAGTACCCCGTGGACGGCGTCCACTTCGACGACTACTTCTATCCGTACCCGGTGGCCGGCCAGACCTTCGACGACGACGACGCCTTCGACGCCCACGGCGGCGATTTCTCCTCGCGCGCGGCCTGGCGCCGGGACAACATCGACAAGCTGGTGACGGAGACCGCCGCCGGCGTCCGCAGGCTCCGGCCCGGCACCCTGTTCGGGGTCAGCCCGTTCGCGGTGTGGCGCAACGCCACCACCGACTCGCGCGGCTCGGACACCGAGGCGGGCGTCGAGACGTACGACGACCTGTACGCGGACACCCGCAAGTGGGTGCAGAAGAACTGGATCGACTACATCGTCCCGCAGGTCTACTGGCAGATCGGCAACGCGGCGGCCGACTACGCCAGGGTCGTGGACTGGTGGGCCGGCGTGGCCAAGGGTTCGAGAACCCGTCTCTACATCGGCGAGGCGCTGTACCGGGCCGGCGGCAAGGGCGAACCCTCGGCCTGGCAGAACCCGGCCGAGCTGTCCCGGCACCTGACGCTGGCCGCCCAGTACCCGCAGGTCGGCGGGCACGTGTACTTCGCCGCCCGGGACGTGGCAGCCGATCCGATCGGCGCGCTGTCCCGGGTGGTCGCCGACCACTACCGGCAGCCGGCGCTCCCGCCGGGCTGACCGGCGCGCGGCCGGCGACCCCGTCGTTGGGGACTAGGTCTGCTGATGGGTCTCGCGGTGCCTGATCTGGCAGTCGGGGCCGGGCGACATGATGGCCTCGTGGCCGTCCTCGAAACGGACCCGGTAGGGCGGGTCGCCCCCGGGGCCCAGCACCTGGACGATCTCCGCGACATGGTCGTGCTGTCCGACCACCCTGCCGTGCTGGACGAGCTGGTCGCCCTCGGATGCACGCATTTCCAGGGCCTCCTCACGATCGCGATCGTTGGGTGACGGCGATGCACACGAGGACGGCGGCGGCCGTGAGTGGAGCGGCCGCGGTGAGGTGCTCGCCCAGCAGCAGCACCGACCACACCAGTGTGAGCAGCGGCTGGGCCAACTGCAACTGGCTGGCCCTCGGGACGCCCACGGCCGCCATGCCCCGGTACCAGACCACCAGGCCGAGGAACTGCGAACCCACCGCCACCCACAGCACGCCGGCCACTCCGTGCGCGTTCCAGACGACCGGCTCGTACGACAGCGCGACCACCGCGGCCGGCACGGTCAGCGGCAGGCAGCACACCAGCGCCCAGCCGATCACCTGCCAGCCCGGCATGACCCGGGCCAGCCGGCCGCCCTCGGTGTATCCGGCCGCGCACACCAGGAGCGCCGCGAAGAGGTAGCCGTCGGCGGCCGTGAGCGCGCCGCCGCTCTGGGCGACGGTGAACGCCAGCACGGCCGCCGCACCGGCCAGGGCCGCGGCCCAGAAGGTGCGGGAAGGGCGGACGCCCGTCCTCAGGGCAGAGAACGCGGCGGTGGTCAGCGGCAGCAGGCCCACCACGACGGCCGCGTGCGCGGTGGTGGAGGTCTCCAGGGCGAGGGTGGTGAGCAGCGGGAAGCCGAGCACCACGCCGGCCGCGACGACCGCCAGCCCCGCCCAGTGCCGCCGCTCGGGCAGCCGTACCCGCAGGAACAGCAGGCAGCCGCCCGCCAGGGCCGCCGCGAGGACGCTGCGCACCGCCACCAGAGCCCAGGGCCCGAACCCCTCCAGCCCCCAGGCGGTGGCCGGGAAGGTGAGGGAGAAGGCGACGACACCGAGCGCGGCCTGCAGGGTGCCGGCCCGGTGGGAGACGGGAGCGGCCCCCGGGGGAGTGCCGACCGCTATCGGGGTCGATGCAGTAGCGCTACTCTGTACTCTCATGCAAGAGTGTAGCAGTGTGGGTGAATTGGCGGAACGGTTGCGGAGCGACCTCGACCGCTACTCTCCAGGAGGAAAGCTCCCGTCGAGCCGGGCGCTCGTCGAGCAGTTCCGGGTGAGCCCGGTGACGGTCTCGCGGGCACTGGCCCAGCTGGTCGCGGAGGGACTGGTCGTCACCCGGCCCGGCGCCGGCGCCTTCAAGGCCCGGCCGCGGCCCGCGGCCGGGCCCGCCGGGGACACCTCCTGGCAGGAGGTGGCGCTCAGCGCCGACGGCGCCCTCGACGTCGTCCCGCGCACGGTCGACGCGTCCGGGGTCACGGTCTGCCTCGCCGTCCCGCCGCCCGGCGTCCTGGAACTCAGCGGCGGCTACCTGCACGCCTCCCTGCAACCCGAGCGCGCGATGGCGGCGGCGCTGGCGCGGGCCGGCCGGCGGCCCGGCGCCTGGGGGCGGCCGCCGCTGGACGGGCTGCCCGAGCTGCGCGAATGGTTCGCGCGCGACATCGGCGGCGCGGTCACCGCCGCCGAGGTGCTGATCGCGAACGGAGGCCAGTCCGCACTCGCCACCGCCCTGCGCGCGCTCGCCCCGCCCGGCGCCCCGGTCCTCGTCGAGTCCCCCACCTACCCCGGCATGCTCGCCATCGCCCGCGCCGCCGGCCTGCGCCCGGTCCCGGTCCCGGTCGACCCGGACGGGGTGCGCCCCGACCTGCTCGCCGACGCCTTCCGCGCCACCGGCGCCCGGGTCTTCGTCTGCCAGCCCCTCTTCCAGAACCCGACCGGTGCCGTCCTCGCCCCCGACCGCCGCACCGAGGTGGTGGCCATCGCCCGCCGGGCCGGCGCCTTCGTGATCGAGGACGACTACGTACGACGGCTGGTGCACGCCGACGCGGGCCCGCTGCCCCGGCCGCTCGCCGCCGACGACCCCGACGGGGTCGTGGTCCACGTCGGTTCGCTGACCAAGGCCACCTCGCCGAGCTTCCGGGTGGCCGCCCTCGCCGCCCGCGGCCCGGTCCTGGAACGGCTGCGCGCCATCCAGATCGTCGACACCTTCTTCGTCCCCCGCCCCCTCCAGGAGGCCGCGCTCGAACTCGTCGGCTCCCCGGCCTGGCCCCGCCACCTGCGCGCCCTGTCGGAAGCGCTGCGGATCCGCCGGTCCACCCTCACCGGCGCCCTCGCCCACCACCTGCCCGAACTGGCCCTCCCGCACATCCCCTCCGGCGGCTACCACCTCTGGCTCCGCCTGCCCGAGGGCGTCGACGACGGCACCCTGACCGCCGCGGCCCTGCGGGCCGGAGTCGCCGTCACCCCCGGCCGCCCCTACTTCAGCGCCGAACCCCCGGCCGCCCACGTCCGCCTCAGCTTCGCGGCGGTGGCCGGGACGGGCGAGCTGCTGGAGGGCGTACGGCGGCTGCGGGCGGCCTGCGACGAGATGCCGCGCGCCGGGACCTGAAACAGCCGGCCCCGGCCCCGGAAATCCGATCGACGCGGCTGCGGGGGACCGGCGAGGATCCCCGCATGACCGACACACCCGCCCTCCCCGACGGCTACGAGTTCTCCGCGGACACCGCCCGGGTGGACGTCGAACGCGTCCACCGCTGGCTGTCCACCGACGCCTACTGGGCGACCGGCCGTCCGCCCGCGCAGCACCGGCGGGCCATGGAGGGCTCCCTCAACTTCGGCGTCTACGAGAAGGCCGGCGGGGAGCAGGTGGCGTACGCGCGCGTCGTCACCGACCAGGCCCTCTTCGCCTGGCTCGCCGACGTGTACGTCGACCCGTCGGTACGCGGCAAGGGCGTCGGCACGGCGCTGGTCGGGGCGATCCGCGAGCACCTGCGGCCGTACGGCGTACGCCGGGTGCTGCTCGCCACCCACGACGCCCACGGGGTCTACGAGAAGCTCGGTTTCGCCCCGCTCGAACACCCGGACCAGTGGATGGCGTTCTCCTACGAGTCGCCGAAGTGACGTTCAGGTTGACTTGTCGGACTCCTCCGGACCATTGGGTAACGTTTCCCCCTCCTCGCGCAATTCACGTATCAAGAGGCCTTGACCTGCGCACTTGAGCGTCACACCATCGCCGCATGTCACTTCGGGTCACGTTCGTGGCGTCCGCACGCAGCGCACCGCTGCTCGCCGAGCGCTTCGAGGACGCCCGCCCCCTGGACCAGGCGGGCTGGGACGAGGTGCAGCGCGTCGCCGCCGACCTGCTACCGCTCGCGGCGGCCGAGCTGCGTTACTGTTCGCCGACGCCGCGCAGCCGCGCGACCGGCGAGGGCCTGGGCTACGCCCCGCTGGTGCAGCTCGCCCTGCGCGACTGCGACATGGGCCGCTGGCGGGGCCTGACGCTGGGCGAGGCGATGGCCAGGGAACCGGACCAGGTGGACGCCTGGCTCGCCGACCCGCGGGCCACTCCGCACGGCGGGGAGTCGCTGCTGTCGTTCATCTCCCGGGTCGGCGGCTGGCTGGACACCCGCCCGGTGGACGACGGCGGCCGCATCGTCGCCGTGGCCGAGCCGTCGGTGATTCGCGCCGCCCTCGTCTACGCCCTCAAGGCGCCGCCGTCGACGTACTGGTACATCGACGTGCGCCCGCTGTCCACGGTGACGGTGACGGGCCGCGGCGGCCGCTGGAACCTGCGGTTCGACCTCTCGCCGTCCCAGGCCGCGCGCCCCTGAGCTGAGGGTTCGCGGGGCGGGCCGCCGTCAGTCCGCGCGGACGTAGTCGGTGGTCAGGACCAGGTCCTTGGCCGGGCCGCCGACCCGCCACACCGTCCGCCAGTGGTCGGCGTCCCGGACGGTGAACTCGCCCCGGTAGAGGTCGGCCGCGCACGGATGGTCGGCGACGTACCGCCCGGAGGTCAGGTCCAGGTCGTGGAAGGGCCGTCCGTCGGCGAACCGGACGTCCGCCGTGCCCGGCCGCGGCCCCGGCAGGAACCGCAGCGTCCGCTCGGCCGGCCGCGCCACCCCCTGCCAGGTGAACGTCCCCGACTCCTCGTGCAGCAGCCCGCCACCGTCCAGCGCCCGGAACACCGTGCCGCCCTCGAACCGCCCCTCGGTCCCGCCGGTCAGATCCCGTACGGTCCGCTCGACCCGCCACCGTCCGGCCAGATGGGCCAGCACGTCCGTCACCGGCCAGAAGCCGCCCTCGTGCCGTCCGGCGGGGTCGTGGCGGCGGCTCTCGGAGGGCGGCGGCGTCTGCATGCCCCGACCCTACGCCCGCCCCGCGGGCCCGCTCACGCCCGCGGTTCGACCGGCAGCAGCCCGCGTTCGGCGAAGACCTTCTTGGCGACCATGGTGGCGTTGAGCGCCCTCGGGAAACCGCAGTACCCGGCGGAGTGCAGCAGCGCCTCGACGATCTCCTGCGGGGTGAGTCCGGCGTTCAGGGAGAAGTTGACGTGCACCTCCAGCTGGGGCTCGCAGCCGCCCAGCGCGGTGAGGATGCCCAGGGTCACCAACTGCCGGTCCCGGGGGGCCAGTTCCGGCCGGGAGTAGATCTCGCCGAAGCCCCAGGCGACGACCTGGTGGCCCAGCTCGGGGCTGATGTCGGCCAGGGATCCGAGGACCTGCTCCCGGAGCCCGCCGTCGACCTGGCTCATCACGTCGAGGCCGCGGGCGAAACGCTCGTCACGGGTGGTGCTCTCGCTCTTGTCAGCTCGTGCGTCCATGGGAGCACGCTAGGAGTTCGAGCGTGCTCCAGGTCAAGCCGGACTCGCGGTCAGCCCCGGGCGCGGACGGTCTCTGCCGCCGCCCGCAGCTCGCGGAGCACGGTCCGTACCGCCCGGCGGGCCGCCCGCTCGGGGCGGTGGAGGACGTCGACGTGGCGGTGGGCTTCGATGCCGTCCAGGGGCCTGAGGACGACGCCCGGATGCGGGCGGGACGTCCAGCGGGGCATCAGCGCGACCCCGCCGCCCGCGGCGACCATCTCGGCCACCACCGACGTCTCGTTGACGCGGTGCGCGATGTCGAGCCGGTGCCCGGCCGCGGCGGCGATGGCCTCGACGGTCGCCAGCAGCGGGAAGCCGTCGTGCACGGTGATCCAGGGCTCGCCGGAGACGTCCCGGGCGGTCAGGGCGGTCCGCGCGGCGAGCGGATGGCCGGTGGGCAGGGCGATGTCGAGGGGTTCGCGCAGCAGCGGGGTGGTCGTGGCGGTCCGCGGCCAGGGCGGCGCGTGCTCGAGGCGGTGGGCGAGGACCAGGTCGTAGACGCGGGTCAGCGGCGGGAAGCCGGCCTGGGCCACGTCCTCGTCGTGCAGCGCGAGCTTCGGGGACCCCGCGCCGCGCAGCCTTTCCAGCAGCAGCGGATAGAACGCGGCGGCCCCGCTGTGGAAGGCCGCCACCGACACCGTGCCGCCGGGGTCGCCCACGTACTCCTCGACGGTGTGGCGGGCCCGGGCCAGCGCCGTCTCCACCCCGATCGCCGCGTCGGCCAGCGCCTGGCCGGCGGCCGTGAGCACCAGCCGGCGACCGGAGCGCTCGGTGAGCGGCACCGGCAGGGACCGCTGGAGCAGCCGCAGCTGCTGCGAGATCGCGGAGGGCGTCACCCGCAGCGCCTCCGCGACCGCCGTGACGCTGCCCAGTTCGCCCAGCTCCCGCAGGACGCGCAGCTGCCGTTCGTCCACGCCGTGAGTGTAGCTCCGCTACAAGGTCGTTTGAGCAGGTCGTCGTTTACTTCACGGTGCCGCGCAGGGATCGTGAACGGCATGCCGACCACCCGTCGTACCGATGCGGTGCTCCTGGTCCTCGCCGTCGTCTGGGGCTCCAGCTACCTGACGGCGAAGACGGCCACGGACGCCCTCCCGGTGTTGATCGTCCTCTTCCTGCGCTACGCGATCGGCGCCCTCGTCTGCCTCGCCGCCCTGCGCGCGGCCGGCCCGCCCACCCGGGACGAGCGGCGCTTCGGTTCGCTGCTCGGCCTCACCCAGGCCGCCGTCCTCGTCCTGGAGACCTACGGCGTCGCCCACACCAGCGCCGGCAACGCGGGACTGATCATCAGCCTGACCCTCGTCCTCACCCCGGTCCTGGACCGGGGCCGGCTGCCGGGACGGTTCTTCCTCGCCGTCGCGGTGTGCGTGGCCGGTGTCGCGCTGCTGGTGTCGGGCAACGGGCTGCGCGCTCCCGGCGCCGGTGATCTGCTGATGCTCGGGGCCGCGGTGGTCCGGGCAGGGCACGTGGTGCTGGTCGGGCGGCTGACCGCGGGCCGGGCCGTACGGCCGTTCCAGGTGACGGCCGTGCAGACCGTCGTCGGCGCGGTCCTCTTCCTCCTGCCCGCGGCGCCCGGACTGCCGGTGCTGGCGCGGACCGGCGCCGTCACCTGGGTCCAGCTGGCCTACCTGGCCCTGGCGTGCGGTCTGGGCGCGTTCCTCGCCCAGACCTGGGCGGTCCAGCGCACCTCCGCGACCCGGGCCAGCCTGCTCCTGGGCACCGAACCGGTGTGGGCCCTGCTGGCCGGCGTCCTTCTCGGCGGCGAACGCCTCACCGCGCTCGCCGTGCTGGGAGCGGCGCTGATCGTGGCGGGGACCTACGGGGCCCAGTCCGTCGAACGCGCCCTGCGGACGGCCGCCACCTCGGCGGTGCCCGACACCGCCGCGGCGGTGCCCGACACCCCGCCCGACCGCGCGGACACGGGCCTCTCGCAAGCCCGTTAACCAGAAAATCACCTTCCTGAAATCCTTGGTTTCCTTTGATGTCGCGAATTCTTTCCGATATCACCGGCGGATTCGGAATTCGACCTGTTACTTGACGGACGACACACAACCATCAGGAACTTGAACCCGTCTAAGTCGGCGAATCACCGACCGACGGGGAGTACACCCCCGTATTTCTCTGGGGGCCGCACCGCATGAATCGCACGAGGTCGACCGGGCGCGAACAGGAGGTGAAACCGGCGCAGGACGAGGAGCGGGGAATGCGCCCCGTGCGGCGTCCCGCCGATCCGCGCCGGGCGGCGGCCCTGCTCGCGGCGCTCCTCACCACCGCCACGCTCTGCGCCGCCGACGTCGTGGCCCGCAGCTATCCCTTCGGCTCCCGCACGCGCGCGGTCAACGACCTCGGCAACCAGTACGTGCCCTTCCACGCCCACCTGTGGGACCTGCTGCACGGCAGGGCCGACGGCGGACTCCTCGTCAACTGGCAGTCCGGCTACGGCTCCAGCTTCCTGCCGGACGTCGGCACCTATCTGAGCAGCCCGTTCGCCCTGCTGGTCGGCGTCTTCCCGCGCGACGAGATCGACCTCGCGGTGTACGTGATCACGGTGCTGAAGACGGCGGCCGCCGGCGCCGCCATGGCCTGGCTGCTGCTCGGGCTGCGCCGCGGCCGCTGGTGGGCGGCCGGTCTGCTCGGCACCTCCTACGCCCTGTGCGGCTGGAGCCTCGCGCTCGCCTCCTACAACCCCATGTGGCTGGACGGGCTGATCGCACTGCCGCTGCTCTGCCTGGTCGGGGAGTGGACCATGGCCGGCCGGCGCCCGCTGCCCGGCGTGCTGATCGTGGCGCTCGCGTGGACCGCCAACCTCTACACCGCCTACATGGCCACCCTCGGCGCCGCCCTGGTGCTGCTGCTCCGGCTGGTGCTCGCCGGGCTGCCGTGGCGGCGCGCCCTCGCGGTGACGGGCCGGGCCGCGGCGACCGTCGCGCTGGGCGTCGGCCTGGCCGCGCCCCTGGTGCTCGTCGTCTACCTGGGCACCCGGCACGCCTACCCGGGCCGCGCGGGCCACTTCGCCCCGGTCGGCACCGAGGACCTGCTGGCCCGGCTGCTGCCGACCACCTACAGCTACACCTCCCCGGCCCTCTACGTCGGCATCACGGCGCTGGTCCTCGCCCTGGCGCTGCCCTTCCACCGGAAGGTCCCGGTGCGGGTGCGGGCGGGCTGGACCGTCTTGGTGGCCGCCGTCGGCCTGTCCCTGCAGTGGGCGCCGACCAGCCTGGTCTGGCACGCCTTCGCCGCCCCGAACGGCAGCTCCTACCGGCAGGCCTTCGTCCTCTGCGCCCTGCTGGTGATGGCCGCCTGGCAGGCCGTCGCGCACGGGCTGCCCGACCGGCGGGCCCTCGGCGCGGCCGCCGTGCTCCTGGTCCTGATCACCGCCGTCGCCGGCCGCAGCCGGCTGACCCGGCACCCCTCCCACCACACCTGGCCGGTGGTGCTGCTGGCGGTCGCCGGGGCGCTCGGCGGGCTGGCGCTGCTGAGCCTCAAGGGCGGCCGGCCCGCCGTCGCCGGACTCGCCGTCACCCTGCTGATCGGCGGCCAGGTCGGCGAGGCCGCCGCCACCGCGGCCGTCGACACCGGCGCGCGCCTGGGTCAGATGGACGACTACGCGCCCTGGGGAGACCGCCAGCAGCGGGAGGCGGACGCGGTCGCCGGGGCCGACGCCTGGCCGCGCTACCGCACCGAACCGGGCCGCTACCAGACCGTCGCCAACGACCCGATGACGGTCGGCGGCCAGGGCGCCCAGTACTACAGCAGCCTCACCTCCGACGTCCTCAGCCGTACCCTGACCGCGCTCGGCGGCGGCTGGACCTCGCGCGGCCGCAGCCTGCAGAGTCTCGACAACCCCGTCACCGACGCGGTCTTCTCGGTCGGCGCCCGGGTGCACAACCCGCCGGACCCGCACCAGACGTGGCTGCCGCAGGGCGGCGGCCCGTCGACCGTCACCCGCGAGGACGTCCCGCCGCTGGTCACCGTGCGCCCGGCCGCCCCGCGCAGCACCCCGGCCGGCTTCGGCACCTCGCCGTACCGCAACCAGGAACTGCTGCTGGGCACCCGCGTCTACACCCTGCCCCGCACCACCCTCAGCGGTACGCCCCGGGGCGACGCGCAGCGCGGCCTGCTGGTCGGCGGGGACCGGACGCTCACCGCGCGGTGCCGGCCGGGCAGCGAGGCGTTCCTGTGGGCGCCGCACTACTCCGGTACGGCGCGGGCGGCCGGCGGTGAGCCGCAGCTGTACCGGTCCGACGCCCAGGGCACGAGGATCGCCGCGATGCAGCCGCTCGGCACGGTCGGCGCCTCCGGCGAGGTGCGCGTCGCCCTGACGCCGAACCGGCTCTCCCGCGTACCGGCGCGAGGCGCGGTCGGCTGCCTCGACACCGCGAAGCTGCGCGCCGCCGTGCGGCGGCTGAAGGCCACCGGCGCCACCGAGGTGACCGTCGGCGACGGCACCCTGCACGCCCGGCTCCCCGCCGACAGCACCGGCACCGCCGTCGTGGCCGCCCCACGGATCGCCGGCTGGCGCTGCTCCACCGGCGGGGCCGAGGCCGCGGCGGGCGAGTTCCACGGCCTGATCGCCGTGCAGCTGGGCGCCTCGGCCACCAGCCTCACCTGCACGTTCCACCCGCCCGGCCTGCGCCTGGGCACAGCCGTCGGCGGCGCCTCGCTGCTGACCCTCATCCTGCTCGGCACCGTCCCGGCCCTGCGCCGCAGATCCGCCGTCCGCTCCGGCGAGCGCATGACCACCGCTCACTGACCCGTCCCCAGGGGGAGAACCCATGCTGATTTCGATCGTCGCGCCCTGCTACAACGAGGAGGACGTCATAGAGCGCTTCCACGAACAGGTGCAGAAGATCGCCAACGAACTCCTGCCGCTCGGTCACGACATGGAGTTCGTGTACGTCGACGACGGCAGCCGCGACCGGACCCTGCCCCTGCTCAGCCGGATCGCCGACGGCGACGCGCGGGTCCGGTACGTCTCCTTCAGCCGCAACTTCGGCAAGGAGGCAGCCCTGCTCGCCGGCCTGAAGCACGCCACCGGCGACGCCGTGATCGTCATGGACGCCGACCTCCAGCACCCGCCGTCGCTGATCAGGCACATGGTCGAACTCCGCGGCGAGGGCTACGACCAGGTCATAGCCCGGCGCACCCGGCAGGGCGATCGCCTCACCCGCACCTTCACCGCCCGCCTCTACTACCGGCTGATCAACCGGCTCGTCGACGTCGAACTCGTCGACGGCGTGGGCGACTTCCGGCTGATGTCGCGCCGGGTGGTGGACGCGATCGTGGACCTCACGGAGTACAACCGCTTCTCCAAGGGCCTGTTCGCCTGGGTCGGCTTCCCCAGCACCACCTTCGAGTACGAGAACGCGGTGCGCGAGCACGGCACCAGCTCCTGGTCGTTCCGCGGCCTGCTCAACTACGGGCTCGACGGGCTGCTCTCCTTCAACAACCGGCCGCTGCGCGCCGCGCTCTTCCTCGGCATGACGCTGCTGGCCCTGGCCGGCGCGTACACCGCGTGGATCGTGGGCGGAGCGATGATCAACGGCGTCCGGACGCCGGGCTATGTCACCATCATTACAGCCGTCACCGCCCTGGCCGGCGTACAGATGATCATGCTCGGGGTCATCGGGGAGTACACCGGCCGGATCTACTACGAGGTCAAGGGGCGTCCGCACTTCCTGGTGAAGGCGACGAACGTGCACCGAACGGACGACCGCACCCGCGGCACGACGAAGGACCTCATCCCCTGATGCCGAACGCCCTGGCGACCACCGGACCCACCCGCCCGATATCGGGCCAGATCATCACCTTCGCGGTGGTCGGGGTCATCAACACGGCGACGTACTACGGCCTCTACCTGGTGTTCCTGATGTATTTGCCGTATCTCGCAGCCCATATTCTCGCCTTTCTGCTCAGCATGATCGGTTCGTTCTTCCTCAACGCGAAGTTCACTTACCGAATTCGGCCCACCTGGCGTAAATTCCTGCTGTTCCCGCTGACCAACGCGACGAATTTCGTGATCACCACGGTGGGTGTGTACGTGATCGTCGACGTCCTGCACGACGGCAGCCGGTTCGCCCCGCTGCTCGCGTCGGCGGCGGCGATCCCGGTGACGTTCGTGGTGTCGCGCTGGGTCATGCTGCCGAAGGTCGAGGCCGCCTAGGGCCGCGCGGGGCCGACCGGGGCCCCGTGGAGGCCGTTGCATAAAAGTGCATGGAACCGTATAGTCATGCCATCTGGAGGAGGATGGACATGGCGGTACGTGCGGCGGTTGCCGGAGCGAGCGGATACGCGGGCGGAGAGGTCCTGCGCCTGCTCCTCGCCCACCCCGAGGTCGAGATCGGTGCCCTGACCGGCAACTCGAACGCCGGGCAACGCCTGGGCGCGCTCCAGCCGCACCTGCTGCCGCTGGCCGACCGGACACTGACCGCGACGACCGCCGAGGCCCTCGCCGGGCACGACGTCGTCTTCCTCGCCCTGCCGCACGGCCAGTCCGCCGCCGTCGCCGAGCAACTCGGCCCGGACGTCCTCGTCATCGACATGGGCGCCGACTTCCGGCTGCGCGACCCGGCCGACTGGGAACGCTTCTACGGCTCCCCGCACGCCGGGACCTGGCCCTACGGCCTCCCCGAACTGCCGGGTGCCCGCGCCGCGCTGGAGGGGTCCAGGCGCATCGCGGTACCCGGTTGCTACCCCACCGCCGTCTCCCTCGCCCTGTATCCGGCCTACGCCGCCGGCATCGCCGAGCCCGAGGCGGTGATCGTCGCCGCCTCCGGCACCTCCGGCGCGGGCAAGACGCCCAAGCCGCACCTGCTGGGCAGCGAGGTCATGGGCTCCATGACCCCCTACGGCGTCGGCGGCGGCCACCGGCACACCCCGGAGATCGTCCAGAACCTCGGCGCGGTGGCGGGGGAGAAGATCGCCGTCTCCTTCACGCCGACCCTCGCGCCGATGCCCCGCGGCATCCTCGCCACCTGCAACGTCGCCGCGAGGAGCGGGGTGACGGCCGAGTCCGTGCGGACCGCCTACGAGAAGGCCTACGCCGACGAGCCCTTCGTCCACCTGCTCCCCGAGGGGCAGTGGCCCGCCACGGCGTCCGTCCACGGTTCCAACGCCGTTCAGGTGCAGGTCGCATACGACGACGCCGTCGGCCGCATCATCGCGATCAGCGCCATCGACAACCTGACCAAGGGCACCGCCGGTGGTGCCGTCCAGAGCATGAACCTCGCCCTGGGTCTCGCCGAGACCACCGGGCTGACCACGATCGGAGTTGCGCCGTGAGCGTGACGGCAGCGAAGGGATTCACGGCGGCGGGCATCGCCGCCGGGATCAAGGGGAACGGCGGTCCCGACCTGGCCCTCGTGGTCAACGACGGGCCCCGCCGTGCCGCCGCGGGCGTCTTCACCTCCAATCGCGTGAAGGCCGCGCCGGTGCTCTGGTCCGAGCAGGTCCTCAAGAGCGGCCAGGTCTCGGCCGTCGTCCTCAACTCCGGCGGCGCCAACGCCTGCACCGGCCCCCAGGGCTTCCAGGACAGCCACGCCACGGCCGAGAAGGCCGCCGAGGTGCTCGGGCGCGGCGCCATCGAGATCGCCGTCTGCTCGACCGGCCTGATCGGCGTGCTCCTGCCCATGGACAAGCTGTTGCCGGGCGTCGAGGCGGCCGCCGCCGCGCTGAGCGAGCACGGCGGCGAGAAGGCCGCCATCGCCATCAAGACCACCGACACCGTGCACAAGACGTCCGTGGTGACCAAGGACGGCTGGACCGTCGGCGGCATGGCCAAGGGCGCCGGCATGCTCGCCCCGGGCCTGGCCACCATGCTGGTCGTGCTCACCACGGACGCCGTCGTCGAGAGCCAGGTCCTGGACAAGGCGCTCCGGGCCGCCACCCGCACCACCTTCGACCGCGTCGACTCCGACGGCTGCATGTCCACCAACGACACCGTGCTGCTGCTCGCCTCCGGATCCGCCGGCATCACCCCGGAGTACGAGGAGTTCGCCGAAGCCGTACGGCAGGTCTGCGACGACCTCGGCCAGCAGCTGATCAGGGACGCCGAGGGCGCCAGCAAGGACATCAGGGTCGAGGTGGTCAACGCGGCCAGCGAGGACGACGCCGTCGAGGTCGGCCGCTCCATCGCCCGCAACAACCTCCTCAAGTGCGCCATCCACGGCGAGGACCCCAACTGGGGCCGCGTGCTCTCCGCGATCGGCACCACCCGGGCCGCCTTCGAGCCCGACCGGCTCAACGTCGCCATCAACGGCGTCTGGGTCTGCAGGAACGGCGGCGTCGGCGAGGACCGCGACCGGGTCGACATGCGCTACCGCGAGGTGCACATCGTCGCCGACCTCGCGGCCGGTTCGGAGACCGCCACGATCTGGACCAACGACCTGACCGCGGACTACGTCCACGAGAACAGCGCCTACTCGTCATGAGCACCACCCGCAAGCACACCGCGCTCCCCAAGGCGCAGACCCTCATCGAGGCGCTGCCCTGGCTGGTCCGTCACAACGGCAGGACCGTCGTGATCAAGTTCGGCGGCAACGCCATGATCGACGAGGAACTGAAGGCGGCCTTCGCCCAGGACGTCGTCTTCCTGCACCACGCCGGTCTCAAGCCGGTCGTCGTGCACGGAGGCGGCCCGCAGATCAGCGCCGCCCTCGACCGGCACGGCATCGTCAGCGAGTTCAAGGCCGGCCTCCGGGTCACCACCGAGGACGCCATGGACGTCGTACGGATGGTGCTGGCCGGACAGGTGCAGCGCGAGCTGGTCAACCTGCTCAACCAGCACGGCCCGCTGGCCGTCGGACTCACCGGCGAGGACGCCCACACCATCAGCGCCACCAAGCACACGCCCGAGATCGACGGCGAACGCGTCGACATCGGGCGGGTCGGCGAGATCACCGCGATCGACACGGGCGCGATCGAGGCACTGCTCGCCGACGGCCGGATCCCGGTCGTCTCCTCGATCGCCCGCTCCCAGGACGACGGACATGTCTACAACGTCAATGCTGATACGGCGGCTGCGGCACTCGCTGCTGCGCTGGGCGCCGAGACCCTCATGGTCCTCACCGATGTCGAGGGCCTCTACGAGGACTGGCCGCACTCCGACGAGGTGATCAGCCGCCTCACCGCTTCCCAGCTGGAGAAGCTGCTGCCGGAACTCAGCTCCGGCATGGTGCCGAAGATGGAGGGCTGCCTGCACGCCGTGCGCAACGGCGTCACCACCGCCCGTGTCATCGACGGCCGGGTCCAGCACTCGATCCTGCTGGAGATCTTCACGGACGAAGGCATCGGCACGATGGTCGTGCCCGACCCGCAGGGGGAGTCATGAGCAATGAGGAACTGACCACGCGCTGGCAGGGCGCGCTCATGAACAACTACGGCACGCCGCGGCTGCCCCTGGCGCGCGGCGAGGGCGTCAGGGTCTGGGACACCGAGGGCCGGCCGTACCTCGACTTCGTCGGCGGCATCGCCACCAACGCCCTCGGCCACGCCCACCCCGCGATCGTCGAGGCCGTGAGCGGGCAGATCGCCTCCCTCGGCCACATCTCCAACTTCTTCATGGCCGAACCCACCGTCACCCTCGCCGAACGGCTGCTCCAGCTCTTCGGCCGCGACGGCCGGGTCTTCTTCTGCAACTCCGGCGCCGAGGCCAACGAGGCCGCGTTCAAGATCGGCCGGCTGACCGGGCGGACCCACATGGTCGCCACCGACGGCGGCTTCCACGGCCGCACCATGGGTGCCCTCGCGCTCACCGGCCAGCCCGCCAAGCAGGACCCGTTCCGCCCGCTGCCCGCCGACGTCACCCACGTGCCCTACGGCGACGCGCAGGCGCTGGCCGCCGCCGTCACCGAGGACACCGCCCTCGTCGTCATCGAGCCCGTGCAGGGCGAGAACGGCGTGGTCGTGCCGCCGGCCGGCTACCTGAAGGCGGCCCGCGCCATCACCGCCGCCACCGGCGCGCTGCTCGTCCTGGACGAGGTGCAGACCGGCATCGGCCGCACCGGCACCTGGTTCGAGTACCAGGCCCACGAAGGCGTCCTGCCCGACGTCGTCACCCTCGCCAAGCAGCTCGGTGGCGGTCTGCCGCTCGGCGCCACGGTGGCCTTCGGGCGGGCCGCGGAGCTGCTGCGGCCCGGCCACCACGGCACGACCTTCGGCGGCAACCCGGTCGCCTGCGCCGCCGGCCTCGCCGTGCTCGACACCATCGAGAACGAGGGGTTGCTGGAGAACGTCAAGCGGCAGAGCGAGAGGCTGCGGGACGGAATCGAGGGTCTGGGCCACCGGTTGATCGATTATGTCCGGGGCGCGGGTCTCCTCCTGGGTATCGTGCTCACCGAGCCGCTGGCGGTCCAGGTGCAGCAGGCGGCTCAGGAGGCCGGGTTCCTGGTGAACGCGCCCGCCCCCGACGTCGTACGGCTGATGCCCCCGCTGAACCTTCGCGACGACGAGGCGGACGCCCTGCTGCGGGCCCTGCCCGGCATCCTCGACGCAGCGAGCGGGGACGGACGATCCGGAGAATGAGACGACGATGAGCCAGGCGCAGGAGTTCGACCAGTCCGGCGGGGCGGGGCCCGCGGTACCGCAGACCCGGACCGCCCGGCACCGCCGGATCGTGGACATCCTCAACCGGCAGCCGGTGCGGTCGCAGAGCCAGCTCGCCAAGCTGCTCGCCGACGACGGTCTGACGGTCACCCAGGCGACGCTCTCCCGGGACCTCGACGAACTGAACGCGGTGAAGATCCGCAACACCGACGGGGAACTGATCTACGCGGTGCCGAGCGAGGGCGGTTTCCGCACCCCGCGCGCGCCGCTCGGGGAGTCGGCGAAGGAGGAGCGGATGCGCCGCCTGTCGCAGGAGCTGCTGATCTCGGCGGAGGCGTCGGCGAACCTGGTCGTCCTGCGGACCCCTCCGGGGGCGGCGCAGTTCCTCGCGTCGGCGATCGACCAGGCGGAGCTGCAGGACATCCTGGGCACGATCGCGGGCGACGACACGCTGCTGCTCATCAGCCGCGAGCCCACCGGCGGCCAGGCGCTGGCCGACCATCTGCTGCGGCTGGCCCAGAACGGGCACTGACGGCGCCGGGCGCCACCGGCGGCCGTCCAGGCCGCCCCCGACCCGCGTGCGGGGCCCGGTCCCGCGGCGGACAATGGCCGTGTGATCTTCCGCGGCGAGCGGTCAGGCGGGCGGGCAATCCCCTGGCGGCCGTCGAACGTACCCAGGGGTGTGTCGGGATTCCGGTTCCCTGTCGGCCGTCTCCCGGACGAGGCTCTGCTGTCCGGGCTGGCCACCGGAGACCCGGAGCTCGCCGAGGTCTTCGTACGAAGGTTTCAGCGCCGGGTCTTCGGGGTCGCGATGGCCGTCACCGGGGACCAGCAGCTCGCGGAGGACGTCGCTCAGCAGACGTTCGAGCGCGCCTGGCGGCATGCCCAGATCTACGACTCGCGTCGCGGCTCGGTCGGGACCTGGCTCACCACGATCGCCCACAACCTCGCCGTCGACGCCGTACGGGCACGGCGTACCGAACCGATGGCGCCCGAGGACCTCGATCCCCTCCTCGACGCCGTCACCGACACCCCCGAGCGGTGGGCACTGGCCGACGAGGCCTCCACCCAGCTGCGGGCCGCGCTGGGCCGCCTGCCCCGCGAGCAGGCCCGTGCCCTGATGATGGCCGGCATCTACGGCATGACGGCCCAGCAGATCGCCGACGTGGAGCGGATCCCGCTGGGCACGGCCAAGACACGGATCAGAGCCGCGATGGCGAAACTCCGCACCGCGCTCGCGTCCCCGAAGGGAGGCGGCCATGCCCGGTGACGCGCACTGCGCGAAGCTGCGCGACGTCGGCGCCGAACTGGCGCTGGGCGTCCTGCCCGGCCGCGAGCGGGCCGAGGCGATGGCTCATCTCGACGGATGCGCCGACTGCCGGGAGTACGTGCGCCGGCTCACCGGCGTCGGCGACCGGCTGATCGGCCTGCTGCCGGAGAGCGACCCGCCCCCCGGCTTCGCGACCCGGGTGGCGCGGAGCCTGGCCGAGCAGGCGGACGGGGCCCGGCCGGTCCGCGGCGCCCAGCGCCGGCCCGGCCGCGTCCGGCGGCTGCGGCTGCGGCTCGCCGCGGTCGCCACCGCCGCGGTGGTCGCGGTCGGCTTCGCCGGCTGGGCGGTCGGCAGCGCCGTCGAGGGCGCCGTCACCGCCTCGGCGCCCCCGGCCGAGTCCGAACCCGTGCTGGTCGGGGACATGATCCCGGCGGGCGGCGGAGAACCCGTCGGCGAGATCTACGCCCATCCCGGCAGCCCCGCCTGGATGTTCGTCTCCGTCGCCCTCGCCGGCACCTCGTACACCGGCCGGGTCACCTGTCTCCTGGCCCGCGCCGACGGCACGACCACCCGGATCGGCGACTTCCCGCTGCGCGACGGCCGCGGCAGCTGGGGTGCGGCCGTGCCCGTGGACCTCACCCGGTACGCGGCCGCGCGTCTGGCCTCGTCCGACGGCTCCGTCCTCGCCACCGCCCGGCTGCAGAAGGGCGAGGTGGTGACCCCCGAAGGGTCATGACAGCACCGCTCCCGAGCCGAGCCGGTGCAGCAGGGCGTACGGCCCCTCCCGCCGGAGGAGATCCGCGTGCGTGCCGTCCTCCACGACCCGGCCGCCGTCGAGCACCACGATCCGGTGGGCGTCCCGGACGGTCTGCAGCTGGTGCGAGACGATCACGGTGGTCCGGCCGGCCATCAGCCGCCGCAGCGGTTCCATGATCCGCCGGGCCGACCCGATGTCCAGCCCGGCGGTGGGCTCGTCCAGCAGGAGCACCGGCGCGTCCCGGATCATCGCCCGGGCGATCGCCAGCCGGCGGCTCTGCCCGCCGGAGAGGGTCCGGCCGCGCTGTCCGACGAGCGTGTCGTAGCCGTCCGGGAGCCGCTGGACGAACCCGTGGGCGTCCGCGGCCCGCGCCGCCGCGACGATCTCCGCCTCCGTGGCCGTCGGCCGGCCGTAGGCGATGTTCTCCCGCACGGTGCCGTGGAAGACGTACGTCTCCTGCAGCACCACCGCGATGTTCTCCCGCACGTCCGCCAGGCCCAGCTCGCGCAGGTCGGTCCCGTCCAGCCGGACCGCGCCCCGGTCGGGGTCGTAGAACCGCAACTGCAGTTTCGCGAGCGTGGACTTGCCCGACCCGCTCGCCCCGACCAGCGCCAGGGTCTCCCCGGGATCGGCCCGGAACGACACGTCCGACAGCGCCCAGGCCGACGTGCCGGGATAGCGGAACCACACGCCGTCGAACTCCACGCCGCCCCGCGCCCGGTGAATCCGGCGCGCCCCCGCCGCCTCGGCCACCTGGGGCCGCTCGTCGAGCAGTTCGATGATCCGTTCCGCGGCGGCGGACGCCGTGTAGAAGGCGGTGCCCAGCCCGGACAGCCCGTGAACCGGGCTGTACAGCTTGCCGATCAGCGCGAGGAAGACCAGCAGCCCGCCGAGCGTGAGCTGGCCCTGCGCCAGCTTCCAGGTGCCGAGGGCCAGCACCGCGAGGCCGCCGGCCACCTCCACGAACTCGACCGCGGGCGCGTACACCGCGTGGATCCGCGCCGAGGCCATCGCCGCCCGGAACCGGCCGGCGTTCTCCCGCTCGAACCGGCGCGCCTCCCAGGCCTGCCGGTTGTAGGCCTGGACGAGGGCGACGTTGCCCAGCGACTCCTCGGCGATCGCGCCGAGCGCCCCGCCGCGCCGCCTGCGCTCCCGCGAGGCGTCCCTGACCAGCCGCGAGAAATACCGGGCCGCGCCCCAGAACAGCGGGACGACGACGAGGGCGAGCAGGGTCAGGTCCCAGCGCAGGTAGACCAGCATGCCGAGGTAGATGCCCAGGCTGACCACGTAGTACAGGGCGTCCGCGACCCCCGAGAGCAGGAAGGTCTCCACCGCGTCGACGTCGCCCGTCACCCGCGACAGCACGTCACCGAGCCGACGGCGCTCGAAGAAGCCGAGCGAGAGGCCCTGGACGTGCCGGAAGACGTCGGCGCGCAGGGCGAGCAGGAAGCGTTCGCCGACCCAGGTGGAGGTCACGTCGTCGGCGAAGCCGAGCACCCCGGAGCACAGGACCAGGCCCAGGTAGGCGGGCGCGATCCACAGGAAGGGCCGCAGGTCCCGGCCGACGAGCACGTCGTCGACGACGAACTTGAAGAGCCAGAGCTCGGCGGCGTCGACGGCCGGGCCGGTCAGGCTCAGCAGGACGAGCGGCAGGAGCCAGCGCCGGCCGCCTCGGGTGTACGGCCAGAACCGCCGGAAGACCTCCCGCGGGGAGACCCGGGGGGCGGCCGCGACCACCGTGTCCGAAGGGTCGGCGGCCGACAGCAGACGCCGCAGGACGTGTGCCATGACAGGGACACCTCGGAGAACACCGGCGGAGCGGACCGGCTGACCCGGCGCCGGTCCGCTCCGCCTTCGGTGTGGTCAGTAGCGGTCGCCGTGGTCGTGCCGGTCGCCGTGGTCGTGACCGTGGCCGCGCCGGTCGCCGTGATCGTGGTCGCGGTCGTGCCGGTGCCCGTGCCGCGAGAAGTCGTCGTGGTCGCGGTAGTGGTCGTTGCGCCGGTTCTTGAACGGCATCAGATTGCTGAAGACGGCCATGGTGTTCCTCCCGAAACTTGCGTCACAGGGGATACGGCCGGGGAAGCGATCGGGATCGCCTTTTGCGGGACGAACCGGGAAATTTTCTCGGCCGCGGGCCGGTGGGGGCCGATCGCGCGGTTCCCCGCGCCCCTGCGGGGCGCATCTCGGCCGCCGAGCCGCGGGCAGGTGTGCCGCGGCGCGACACGGGCGGGCGCGGCGCCACCCGTCCGGCACCGGTGAGCGACCCCGCCGCACCTCAGCCCAGGCGCGCGGCCAGCCCGCCGGTGCACCGCACCTCGTCCCCCGCGGTGATCAGCAGCCCCTCCACGCCCGGCAGCGACTCCAGCCACGCCAGCCCGGCCCGCGACCCCATCGCGAACGCCGCCGTGGCCCAGCAGTCCGCCCACGTCAGCCGCGGCCCCACCACCGTCACCGCCACCAGGTCCGTCACCGCCGACTTCCCGGTCCGCGGGTCGACGATGTGGGCGCCCCGCTCCGCCGTGCCGGACGTGGCGACCGCCAGCTCGGCCACGCCCGCCGCCGAGATCACCGCCGCCAGCCCACCCGGCCGCAACGGGTCGGCGATCCCGACCCGCCACGCCCGCGTCGGCTCCGGCGCGCCGGTCATCTGGACGTCACCGCCGCCGTTCACGCTCACACCGCTCACCCCGGGCACCCCGGCCAGCGCCCGCGCGGCCCGCTCGGCGGACCAGCCCTTGACGATGCCGGTGGGATCCAGGAGCCCCCGGTAGCGGGTGCTGAACCAGCCGTCGCTCACCCGCTCCGCCTCGGCCGCCAGCTCCAGCACCTCGGCGACCTCGGGATCGCAGTCGCCGACGCCGATCTCCTCGCGCGCCAGCCGGGACACCTGGCTGTCCTCGCGGTACGTGCTGAACACCTCGTCGACCCGGTGCAGGCCGGCGACCGCGTCGCCGAGGGCCGCCCGCACGGCGTCCGGCTCCCCGCCGCGGACGTCGAAGGAGAAGACGGTCCCCATGACCTCCTCCGCATGACGCACCGCGGCCGGCGCCTCCGCGTCCGTCACCGTCTCAGCCACCGGCCTGATCGAGCGCCGACTGCAGCGACTGCTTGTAGCCGGTACTGGTGTAGGTGGCCCCGGAGACCGAGTCGATGCTCGCGTTCCCCGCCGCCACCGCCTCCTGGTTGAGCTTCGGCACGGACAGGGCGGTCTTCTGGTCGCTGGTGCCGCCGCTCGGCGCCTGGACCGCCTCCGCCTTGGTGATCTTCCCGCCGGAGACGGTGATCCGGACCTGCACCGGCCCGTACTGGGTCTGCGCGACCTGCCCGGTCACCGTTCTGGCCTGCGCCTGCGCGGAGCCCGACGCGGCACCGGACGACGAACCCGACGACGAACCCGACGACGAACCCGACGACGAACCCGACGACGAACCCGACGACGAACCCGACGACGAACCCGACGGCGAGGAGGGAGACTTCTGCGCCTTCATCCTGTCCAGCGCCGACTGCAGCGACTGCTTGTAGCCGTTGCTGGTGTAGGTCGCGCCGGACACGGCGTCTATGTCCGCGCTCTGCGCCGCCACCGTCTCCTGGTTGAGCTTGGGCACCGACAGCGCCGTCTTCTGGTCGCTGGTGCCGCCCTTGGGCGCCTGGACCGCCTCGGCCTGCGTGATCCTGCCGTTCGCGACGGTCAGCCGCACCTGCACGATCCCGTACTGGGTCTGGGTGGCGTCACCGGTGACCGTGGTGGCACCGGCCGCCCCGGTACCGCCCTGCGGCGACTCCTGGCCCGCGGCGGCGGCCGACGGAGCCGATCCCGCCGCCGCGGCCGACGCTGGGTCGGACGACGGCTTCAGCGACAGCAGCAGCACGACGCCGGAGACGGTCGCCGCGGTGGCCAGCACCACACGCCTGACGGGGTGACTCTTCCTCATCGTTTCCGAACTCCCGATTCCCTGGATTCCGTGGTCCCGTCGCTCACATCTCGAACGACTCGTGATGGATGCGGCGGGCGGGAACCCCCGCGCCGCGCAGCGCCTCGTACACGCCCTGCGCGAACCCGGGCGGGCCGCACATGAAGACGTCGTGGTCGTCGATGTCCGGGATCTTCCGCTGCAGGTTCTCCGCGGAGATGTCCGGCCGCTCGCCCTCCGGACTGTTGACCGCGTACATCAGCCGGGCGCCGCGTTCGTTGGCGATCTTGGCCAGTTCGTCCCAGAGCGCCAGGTCCTGCGTGGTGTTGGCACGGTACAGCAGGGTCAGGTCGCCGGCCGCGCCGGGCAGCGTCTCGAACAGCGCCCGCATGGGCGTGATACCGACACCGCCCGCCACCAGCAGGACCTTGCCGCGGCTGCGCCGGGACGCGGTCATCGCGCCGTACGGCCCCTCGGCCCACACCTTGGTCCCGGGCCGCAGTTCGCGCAGCCGCGCGCTGTGGTCGCCGATCGCCTTGACGGTGATCCGCAGCATGTCGGGGCGGGGCGCCGCCGACAGCGAGTACGGATGCGAACTGAACCGCATCCCGGGCGCCATGAACCGCCAGCGGAAGAACTGGCCGGCCTCCGCGCCCATCCGGTGCAGCCTGCGCCCGCCGATCAGCACCGACACGATGCCCGGCGTCTCCTCGATGACCGCCTCGACCCGCATCCGGTGGCGCAGGTTGAGCCGGATCGGGGTGAGCACCCGGTACCAGACCACGAGCGCGGTGACGGCGCCGTACAGCCCGTACCAGAACGTCTTGGCGACCGGGGTGAGGGCGAAGTCGTTGCCGGTGGTGATCTGGTGCCAGAAGGTCAGGAACACCGCCGCGTACGTGAGCAGGTGCACGTGGTACCAGGTGTCGTACGGCATCCTGCGCCGCACCGGGCCGATCGACGTGAGGCCGATGACCACGAACAGCCCGGTCCCGATGGCCGCCTTGCCCATGTCGGGCAGCTGGTTCACGGAGTCGACGGTCTGCTGGACGATGTCGTTCAGCGTCTTGCCGGCCTGCAGCGCGTAGCCCCACATGATGAGGAAGACGTGTGCGAGGACCAGGCAGAGCGTGTAGCGGCCGCTCATCGCGTGCCAGCGCGCGACACGGTCCGAGCCGACCCGCCGCTCCAGCGCCGGCACCCGCGCCATCTGCAGTACGACGAGGGCCATCAGGTATCCGGCCAGCAGGCCGGTGATCCGGCCGGCGTTGAGGATCTTGCCGTTCTGGTCGGCGATGGACGGGGTGTTGTGCCACCACATCCACAGCACGGCCGCCGCGCCGGCCCATACGGCGAGCAGCAGCGGTACGGCCGGGGAGCGGCGCGGGCGGATGCGGCGCATCGTCTGTCGTCGGGCGGCACGTCCGCCTGCGAGCGTGGTGGTCACGGTTCCTCCGTGGGGACTTGACCCTTGGCCCACAGGTACGTGGCGTGACGCCCGAGTGTTCAGCGGCCTGCGCGGTTCGCCGCGGACTGGTTCGGTCCGCGTGCCTCAGTACCGCGTGATCGCCGTCTGCCCGCTCGTGGTGCCGATCGCGATGTGGGGTGCTCTGGCCGGGTTCGTCCAGCGGAGGATCTCCTGCATCGCCTCCTCCGGCACCGACACGCAACCGGCCGTCGCGCCCGAGCCGTTGACGTGCAGGAAGATCCCGGCGCCGCGTCCGTGCACGGGCCGCTCGTAGTTGAACCCGACCACCAGGGCGTGCGTGTACTGGGTCGTGTACGAGGACAGCTTCTCCGCCTCGGCGGCCCGGCAGTCGGCCGGCAGCGGCTCGGCCCAGCGGTTGTAGGAGGCCGAGTCGTTGTCCTCGCACCACCACGAATCGGCCGTCACCGCGCGGTAGTCGACGGACGTCCCGGCCGGCGCGGGCCGGATGCCGAACCCGAACGGCAGGTCGTACAGGCCCGTCGGGGTCGTGTTCGTGCCCTGCTGCCGTGCGGCACCCTCGACCAGGCCCTTCGAGCCGAACCGCGCGGGCGCCGTCCCCACCTGCGCCCACTGCCCGTCCCTGCGCTCCCACCAGGTCACGGTCCCCGAGGTCGAGTCCGTGGTGGGCGCCTCGGCGGTGATCAGCTGGTCGCCGCCGCCCGTGTCGGCGAGCCGCGCGGGCAGCGGTGCGGTGTCCCCGTCGCCCGGAGTCGCACCGAGCAGCAGCAGGGACGTGGAGACAAGGGTGACGACGACGCCTGGACGCATGGCTCAGACGCTAGACGGCGGCAGCGGCAACGGCAGCCCGGGTAGGCCGTCCAGGCTCACCGCGATGTGGTCCTTCTTCTCGAAGTAGGCGCCGAGCGAGGTGTCGTCCTCCCGCGCGAAGCGCTTCCCGTGCAGGTCACGGTCGGTCTCGTAGGCCATGTGGGGGACCGCGTAACCGCAGCTGTCCCGGATGAGTTCGGCGTGCACGACGATGACCGCGCGCAGGCCGTGCCGGGAGGGGTCGATGTCCGGGAAGCGGGTGAGGAGGTCCGCGAAGCGCGGGTCGTCGCGGAAGACCGGCTCGCCGCGGCCGTGCACCCGCACGATGTTCGGCGGGCCCTGGAACGCGCACCACATCAGGGTGATGCGGCCGTTCTCCCGGAGGTGGGCGATGGTCTCGGCGTTGGAGCCCGCGAAGTCCAGGTAGGCGAGCGTGAGTTCGTCGAGTACGGCGAAGGAGCCCCGCAGGCCCTTGGGGGAGAGGTTGACCGTGCCGTCGCCCGCGAGCGGGGCGGTGGCGGTGAAGAACAGGGGCTGCTCCTCGATGAACGTGCGGAGTCTGCCGTCGATGCGCTCATAGGTCTTTCCCATACCGGGAAATTATCGGCGCGTATCCGTCGGCCGTCCGGGAGGTTCCGGCATCCGGACATCACTGTGGCCGCCCCGGCCGGCGCTGTCACGGGGCGGTCACAGCTGCCTGTCACGTCACTGCGTGAGCGTGCAGGCGGCCAGGGAGTCGAGACCCTCCGGCTTGGCCGAGGCGCGGCCGATCGCGAGGGCGATGCGGTCGATCGTCGACTTCCGCTTGTCCGCGAGCGGGCCGAGGATGGCGTTCTGGACGAAGTTCGGCCCGCCCTGGCCGGCCGTGGTCGCGAGCCGGCTGCCGGCCTCGGAGATCTGGGTCGCGAGCAGGGCGAGGTTCCGGTCGACCTCCGCCTGCGCTGAGGCGGGGATCGCGGGCAGTCGCGAGGCGACGTCCGGGCAGCTGATCGTGCCGACGCCGCCCGCGCCGCCGTTCGCTCCACCCGCCGGCTGCTGCGCGGTCGCCGCCGCGCTCGGCGCCGCCGAGGACGTGCCGGTGGCCGTGCCGCCGCCGGTGTTCGTGGCCGTCCCGCCCGCGTTCAGGGTGCACGGCGCCAGCGCGTCGAGGCCGGCCGGCCTGGCGGCCGTCCGCCCGATCGCGGTCGCGATCCGGTTCACGGTCGCCACCCGCTTGTCCTTGAGGGGGCCGAGGATCGCGTTGTTCACGAAGTTCGGCCCGCCCTGGCCGACCGTGTCCACGAGCCGCTTGTCCGCCTCCTGGATCTGGGTCCGCAGGAGCGCGAGGTTGCGGTCGACCTCGGCCCGCGCGGAGGCGGGGACCGCCGGGAGCCGCGAGGCGACGTCAGGGCAGGCGACGGTGCCGGGTGCGGCGGCGAGGGTGCGCGCGCCGCTCGTGCCGCTGCTCTGGTCGGGCGTACCGGCGAGGGCCGAACCGGCGACGATCGCCCCGGACAGCGCCACGGCGGCGGCACCGCCGACGAATGCCACGCGACGCTTGTTGTACTTCGGGAGAGCCCTGGACATGCGGTTACCTCGCTTGGGTCGGAGGAGGGTCTGCGGACGCGGCGCCGGTGTTCAGGGAGAGGTACGAGTAAGCGGTTTCATCCGTTCAAGGCTTCTCCGTATCGGCCGGATCACCTCGGCTGGATTGACGAATCATGCAGACCTCTGCATACTCATGCATAGGGAGTGGATGTAGGTGAGGAGGGACCCATGACCGAGCGCGTCGTACTCGCCTACTCCGGCGGGCTGGACACCTCCGTGGCCATCGGCTGGATCGCCGAGGAGACGGGTGCCGAGGTCATCGCCGTCGCCGTGGACGTCGGCCAGGGCGGCGAGGACCTGGACGTCATCCGCAAGCGCGCCCTCGCGTGCGGCGCGGTCGAGGCCGAGGTCGCCGACGCCAGGGACGAGTTCGCCGAGGAGTACTGCCTCCCGGCGGTCAAGGCCAACGCCCTCTACATGGACCGCTATCCGCTGGTCTCCGCGCTCTCCCGGCCGACGATCGTCAAGCACCTGGTCACCGCCGCCCGCAAGCACGGCGCCACCACCGTCGCCCACGGCTGCACCGGCAAGGGCAACGACCAGGTCCGCTTCGAGGCCGGCATCGCCGCCCTCGCCCCCGACCTGACCTGCATCGCGCCGGTCCGTGACTACGCGATGACCCGCGACCGGGCGATCGCCTTCTGCGAGGCGAAGCGCCTGCCGATCGCGACCACCAGGAAGTCCCCGTACTCCATCGACCAGAACGTCTTCGGCCGCGCCGTCGAGACCGGCTTCCTGGAAGACATCTGGAACGGTCCGATCGAGGACATCTACGCGTACACGCAGAACCCGGCGACCCCGCGCGACCCCGACGAGGTGGTCCTCACCTTCGAGGCGGGCGCCCCGGTCGCGATCGACGGCAGGCCGGTCACCGTCCTCCAGGCGATCCAGGAACTGAACGAACGCGCGGGCGCCCAGGGCGTCGGCCGGATCGACATGGTCGAGGACCGGCTGGTCGGCATCAAGTCCCGCGAGGTGTACGAGGCACCGGGCGCGATCACGCTCATCACCGCCCACCAGGAACTGGAGAACGTCACCGTCGAGCGCGAACTCGCCCGCTACAAGCGGCAGGTGGAGCAGCGCTGGGGTGAACTCGTCTACGACGGCCAGTGGTTCTCCCCGCTCAGGCGCGCCCTGGACGGCTTCGTCGAAGAGGCGAACCGGCACGTCACCGGCGACATCCGCATGACGCTCCAGGGCGGCCGAGCGGTCGTCACCGGCCGCCGGTCCGAGGCGTCCCTCTACGACTTCAACCTCGCCACCTACGACACCGGCGACACCTTCGACCAGGCCGCGGCGAAGGGCTTCATCGACATCTACGGCCTGTCGTCGAAGATCGCGTCGAAACGGGACCTGGCGTAACCAGTAGCGTGTCGACCGCCTCCCCGTTCATGGCCGGGGAGGCGGTGCCACATCCGTATCTCTCTAGGAGCAACGCAAGTGAGCAGCAACAGCGGTGACGTCCGTCTCTGGGGCGGCCGGTTCGCCGACGGTCCCGCCGAGGCCCTGGCGAAGCTGTCCGCGTCCGTCCACTTCGACTGGCGGCTCGCGCCCTACGACATCGCGGGTTCGCGTGCCCACGCGCGCGTGCTGCACAAGGCCGGCCTGCTCACCGACGACGAACTCCAGCGCATGATCGCGGGCCTCGACCTGCTGGCGACCGACGTCGCCGCCGGCACCTTCGTCGGCACGATCGCCGACGAGGACGTCCACACCGCCCTGGAGCGCGGCCTGCTGGAGCGCCTCGGCCCCGACCTCGGCGGCAAGCTCCGCGCCGGCCGTTCCCGCAACGACCAGGTGGCGACGCTCTTCCGGATGTACCTGAGGGACCACGCGCGAGTCATCGGCGGCCTCGTCGCCGACCTCCAGGACGCCCTGACCGGCCTCGCGGAGGCCCACCCCGACGTCGCCATGCCCGGCCGCACCCACCTCCAGCACGCCCAGCCGGTGCTCTTCGCCCACCACGTCCTCGCCCACGTCCAGGCCCTGTCCAGGGACGCCGAGCGGCTGCGCCAGTGGGACGAGCGCACGGCCGTCTCCCCGTACGGCTCCGGCGCCCTCGCCGGCTCCTCGCTCGGCCTGGACCCGGAGGCGGTGGCGAAGGACCTCGGCTTCGAACACGGCAGCGCCGCGAACTCCATCGACGGCACGGCCTCCCGTGACTTCGTGGCCGAGTTCGCCTTCATCACGGCGATGATCGGCGTCAACCTCTCCCGGATCGCCGAGGAGGTCATCATCTGGAACACGAAGGAGTTCTCCTTCGTGACCCTGCACGACGCGTTCTCCACCGGCTCGTCGATCATGCCGCAGAAGAAGAACCCGGACATCGCCGAGCTGGCGCGGGGCAAGTCCGGCCGCCTCATCGGCAACCTGACCGGCCTGATGGCCACCCTCAAGGCGCTGCCGCTCGCCTACAACCGCGACCTCCAGGAGGACAAGGA
Organism: Streptomyces sp. NPDC101237; assembly: GCF_044767465.1. Lineage (NCBI taxonomy): Bacteria > Bacillati > Actinomycetota > Actinomycetes > Kitasatosporales > Streptomycetaceae > Streptomyces > Streptomyces sp. NPDC101237. The sequence continues at coordinate 63,713 of NZ_JBIWNY010000031.1, read as the reverse complement.
GCCGGTCTTCGACTCCTGCGACCAGCTGGAGGTCCTGCTCCCGGCCTTCACCGGCATGATGGCGACCCTCACCGTCCACCGCGAACGCATGGAGGAACTGGCCCCGGCCGGCTTCTCGCTGGCCACCGACATCGCCGAGTGGCTGGTCAAGCAGGGCGTCCCGTTCCGGGTGGCGCACGAGGTGGCGGGCGAGTGCGTCAAGGCGGCCGAGGCCGAGAACAAGGAACTGGACGAGCTGACGGACGAACAGTTCGCCAAGATCTCCGCCCACCTGACCCCGGAGGTCCGCACGGTCCTCAACGTCCCCGGCGCCCTGGCCTCCCGCAACGGCCGCGGCGGCACGGCCCCGAGCGCGGTGGCGGTCCAACTCGCCGAGGTGAAGGCGGACCTGGCTCGGCAGCACGAGTGGGCTCGGGCCAAGGAACAGGCCTGAGCGCAGCGCCCCCGACGGGCCGCTCCGCACCCGCCCACCGCACCGCCCGAGCCGGACGGACGACCGGAGGGCATCGCGGGTTACGTTGGTCGGCAGCCCGACGCAGCCGACCGAAACGGAGCCCGCGATGCCCTTCGCCCGACTGGCGACAGCGACGACCCCCACCTGCCACATCGGCCTCGGCCTCGCCGCGGTCGGCCGCCCCGGCTACATCAACCTCGGCCGTGAGGAGGACCTGGGCGAGGACCGCAGCGTCGACGCCCTGCGCACCCGCACGCACGAACTCCTCGACGCCGCCTACGCCCAGGGCGTCCGCTACGTCGACGTAGCGCGCTCCTACGGCCGCTCCGAGGAGTTCCTCGCCGCCTGGCTGGACGCCCGTCCCGACGCCGCCGCCGAGGTCGTGGTCGGCAGCAAGTGGGGCTACACCTACACCGCCGGCTGGTCCGCGGACGCCGACACGCACGAGGTCAAGGACCACGGCGTGGCGACCTACGACCGCCAGCGGGCCGAGACCGACGGGCTTCTGGGCGGCCACCTCGACCTCTACCAGATCCACTCGGTGACCCCGGACAGCCCGGCCCTCACCGACAAGGAACTCCACGCCCGCCTGGCGGAGGCGGCGGCGGGCGGTCTCACCGTCGGCTTCTCCACGAGCGGCCCCGCCCAGGCCGACGCCGTCCGCGCCGCCCTCGCCGTCACGGTCGACGGCGAGCCCCTCTTCCGTACCGTCCAGTCGACGTACAACGCGCTGGAGACGTCGGCCGGCCCCGCCCTCGCCGAGGCGCACGACGCCGGGCTGACGGTGATCGTGAAGGAGGGCATGGCCAACGGCCGCCTCGCCGCGCCGCACGCCCCGGACGCGCTGCGGGCGGTGGCCGAGGAGGCCGGTCTCGGCTGCGACGCCGTCGCCCTCGCCGTCGTCCTGCGGCAGCCGTGGGCCGGTGTCGTCCTGTCCGGCGCGGCGACGCTCCCCCAGCTCGCCTCCAACCTGCACGCGGCCGCGGTGGACCTGGACGAGGACCAGCTGGCCCGCCTCGCCGCGCTGGCCGAGGAGCCGCACGCGTACTGGGACCGCCGCGGCAGCCTGCCCTGGCACTGAGGCGACGACCGCCCGAGGCACCGACCGCCTGACGCACCGACCGCCCGAGGCACCGACCGCCTGACGTACCGACCGCCTGACGCACCGACCGCCTGACGCACCGACCGTCCGGCGGCCCCAGGCGCCCGGACCCCGACGCGCGGACACGGACCGTCGCCGACCCGCGACGAGTGACGCACGCATGCCCAGCATGAGACAAAGATGTCTCACATGGGTTACTCTTGTCTCATGGCCCTCGACCGTGAGCAGGTGCTGCGCAGCGCAGCCGCGTTGCTGACCCGCAAATCCACCGCGACCATGGACGAGGTGGCCAGGGCCGCCGGGATCAGCCGGGCCACCCTGCACCGGCACTTCGCCGGCCGGGACGCGCTCGTCCGCGCGCTGGAGGCGCTCGGCATCGAGGAGTGCGAGGCGGCCCTGGACGCGGCCCGTCTGGACGAGGGCCGGGCGGCCGACGCCGTCCACCGCCTGGTGCGCGAGATCGAACCGTCGGCCGGACTGCTGGCCTTCCTCTACACCGAGAACCAGCTCTTCGAGGGCGAGCAGCAGAACCAGGGCTGGACCCGGATCGACGAGCGCATCGCGGCCCTCTTCCGGCGCGGCCAGCGGACCGGCGAGTTCCGTATCGACCTCACCCCGGCCTGGCTCACCGAGGCGCTGTACGGCCTGCTGGCCTCCGCCGCCTGGGCGGTGACGGAGGGCAGGGTCGCGCCCAAGGACTTCACCCACATGATCGTCGAGCTGCTGCTCGGCGGTGCGCGACGGAGAGAGGAATCATGACCAGCACCGTGCGGCCGGCGTTCGCCACGGAGACGGAGGAGAAGCGCCCGGGCCGCTGGCTCGCGCTGTCCGTCCTCGTGCTCGCCGTGCTGCTGGTCGCCGTCGACGCGACCGTCCTCGGTCTCGCGACGCCGTACATCAGCGAGGATCTCGAACCCTCCGGCACCCAGCTGCTCTGGATCGGCGACGTCTACTCCTTCGTCATCGCCGGACTGCTGGTCTCCATGGGCAGCCTCGGCGACCGCATCGGCCGCAAGCGCATCCTGCTCGGCGGCGCGACCGCGTTCGGCGCGATATCGGTCCTGAACGCGTACGCGTCGACGCCCGGTACGTTGATCGCGGCCCGCGCCCTGCTGGGCGTCGCCGGCGCGACGCTGATGCCCGCCACCCTCGCCCTGATCCGCAACCTCTTCCACGACCCGCGCGAGCGCAGCCTCGCCGTCGGCATCTGGGGCGCCACCGCCTCCGCAGGCACCGCCGTCGGCCCGATCGTGGGCGGCTTCCTGCTCGAACACTTCTGGTGGGGATCGGTCTTCCTGATCAACCTGCCGGTGATGGCGGTCCTGGTCCTCGTCGGCATCAGGACGCTCCCCGAGTCCCGCAATCCCGATCCCGGCCCCTGGGACCTGGCCAGCGTCGTCCTGTCGCTGGTCGGCATGATCGCGCTCGTGTACGCGGTGAAGGAGGCCGCGACCCACGGCCTCACCCCGGTCACCGCGGCCACCGCCCTGCTCGGCGGCGCGGGCCTGTACGGCTTCGTCCGCCGCCAGCTCACCCTGCCCAAGCCGCTGCTCGACATGCGGCTCTTCCGGCGGCGCGGCTTCAGCGGCGCGGTCCTCGCCGACCTGCTGACCGTGCTCGGCATGTCGGGCCTGGTGTTCTTCCTCTCCCAGTACCTTCAGCTGGTCCAGGGCAGGCATCCGTTCGAGGCCGGCCTGGCCGAGATCCCCGCGGCCCTCGGCGCGGTGGCGGCCGGTCTGGTGGCCGGCCGGGCGGCCCGCCGGTTCTCGGTGCGGGCGGTGGTCTCCGGCGGCCTGGCGGCCGTCGGCGTGGCCCTCGCGGCGCTCACCACGCTCTCGCAGGCCACCGGCTACCCGTTCCTCGGCACCGCCCTGCTCGTGGTCGGCGTCGGCGCCGGCTTCTCCTTCACGGTCACGGCGGACGTGATCCTCTCCAGCGTCCCCAGGGAACAGGCAGGCGCCGCCTCGGCGGTCTCCGAGACGGCGTACGAGCTGGGCGCGGCCCTCGGCATTGCCCTGCTCGGCTCGATCGTGATGGGCGTCTACCGCGATTTCCCGGCCCCGGCCGGCACCCCGGCCGCCGCCCGCGAATCGCTGGGCGCGGCCGTGCAGGCATCGGCGGACCTGCCGCCGCAGACCGCGAACGAGATGCTCGCCGCGGCCCGCGACTCCTTCGTGCACGGCCTGCACCTGGCCTCCGGCGCGGGCGCCGCGGTCCTCCTGGCGACGGCGGTGGCGGCCTGGTTCCTGCTCAGGGGGCAGCAGCTGGACGACACCGTGCCGGTGTGACGGCTCACTTCTGGTAGCCGAGCACCGTCATCATCCCGCTCTCCGAGTGGTACTGGTTGTGGCAGTGCAGCATCCACAGCCCGGGGTTGTCGGCGTCGAAGTCGAGCACCAGCTTGCGGTGCGGCAGCACGATCGTGGTGTCCTTCCGGGCTCCCTCCGAGTTCAGCCCGCCGACGGCGAAGGTGTGCCCGTGCAGGTGCATCGGATGCCACATGTCGGTCGCGTTGATGAGCGTCAGCCGTACCCGCTCGCCGGCCCGTACCGCGTGCCGCTGCCGCACGTCGTACGCCCGGTGGTCGAACCCCCAGTCGTACTTCTGCATCGTGCCGGTGATCCTGATCCGCAGCTCGCGGTCGGTCTTGCGGTTGTCCATGCGGACGGAGTCGGCGGGCACCAGGCGGCGGGCCGACACGATCTCGCGGTCCAGCTCGCCGGGGCGGACATCCGGCGACGGAAGGTTTTTTCCCTTGTTGGTGCGGAGGACCGCGAGCCCCTTGCCCGGCTTGCCCTCGGCCAGCGCGACGAGCGGGAAGACGCCGTCCTTGGCGGTGACCAGCACGTCGTACCGCTCGGCCATGCCGATGAGCAGGGCGTCGGTCGTCTGGTGCTTCACCGGGTAGCCGTCGGTGTGGGTGACGGTCAGGGGGTGGTCGCCGAGCGCCACCCGGAAGGCCGTCTCGGAGCCCGCGTTGATGAAGCGGATCCGGATGCGGTCACCGGGGCGGCACTGGAAGACGGAGGGGTTGGTCCGCACCCGCCCGTTGATCAGGTAGTGCGGGTAGGAGACGTTGCCTCCCTCGCCGTGCAGCAGGGCGCTGTGGGAGTCGCGCAGCACCCGGTCGGGACCCAGGCCCTTGGCCTTCGGCGAGGCCGGAGGCGCACTCGTGGACCGGTGCGGGCTCGGGCTGCCGGCTCCGGGACCCATGCCCATGTGCATGTTCATCGCCATGGAGCCGCCGGGCTTCAGCTGGTCGAGCACGTGCTCGGGGTTGGAGCCGTCGATGTCGTCGACCCAGTCGTCCAGGACGACGACCCACTCCTGGTCGTACTTGAGGGGCTCCTTCGGGTCGTCGACGACGAACGGCGCGTAGAGCGCGCGGTCGGGCTGCATGCCGACGTGCGAATGGAACAGGTAGGTGCCCGGGTGGGCGGCGGCGAACCGGTAGACGAAGTCCGTCCCCGGTTCGATGCTCGCCTGGGTCAGATCCGGAACGCCGTCCATGTCGCAGCGCAGCCGTACCCCGTGCGCGTGCAGAGTGGTCTTCTCCTTCAGCCGGTTACTGAGGGTCAGATTCAGGACGTCACCGCAGGTGACCCGCACCAGCGGACCCGGAACCGACTCGTTGTACGCCCAGCTGTGCACCGTCCGCCCGCCCAGGTCCAGCTTGCTCTCGGCGGCCGTGAAGGTGACCGTGCGGACGGGACCCGCACCGCGCTTCCGCTCGGTCGCGAGCACCTCCGGATCCGACGGATTGACAAACCCCTTGGGCCCCTGCGGCACGAACTTCGCCGTGCCGGCCGTGTGCTGCGGGCCGGAGCGCGAGGAGGAGTCTGCGTCGGAGCAGGAGGCCAGGAGCCCCGCGCCGGCGACAGCGAACGGAGCACGGAGCAGGGTACGCCGAGAAGGTTTCTGCATATCTAAATAAGACATGCTGTGTGCTCATATGGCCGGTAAATACGCGGGAATGACCGAAGTGTCGGGCCAGATTCCACCGCCAGGCGGACGTGGACCGATGTCAGGCGGATGGCAGACAGAAGGGCACGGACCCCGGTCCGTGCCCTTGCGCCGAAAGGGTGTCAGGCGGCCTTCGCCTTCGTGGCGTACATGTCCACGTACTCCTGCCCGGACAGCCGCATGACCTCGGCCATCACCGAGTCGGTCACGGCCCGCAGCACGTAGCGGTCCCGGTCCATCCCCTCGTACCGGGAGAACTCCATCGCCTCGCCGAACCGGACGGTGACCTTCCCCGGCCGCGGCATGCCGGCGCCGCCCGGCTGCAGCTTGTCGGTGCCGATCATCGCGAACGGCACCACCGGCGCGCCGGTCATCAGCGTCAGCCGCGCGATGCCGGTGCGGCCGCGGTACAGGCGGCCGTCGGGGGAGCGGGTGCCCTCCGGGTAGATGCCGAAGATCCGGCCCTCGTCCAGGATCCGCTTGCCGGTCATCAGCGCGGCGACCCCGCCGCTCGCGCCGTCCCGGTCCACCGGGATCATGCCGACACCGGTGAAGAACCAGGCCATCAGGCGGCCCTTGAAGCCCTTGCCGGTGACGTACTCGTCCTTGCCGATGAAGAACACCTGCCGCCTGCTGACCAGCGGCAGGATCATCGAGTCGATGAACGTGAGGTGGTTGCCGGCGAGGATGACCGGACCGTCTCCCGGGATGTGCTCCACGCCCTCCACCCGGAGGCGGAACATCAGGCGCATGATCGGTCCGAGCGCTGCCTTGATGAACGCGAAGCGGGACAACGGGTCCTCCGATGTCGAGGGGCGGTATGAGTCTGTGCAGGTGAGGACATTACTCGCGGCCCCAGGGGGAGCGCACATCGACCACGGCCGGTTCACCGAGGTCTTACGCACTGTTGACGCGGGTTTACCTGCGGTGCTGCCCGGTGGACAGCTTGCGGCCCGGCCCCCGCGATGTGACGGAAGTCGCCGACGGACCGTCACGACGCGCCGTGCATCAGCCATACGGCGTCATCCGGCCGTTGGGCCGGCGGTCTCCCGCCGGTCACCACCGCGCCCCTACGATCGGCCGGCATCCAAGGGCGAAGGTCAGGAGAGCGCTCATGAACACGAACGGTTCCGACGAGCGGACACCGGTGAACGGCACGACCGGACGGCGGGCCCTGCTCGGCGCCGCGGTGCTCGGCGCGGGCGGAGCGGTCCTCGGACTGCCCGGCGCGGCCAGAGCGGCCGAGGCCCGGCAGGTCGGCCACGGCAACGGCGGCCTCAAGAGCCTGCCGAAACCGACGATCATCGGGCACCGCGGCGCCAGCGGCTACCGTCCGGAGCACACCTTCGGCTCCTACGAGCTGGCGCTCGACCTCGGCGCCGACATCGTCGAGGCCGGCGACCTCGTCCCCACCAGGGACGGCCACCTGGTCTGCCGCCACGAGCCGGAGATCGGCGGCACCACGGACGTCGCCGACCACAAGGAGTTCGCCGACCGCAGGACCACCAAGGTCCTGGACGGCGTCCCCACCACCGGCTGGTTCACCGAGGACTTCACGCTCGCCGAGCTGAAGACGCTGCGCGCGATCGAGCGCATCCCGGCCAACCGCCCGCACAACACGCTCTACAACGGCCACTGGGAGATCCCCACCTTCGAGGAAGTCCTCAAGTGGCAGGACGAGCAGACCCGCAGGCGCGGCAAGCAGGTCTGGATCTACCCCGAGACCAAGCACCCCACCTACTTCCGCAAGCTCGGCCTCGGTCTGGAGGAGCGTGTCGCCAAGCTGCTGCGCAAGTACGGCAAGGACAAGCGGAACTCGCCGGTCATCCTGCAGTCCTTCGAGCCGACCAGCATCCAGCGCCTGAACACGCTCGTGGACAACCCGCTGGTCGTCCTGCTGTCCGCGGCGAACACGCGGCCCTACGACTTCGTCGCGACCGGCGACCCGCGCACCGTCGCCGACCTGATCACGCCCAAGGGCCTGCGGGAGATCGCCGGCTACGCGCAGGGCATCGGCCCGACCCTGGACCTGGTCATCCCCAAGGACGCGAACGGCGACTTCACCACGCCGAGCACGCTGGTCGCGGACGCCCACAAGGTGGGCCTGATCCTGCACCCGTACACCATGCGCAACGAGAACCCCTTCCTGCCGCCGGCCTACCGCAAGGGCAGCGACGTCACCGGGTACGGCACCGTCTTCCCGGTCTTCCAGGCGTACTTCGAGACCGGCATCGACGGCGTCTTCTCGGACAACGCCGACACCGCGGTCCTCGCCCGCGAGGCCTTCGTCAACGGCTGAGCCACCGCACCCCGTTCGGGGTGTCCCGCGGCCGCCCCGGCAACCCTGCCCGGGGCGGCCGCGTCGTTCCGCATGTGACGGACGACCTGGTTGCCGCCCTGCGCCCGCTGCTCACCGCCGAGGCCTCGGCCGAGGCGCACGCCTGCGGAAGCGACCCCGGCGACCTCGAACAGAGCGTCTGGCTGCGCCTCCTGGAGCGGCTGGAGACCCACGGCCCGCCCCGGTCCCCCGAGGACTGGCTGCGCAGGGCCGTGCGCGCCGAGTCCCGCCGCACCCGCCGCACGGCACACCGCGAACGCCCCTACGGGACCGAACCCGCCGACCCCGCCGCGCCCACGCCCGAGCAGCGCGTCGTCACCACCGCACGGCACCGCGCCCTGCGCGAGGCGGTCGCCCGCCTCCCCGGCCGCTGCCCCCGCCTCCTCGCGGCCCTCTTCTCCCCGGACGACCTCACCTACCGCGAGATCGCGGGGGAGTTGGGTATCTCACAGGGAAGTCTGGGACCGGAACGTTCCAGATGTCTTGGATGTCTGCGCAGATTGCTGACGCCGGAGGTTGCGCCCCGCGAAGCGCGGGGATAGGAGTGAGAACGACAGGCGATCAGGTGAGCGGGAGGCGTGCGCACATGGGCATGAGCGTGACCATCTCGGTGGCGACCGAGCAGGACGCAGAGCAGATCTTCAGGCTCCAGTACCTGTGCTTCCAGAGCGAGGCGGCGCTGTACGGCAACTACCGCATCGACCCGCTCGTCCAGAGTCTCGACTCGGTCCGCCGCGAACTCGCGTCCGACTGCGTCTTCGTCGCCCGGCTCGGCGAGGAGGTCGTCGGCTCGGTCCGCGGCTCGGTCACCGAGGACGGCGCCGCCGCCATCGGCAAACTCTGCGTCCACCCGCGGCTCCAGGGCCACGGCATCGGCGCCCGGCTGCTGCGCGCGGCCGAGGGCGCGCTGCAGGAGGAACGCGGCGCCAAGCGGTTCCGCCTCTTCACGGGCCACCGCAGCGAGGGCAGCCTGCGCCTGTACCGCCGGGTCGGCTACGAGACGGTGGGCACCTCGCAGGGCGCGGACGGCGTCACGATGATCGTCCTGGAGAAGCCGGCCGGCACGTACGCGACGACGGCCTAGCTCCTCGACGCCCCGAGGCGGAGCGCCCCTTCGGGGGCGCTGGGTCACCTCGGCCGAGAGCCGGGGGAGGGCCGCGCGACAGCCCACCCGTCACCGGTGGTCGCGCACGCCCTTCGGCTCACGCCTCCCTGGCGTGCTTCCGCAACCAGTACAACGCGGAGACCGGCAGCAGCACCGGAATGAACACGTACCCCATCCCGTAGTCCGACCACACGGTCGCGTCCGGGAAGGCGGACGAGTCGACCAGGGTCCACGTCCCCACGATCAACACCCCCGCGAGTTCGGCGGCGCAGCACACCTGCGCCGCCCGGCGCGCGGCTTCGCCGCCCCGCACCAGCGTGTACGTGATGAACGCGTACACCAGACCGGCCACCGCGGACAGCGAGTACGCGAGCGGCGCCCGGTCGAACTCGGTCGCGATCTGGTAGACGGACCGCGACAGCGCGCCGACGACCATCACGCCGTAGAACCACACGAGAAGCGTGCCCGGCCCACTGGTGAGCCGCTTCGGGCCCTGCTCCACGGTCGTCATCTCACCCTCCCCAGATGTCATAGAGCCGCACCTCCAGAACGGCCAGCACCACACCGGCGGCCGCGACCGTCACAGAACCCCACCGGGTCCGCTCGGCCAGCGACATGAACCCCGCCGCCGGGACGCACGCGAAGGCGCCCAGCAGATACGCCACAAAGATCGTCGTGCCCTGCGCCGGCTTGTCGCCCCCGGCCAGCAGCACGATCCCGGCCACCAGCTGGATCACCGCCAGCACCGACACCACGGCCATCCCGATGAAGTGCCAGTCCTTCGTCGGCTGGTCCCGGTACGCGGCCCAGCCGCACCAGGCGGCGAGCAGCAGCGCGGCGACTCCGGTCACCAGCAGCAGGGCATTGAGCATGCGGCGACCTTATTACGGCGGAATCGGCCCCACGCCGTCGCCCCTGCTCAACGCCGTAGGGTCGAGGCCATGACGATCCACGCACAAGCCCTGCTCTTCGACAACGACGGCACCCTCGTCTCCTCCCTCGACTCCGTGGAGCGCTGCTGGACCCGCTGGGCGGCGGAGTACGGCGTCACGGACGAGTTCGCCCGCGTCGAACTGCACGGCAGGACCGCCGCGGACATCGTCGCCGACCTGCTCCCCGCCCATCTCGTCCCGGAGGCCGTCGCCCGGGTCGAGCAGCTGGAGGTGGAGGACGTGCCCAACGGCGGTGTCCGGCTGCTGCCCGGCACCGCGGCCCTCCTCGACGCCCTGCCCGCCGAGCGCTGGGCCGTCGTCACCTCCGCCACCCGCCGGCTCGCCGAGGCCCGCCTGGACGCGGTCGGGATCCTGCCCAAGACGCTGATAGCCGCCGACGACATCACCCGCGGCAAGCCCGACCCGCAGCCCTACCTGCTCGCCGCCCGCCGGCTCGGCGTCGACCCGGCCCGCTGCGTGGTCTTCGAGGACGCCCCGGCCGGCCTCCGGGCGGGCCGCGCCGCCGGGATGGCCACCGTGGCGTTGGCCACAACCCACCCGGCGCACGAGTTGGACGCGGACCTCGTGGTGCCCGACCTCTCGGCCTTGTCGGTACTGGTCACCGACCACCTCGTGGAGGTCTCCGTGCGCCGCTGAGCTGTCCGCCGCTGTCCGGCATGCGGACAGCGGCGGTCTGTCAGGACCGTCGGTCTGGTTTACTGATCGCATGACCACGACGAGCGAACGCACCCCTGCGACCGAGGCGACCATGACGCCCGGTGCTCGTTGTATGTGTCGAATGTGCGCCTGTTAGAGGGCCCCCGCACCACCCAGAGCCTCGCGCCCCGAAGCGAGCCGCCGTCGTGGCCCGTCCGTACGCCCTGAGCCGTACGTGACCCGGCTGCCCCGCGCACATTTTCCCTCCCGTACCAGGGCACACCCACGCCCGGGTACTCAACAGTGACGGAATCCCAGTGATCACGACAACGGGCCTGACCAAGGTCTACCGCTCCCGCGGCCGTGAGGTCACCGCCCTCGACGGCGTCGATCTGCACGTCCGTGAGGGCGAGGTGTACGGCGTCATCGGACAGTCCGGCGCCGGCAAGTCCTCGCTCATCCGCTGCGTCAACCTCCTGGAGCGCCCCACCGCCGGCACCGTGACGGTCGACGGCCTGGACCTCACCGCCCTCGCCGGACGCGGTCCGCGGGCGGGCCGGGAGCTGCGGCAGGCGCGCAGCCGTATCGGCATGGTCTTCCAGCACTTCAACCTGCTCTCCTCCCGGACGGTCCAGGACAACGTCGAGCTGCCGCTCGAAATCCTCGGCATGTCGGGGAAGGAACGTTCCAGCAAGGCGCTGGGGCTGCTCGACCTGGTCGGTCTCGCCGACAAGGCGAAGGCCTACCCGGCCCAGCTGTCCGGCGGCCAGAAGCAGCGCGTCGGCATCGCCCGCGCGCTCGCCGGCGACCCGAAGGTGCTGCTCTCCGACGAGGCCACCAGCGCCCTCGACCCGGAGACCACCCGCTCCATCCTGCGGCTGCTGCGCGACCTGAACCGGCAGTTGGGCCTGACCGTCCTGCTCATCACGCACGAGATGGACGTCGTGAAGTCGGTCTGCGACTCGGCCGCCCTCATGGAGAAGGGGCGCGTCGTCGAGTCCGGGACCGTCAGCGAACTGCTCGGCACCCCGGGGTCCGAACTGGCCTCCGCGCTGTTCCCGGTCGGCGGCGAGGCCTCCGGCGACGACCGCACCGTCCTCGACGTCACCTTCCACGGCGAGGCCGCGACCCAGCCGGTCATCTCCCAGCTCTCCCGCACCTACAACATCGACATATCGATCCTCGGTGCCGCCATCGACACCGTAGGCGGCCTCCAGATCGGGCGGATGCGCATCGAACTGCCCAGCCGCTACGAGGACAACGTGGTGCCGATCGGCTTCCTGCGCGAACAGGGCCTGCAGATCGACGTGGTGGGCCAGGAGCCCGTGCCGGTGAAGGAAGGTGCCAAGTGAGCTGGTCCGAGATGCAGCCGCTGCTGTCCCAGGCGTGTTGGGACACGCTCTACATGGTCGGCTGGTCCACGCTGATCGCCGTCGTCGGCGGACTCCCGCTCGGTGTCCTGCTCGTCCTCACCGACCGCGGCGGACTGCTGCAGAACGTGCTGGCCAACAAGGTCATCGGGCAGGTCGTGAACATCGCCCGCTCGATGCCGTTCATCATCCTGATGGTCGCGCTGATGAACTTCACGCGTTCGCTCACCGGGACGACCATCGGCCGTGAGGCCGCCATCGTGCCGCTCGCCATCGGCGCGATCCCGTTCTTCGCGAGGCTGGTCGAGACGGCCGTCCGCGAGGTGGACGGCGGGCTGGTCGAGGCCGTGCAGTCGATGGGCGGCAACACCTGGACCGTCGTGCGCAAGGTCCTCGTGCCCGAGTCGCTGCCCTCGCTGATCTCCTCCACCACGACCACCGTCGTCGCGCTCATCGGCTACTCGGCCATGGCGGGCACGGTCGGCGCCGGCGGCCTCGGCGACATCGCGATCCGCTACGGCTACCAGCGCTTCGAGACCGAACTGATGTGGATCACGGTGGCGATCCTCGCCGTCGTCATCTCCCTCATCCAGTTCGCCGGCGACTTCGCCGCCCGGTCCCTGCACCGCCGCGGCGGCCACTCGGGACCCGTGCCGAGGCTGCGGCTGCTGAAGGCCGCCACGGCCACCGGCAAGACCGTCTGAGTCCTCCGGGCACCCCCCCAGATTTCCCCGCACCACCACCGCGGGGCCGCTCCACCCTTAAGGAAAGGCACTTTTCGTGCGTAACACCGCCAAACTCACCGCCGCCGTCCTCGCCGCCGGAACGCTCGCCCTCGGGCTCACCGCCTGCGGCTCGGACAAGGACTCCGCCGCCGCCGACTACAGCGGGCCGCTCGTCGTCGCCGCGAGCCCCACCCCGCACGCCGAGATCCTGAACTTCGTCAAGGACAACCTGGCGAAGAAGGCCGGACTCGACCTGGAGGTGAAGGAGTTCCAGGACTACATCGTGCCGAACACGGCGACCGAGGACGGTTCGGTGGACGCCAACTACTTCCAGAACCAGCCGTACCTGGACGACTTCAACAAGAAGCGCGGCACCCACATCGTGCCCGTCGTCACGGTGCACCTGGAGCCGCTCGGCCTCTACTCCCACAAGGTGAAGAGCGCCGACGCGCTGAAGAGCGGGGCGACCGTGGCCGTCCCGAACGACGCGGTGAACGAGGCGCGTGCCCTCAAGCTGCTGGCCGCCAACGGGCTCATCACCCTGAAGGACGGCGCCGGCACCGAGGCGACCCCGCAGGACATCGCCAAGAACCCGAAGAACCTGAAGTTCAAGGAGGTCGAGGCGGCCCAGACCGCGCGCTCCCTGGACGACGTCGACGCCGCCGTCATCAACGGCAACTACGCCATCTCGGCCGGCATCAAGCCCGCCAAGGACGCCCTCGTCCTGGAGTCCGCGAAGAACAGCCCGTACGGCAACTTCCTCGCCGTGAAGAAGGGCAACGAGAAGGACCCGCGGGTGAAGAAGCTCGCCAAGCTCCTCACCTCGCCCGAGGTCAAGAAGTTCATCGAGGACAAGTACCAGGGCTCGGTCATCCCTTCCTTCTGAGGCACTTTCCGACGGCACGTATACGGCGTATCGCCACGCACGGGCCCCACTCGCTCACCGCGGGTGGGGCCCGTCGTCCCGTTCAGTGGTTTCATGCTGCATGCTGGGCAGTTCGCACGCCCTGCAGGATTTCCGAAGGTTACGGAGTGGCGCATGACTAGCACCTTCCCCAACATCTCCATCAGCACGGAGCGGTTGGTGCTGCGTGCCCTCGACGAGGACGACGTGCCCGCACTGGCCGACATGATGAACGACGAGCAGGTGGGGGTCTGGACCGGCGTCCCGCAGCCGTACGGCGAGGACAGCGCCCGGCGCTGGATCACCGACCACGCCCCGGCCGAACGGCTCGCCGGCCGCGGCCTGGACCTCGCGGTCACCGAGTTCCTCACCCAGCGCCTGGTCGGCGTCATCCGGCTGGCCAAGGCCGACTGGCGCATCCGGTCCGCCGAGTTGTCGTACATCGTCGCGCCCTGGGCACGCGGCGAGGGCTACGCCTCCGAGGCCGCGCTCGCCACCGCGCAGTGGTTCTTCGGCGACCAGAAGTTCGAGCGCATGGAGCTGCGCACCGCCGCCGACAACACCGCCGCCCAGCAGGTGGCGCAGAAGATCGGCTGCATCAGCGAGGGCGTGCTGCGCAACGCCTGCATAGTGCACGTCCGCACCGAGGACGGCACCTGGGCGGACCTGCGGACCGACTACATCGTGTGGAGTCTGCTCCCGGAGGATCTGGAGGGCGCCGGCGGGGATCTCGGCGGCGACGACGGCTTCACCTCCTGGAACTGACGACGGCGGGGCCCGCCCCGTCATCCGCCCGCCAACTCCACCAGGTACCCTCACGGAGCCCGGCCACGGGCCCCCGCCCCTGACGACCTGCGACATCCCTGGAGACTGACGACGATGGCCGACCGGGTCACGGTGATCGGCTGGGACGGCTCGCCGCTGACCGCCGCGGGACGGGGGGCGCTCGGCGCCGCCACGCTCGTCGCGGGCGCGGCCCACCATCTTGCCCTTCCCGACGTGCCAGAGACCGCCGAACGCGTCCGCCTCGGCAGCGTGGGCCTCGCGGCCCGCCGCATCGCCAGCCACCGCGGCACCGCGGTGGTGCTCGCCGACGGCGACCCCGCCTTCTTCGGTGTCGTACGGACCCTGCGCGCACCGGAGTTCGGGCTGGAGGTCGAGGTCGTCCCCGCGGTGTCCTCGGTGGCGGCCGCGTTCGCCCGCGCCGGCATGGCCTGGGACGACGCGCAGGTGGTCGTCGCACACCGGCGCACCCTGCGCCGCGCGGTGAACGTGTGCCGCGCCCACACCAAGGTCGCGGTCCTCACCTCGCCCGGCGCCGGTCCCGCCGAACTCGGCCTGCTGATGGAGGGCGTCCACCGCACCTTCGTCATCTGCGAGGAACTGGGCACCGACCGCGAGCAGGTGAGCGTCGTCACCTCCGACAAGGCCGCCGACCACAGCTGGCGCGACCCCAACGTCGTCATCGTCGTCGGCGGCTCGTCCGCTCCGGTGCCGGCGGGCGAGGGCGGCGGCTGGATCGCCGGCCGGGACCCGGCGGCCGGTCCGCGCGGCTGGGTGCAGCCCGACGCGGCCTACGGCGAGGGAGCCGTGCTCGGCGAAGGGGAGACGGACCTGCTGCGGGCCGCCCAACTCGCCCGGCTCGGCCCGCGGGTGGGAGACCTCGTCTGGGACATCGGCTGCGGCAGCGGGGCGTTCGCCACCGACGCGGCCCGCGCCGGTGCCGCCGTCATCGCCGTCGACCGGGACCTCGCGGCCTGCGTGCGCAGCGACGCGGCCGCCCGCGGGTTCGGGGTCCAGCTCCAGATCGTGCACGGCGACGCGCCGCACGTCCTGGAGAACCTGCCCGAACCCGACGTCGTACGGGTCGGCGGCGGCGGCGCGGCCGTGGTCGGCGCGGTCGCCGACCGGCGTCCGCAGCGCATCGTGGCGCACGCCGCCACCCGGGACGCGGCCGAACTCATCGGACGTGACCTGACCGAGCACGGATATCAGGTCGAATGCGCCCTCCTGCAGTCCGTGGAACTCGACACCAAGGCCTGGACGGAGACCGAGCGGAACGTCGCGTTCCTGCTCAGCGGCGTGCTGCCCGACCGTGCCCCGTGATCCTGTTGTCATATTGCGCGCGGTAGGCTGGCCGATCGCTGCACCGCACCGGTGGCCCGGAAATTCGTTCGTCAATATCCGGGAAACGCGCTCCTTTTGGGGCGGGTGTGGTACGGCAGAACCGGGGACGCGCAACGTGGCGCAGTCCACAGCGGGCTGTCGCGGATCACGCTGCCGCGACGGTCGAACGGCCGGGACAATGCCACTGAATGGCTTTGTCGCCTTTTCCGGCGGGTCGTTCGTGCCGCTGGGCACGCACGCTCGTTCTTCACTGCGGGGCGGTCGGTGCGCCGCCCCGAGCGAGCTGGTCGTAGAAGGCACTAACCGATGGGCGAGGGGTACGCATGACGGACACCGGCCAGGTCCCGGGCGAGGGACTGCCGGAGAGCGCAGGCATGGTGGAGCAGCCGGGCGTTCCCGCCCACGGCGCGTACACCTACCTCTCCGAGTCGCCCGCCGAGGACGAAGACCTGCTGCTCCCCGGCGCACAGGGTGCCTGGGGCAATGAAGTCCCGCCGCCGCCCCCGGAGCCGGTCGTCGAGACCGTCCACGAGCCCGGCCCGCACGAGACGGACGGCCGGGACAGCGGCTCGGTCGACCTGAGCGCCGTCCGGCTGCCCAACTCGGTGCCGGCGTCCCCGATCCTCTCGGTGCCGCACGACCCGGCCACCGCACCGGCCCCGCGCCGCCCGCTGCACCTCGGCCCGCCGATCCCCGACGCCTCCGCCAGCCCGGTCCGCTCCCTCGCCGACCGCGGCCCGGCCGGCGCACCGGCGGCCCGCCAGCCCGGCCTGGCGGTGCCCGGACCCGAATACCTCGACGCCCAGCCCATGGGCGAGGCCGCGCCGCAGCCCGCCGCGCCCTGGGGCGCGCCGCAGGCGGTCCCGCACCCGGCCGCCCAGCAGGTGGCGCCGGTGGCACAGGTGGCCGCACAGGCCCCGGCTGCCGAAACGGTTGTTCCGGCCGTCCCGGCACCCGAGGCCGTGGCCGCCCCGGAGCCCGTGGCCGTCGCGGCCGCCCCGGCCGCCGCCCCCGGACACCTGGCGGCGGGCGGCACCGCCGTCACCGCGGAGCAGCAGGCGCCCGCCGGTCCCGGGGTCTGGCCCGAGAGCGCATACGGCCCCGAGGGCGTGGCCCAGGCTTCCGAGGCGGGAGCCGCGATGCCGGCGGCCGTCCCCGCGGCGCCCTGGGGTGCCGCCGCGCCGGACGGTGTCCAGACCCCGCTGCCGGAGCCCGCACCGCCGGTCGCGGAAGCCCCG
The DNA here is from genome assembly GCF_044767465.1 of Streptomyces sp. NPDC101237. NCBI lineage: Bacteria > Bacillati > Actinomycetota > Actinomycetes > Kitasatosporales > Streptomycetaceae > Streptomyces > Streptomyces sp. NPDC101237. The sequence goes on along the minus strand of NZ_JBIWNY010000031.1, from coordinate 46,798 downwards.
CACGCCGGGCTCGTCCCGCAGATCCCGCTGGTCCCGCAGGTTCCGGACGCCCCGCGGCCCGTGCCCGTCCCGCAGGTCCAGGAAGCCCCGCGACCCACGGCCCGGCAGGACACGGCGCCCGCGCCCGGTGCCGTGCCGGCGCCCGACGCGGCGGCCGAGCCCGCGGGCCCGCCCACGGACGCGGTGACCGTCGAACCGGCCGCCGCCGCCGAGCCCGCGCAGCCCCTGCCCGTCCCGCCCGCGCCGCCGGTCGCACCCGAACCCGAGGCCCCGGAACCCGCCGGCCCCGAGCAGGCCGCGGCGCCCGTCGCGCCCGAGCCGTTCCCGGCGCCCGAGACGGTCCTGCCCGAGCCCCTTCCGGTCCCGCCGGCCGTCCCGGCGCACCCCGCCGAGGAGATCGCCGAGGCGCCCGCCGCCGAGGCCGCCGCCGAGACGCCGCAGCCCCTCGCCGCCCCCGCGACCGAGCAGCCCACGGCGGAGACCGTGGCCGCGGCGGGGTTCCAGGCCGCGGCCGTCGTACCGCAGGCCGAGCCCGCCGTCGCCCCCGAAGCGCCCGAGCCGCTGCCCGTCCAGCCGCCCGCCGGTCCCCAGATCCAGGACGCGGCCCCCGAGGCCCTTCCGGAGGAGACCTCGGAGCCCCAGGAGCCCGCGGCCGCGGAAGCCCCCGCGCCACCCGCGCAGGACCGGCCCCTGGGCGAGTTCGTCGCCGTCGACGGCCAGGTCCCGACCACCCCGCACCTCGCCCCGACCCCGCCGCACCCGCTCGTGCTGCCCGCCCAGGACATGGGCGAGAACGCGCCGGAACAGGCCGCCACCGTGCCCGCCCCGCGCGAGGCCGAGCCCGGCGCGCAGGCGGAGCCCCGCCTCGACGTCGTACAGCACGCGGAGGACCTGGAGACCAGGGCCGCCGACCAGGAGGAGAGCACGGCCCCCGTGGCAGAGGCACCACGGTCCACCGGCCCGGCCGCGCCCGCCTACGACGACGCCGAGCGCGAGGCCGTGCTCAAGGTCATGCGCGAACGCCGGGACATCCGCAACGGCTTCCGCGGCGATCCCATCCCGCACGAGGTGCTGCTGCGCGTCCTGGAGGCGGCCCACACCGCGCCCTCCGTCGGCCACTCCCAGCCGTGGGACTTCGTGGTGATCCGCTCGGCGGACACCCGCCGCTCCATGCACGAACTGGCCATGCGCCAGCGCGACGCCTACGCCAAGTCGCTCCCCAAGGGCCGCGCGAAGCAGTTCAAGGAACTGAAGATCGAGGCCATCCTCGACACCCCGGTCAACATCGTCGTCACCGCCGACCCCACCCGCGGCGGTCGCCACACCCTCGGCCGGCACACCCAGCCGCAGATGGCGCCCTACTCCGCGGCCCTCGCCGTCGAGAACCTCTGGCTCGCCGCCCGCGCGGAGGGCCTCGGCGTCGGCTGGGTCAGCTTCTTCGACGAGCGCGAGATGGTCCGCGCGCTCGGCCTGCCCGAGCACCTGGAGGTCATCGCCTACCTGTGCGTCGGGTACGTCGACGAGTTCCCGGACGAGCCCGAGCTGATGCAGGCCGGCTGGTCCAAGCGGCGCCCGCTGTCCTGGGTGGTGCACGAGGAGACCTACGGCCGCCGCGCGCTGCCCGGCGAGGACCCGCACGACCTGCTCGCCGAGACCGTCGCCGGGATCCGCCCGCTGGACGCCAAGGCGCTCGGCGAGGCCTGGGAACGGCAGAAGCGGATGACCAAGCCGGCCGGTGCGCTCGGCATGCTGGAGATCATCTCCGCTCAGCTGTCCGGCCTGTCCCGGCAGTGCCCGCCGCCGATCCCGGAGCCCGCGGCCGTCGCCATCTTCGCCGGTGACCACGGCGTGCACGCCCAGGGCGTCACCCCCTGGCCGCAGGAGGTCACCGCCCAGATGGTGGCCAACTTCCTCGGCGGGGGAGCGGTCTGCAACGCGTTCGCCTCCCAGGTGGGCGCCGAGGTGTGCGTGGTGGACGTCGGCGTCGCCTCCGAGCTCCCGGCCACGCCCGGCCTGCTGCCCCGCAAGGTCCGCGCGGGCACCTCCGACATGACGACCGGCCCCGCGATGACCCGCGAGGAGGCCAAGCAGGCCATCGAGGTCGGCATCGAGACCGCCCGCGACCTGGTGGCCGCCGGCAACAAGGCGCTGCTCACCGGCGAGATGGGCATCGCCAACACCACGGCGTCCGCCGCGCTCATCTCCGTCTACACCGGCGCCGACCCCGCCGAGGTCACCGGCCGCGGCACCGGCATCAACGACGAGACGCTGGCCCGCAAGACCGAGGTCGTCCGGCGCGCCCTCGACCTCCACCAGCCGGACCCGGCCGACCCCATCGGCGTCCTCGCCGCGATCGGCGGCTTCGAACACGCCGCGATGGTGGGCCTGCTGCTCGGCGGCGCGTCCCTGCGCACCCCGGTGATCCTGGACGGCGTCAGCGCCGGTGCCGCCGCCCTGGTGGCCCGCGCGATCGCCCCCGAGGTCCTGGCCGCGTGCATCGCCGGCCACCGCAGCGCGGAGCCCGGCCACGTCGCCGCCCTCAACAAGCTGGGCCTGCGCCCGCTGGTCGACCTCGACCTGCGCCTCGGCGAGGGCACGGGCGCGCTGCTGGCCCTGCCGTTGGTGCAGAGCACGGCGCGGGCCATGCACGAGGTGGCCACGTTCGACTCGGCGGGCGTGACCGAGAAGTAGCCCACGCGGGACCGAGAGGCAGCACGGGAGCACCGTGCGGACCGGGACCGACCGGTCCGTGCGGGCGCATCGCGCGGCCGGTCCCGGCTTTCGCCCGCGCGGCATTCCGCGCGGCGGGCCGGTCCTGCCGGGACGGACCCCGCGTGCCGCCCACGGGCGGACGGGGTGTCCGGGCCGGACGCGGACGTTCCGCGCGGCGGACCGGACGGCTGCCGGTACGGGCCGGGGCATCGGTACGGGCCGGGGTGTCGGTACGGGCCGGGTGCCGTCATGGGCCGGGCGCCCGTTCCCGGCCACTCCGCCCGGCTCCGGGCATCGTGGGCCGCCGGGCTCCGGGCTCCGTGGGCCGCCGGGCTCCGGACTCCGGACACCGTGGCCCGCCGGGCTCCGGGCTCCGGGCTCCGTGGGTCGCCGGGCTCCGTGGCCCGCCGGACTCCGGACTCCGGACTCCGGGCATCGTGGCCCGCCGGGCTCCGGGCACCACTCGTCGCCGCCGGGCTCCGGGCGCCGTCCCGCCGTATCCGCCCGGCCCGTAAAATCTGCACGTCAGGGCATCGCATCGCCGCCACACCAGGGAGTCGCACCCGCATGGCCGAACACCCCGCCTACCCCGTAGGCCTCCGCCTCACCGGCCGCAAGGTGGTCGTGCTCGGCGCCGGTCAGGTCGCCCAGCGCCGGCTCCCCGCGCTCATCGCGGCCGGCGCCGACATCACCCTCGTCTCGCCCGAGGCCACCCCCTCCGTCGAGGCGATGGCCGACGCCGGTGAGATCACCTGGGCCAGGCGGCCCTACCGGGACGGCGACCTCGCCGACGCCTGGTACGCCCTCGTCGCCACCGACGACGCCGACGCCAACACCGCCGCCTCCGCCGAAGCCGAACGGCACCGCGTCTGGTGCGTCCGCTCCGACGACGCGGACCGTGCCACCGCCTGGACCCCGGCCACCGGCCACAGCGAGGGCGTCACGGTCGCCGTGCTCACCACCGACGCGCGGGGCCGCGACCCCCGCCACACCGCCGCCGTCCGGGACGCGGTCGTCGAGGGGCTGCGCGACGGCACCCTCGTCGCCCCGCACCACCGCACCCGCACCGCGGGCGTCGCCCTGGTCGGCGGCGGCCCCGGCGACCCCGACCTGATCACGGTCCGCGGCCGCCGCCTGCTCGCCGAGGCCGACGTGGTGATCGCCGACCGGCTCGGCCCGCGCGACCTGCTCGCCGAACTCCCGCCGCACGTCGAGGTGATCGACGCGGCGAAGATCCCGTACGGCCGTTACATGGCCCAGGAGGCCATCAACAACGCCCTGATCGAGCACGCCAGGCAGGGCAGGTCGGTCGTACGGCTCAAGGGCGGCGACCCCTACGTCTTCGGCCGGGGCATGGAGGAGGTCCAGGCGCTCGCCGAGGCCGGCATCCCCTGCACGGTCGTGCCCGGCATCTCCAGCTCGATCTCGGTCCCGAGCGCGGCCGGCATCCCGGTCACGCACCGCGGCGTCGCGCACGAGTTCACCGTGGTCAGCGGCCATGTCGCACCGGACGACGCGCGCTCGCTCGTCGACTGGCCGTCCCTCGCGAAGCTCACCGGGACCCTGGTGATCCTGATGGGCGTCGACAAGATAGGCAGGATCGCCGAGACCCTGGTGGCCCACGGCAAGTCCCCCGACACCCCGGTCGCGCTGGTCCAGGAGGGCACCACCGCGGCCCAGCGCCGCGTCGACGCGACCCTGGCCACGGTGGCGGAGGTGGTCCGCACGCAGGACGTGAAGCCCCCGGCCGTCATCGTCGTCGGCGAGGTCGTGAACGTCGGCCTGCTCCCGTCCGCCGGACGGACCCCTGCGTAACCCCGGGTAACACAACCCGTCCCAGCCCGTTGGCACCGCACCCAGGACAAGGCAGTATCACCCTGTGGCCGATCTCATCACCGTCGAGGATCCCGACGACCCGCGCCTGCGTGACTACACGGGCCTGACCGACGTCGAGTTGCGCCGCAAGCGCGAACCGGCGGAGGGCCTGTTCATCGCGGAGGGCGAGAAAGTCATCCGCAGGGCGAAGGACGCGGGCTACGAGATGCGTTCGATGCTCCTCTCGGCCAAGTGGGTCGACGTCATGCGCGACGTCATCGACGAACTCCCGGCCCCCGTCTACGCGGTCAGCCCGGAGCTGGCCGAGCGGGTCACCGGCTACCACGTGCACCGCGGCGCGCTCGCCTCCATGCAGCGCAAGCCGCTGCCGACGGCGGCCGAACTGCTGCGCACCACCCGCCGGGTCGTCGTCATGGAGTCGGTCAACGACCACACCAACATCGGCGCGATCTTCCGTTCGGCGGCGGCCCTCGGCATGGACGCGGTGCTGCTCTCCCCGGACTGCGCCGACCCCCTCTACCGCCGCAGCGTGAAGGTCTCGATGGGGGCGGTCTTCTCCGTGCCGTACGCCCGTCTCGACACCTGGCCCAAGGGGCTCGACTCGGTCCGCGAGGCCGGGTTCACGCTGCTCGCCCTCACCCCGGACGAGAAGGCCCGCAGCCTCGACGAGGCCGCGCCGCACCGCATGGACCGGGTGGCGCTGATGCTCGGCGCGGAGGGCGACGGCCTCTCCACCCAGGCCCTGGTCGCCGCCGACGAATGGGTCCGCATCCCGATGTCCCACGGCGTCGACTCCCTCAACGTCGGCGCGGCGGCGGCGGTCGCCTTCTACGCGGTGACCGCCGGCCGCCCGCGGGACTAGGCTTCCCGACCCGCACTACTCCCTGGCGGCGGCCGGCTTCGCGGAGACGGTCCCGCCGGGTACGCCCATGGAGTGCGCGGGACCGGAACAGCCCTGGGCCAGCGCGATTCCCAGCGCCACCAGCAGCGTCACCACGACGAACACGAACAGCCGCTGACGCAGCAGCCGGGGGTTGGCCGGACGCCGTCCGGCGCCCGTGGGACGCGGCCCCGGACGGCCGGTGCCGCTGCGCGGCCCGGACCGGTTCGCGCCGGTGCCGCCCGGCCTGCTGCCGTTGCCGCGCGAAGCGGGCGTGGGACGCGAGCGGCCCGGACGGGACGGCGTACCGCCGTTCGGCCGGGGACCGCTGCCGCCGCGCGAAGGCGCGTTGCCCCGTACCGGCGTCCCCGGCGAGGAGTGCGGCGGGCGCCGCTGGAAGCGCTGCGACTCCGGGTAGGTCTCCGCGAGCCGCCCGGTGGGCCGGTCCGCCTCCCCGGACCGCGGCGCCGGCGGCCGTACGTCCGGCAGCCCCTGCGCCTCACGGGCGGCGATCTCCTTCAGCCGGAGCGACAGCTGCAGTGTGCTCGGCCGTTCCTCCGGGTCCTTCGCGAGGCAGGCCCGCACCAGCGGGGCCAGCGCGTCCGGGACCCCGTGCAGGTGCGGCTCCTCGTGCACCACGCGGTAGAGCATCACCTCGGAACTGCCGTGCCCGAAGGGCGAGTCGCCGGTCGACGCGTACGCCAGCGTCGCACCCAGCGAGAAGACGTCCGTGGCCGGGGTGACGGCCGCCCCGCGCACCTGCTCGGGCGCGAGGAACCCGGGGGAGCCCACGGCCGTACCGACGTGCGTGAGGGTGGAGGCGCCGGTGGCCCAGGCGATGCCGAAGTCGATGATCCGCGGCCCCTTCGGGGACAGCAGGATGTTGGACGGCTTGAGATCCCGGTGGACGACCCCCGCCTCGTGGACGGCGACCAGGCCCTCGGACAGCGCCGCCCCGACCGCCGCCGCGTCCGCCGCGATCAGCGGGCCGTCGTCGGCGACCTTGTCGTGCAGCGAGGGCCCGGGAACGTACTGGGTGGCGAACCACGGCCGCTCGGCCTCCAGGTCCGCGGCGACCAGCCGGGCCGTGCAGCCGCCCCGGATCCGCCGGGCCGCCGAGACCTCACGGGCGAAGCGCGACCGGAACTCCTGGTCCTCCGCCAGGTCGGGCCGGATGACCTTCAGCGCGACGCGCTGCCCCTTCTTGTCGGAGCCCAGGTAGACCACGCCCATGCCGCCGGCGCCGAGCCTCCGGTGAAGCCTGAACGAGCCGACGACGCGCGGGTCCTCGCGCCTCAGGCGCATCATCGCCATGTTCATCCCCGCTGCCCGGTCCGTGTGACGTGGCACAGCTTACGTTTCCACGGCCGCCCGCGCGCAGAGGCCGCGCCCTCTCGGCCCCACGGATTGTCAGTGCCGGGTGGGAGACTTGAGGAGTGGTCAGGAAGGCGCCGTAATGGGGGCCTTTGACTGCATGTCCGCTCCAACAAGCCGTCACAGAAGGGGGATTGAGGCTGTGAAGGGTGATCGGGTGGAGATAGTGGTGGACGCCGGTGACACGACCCGCACGTACGAGGTGGTGGCCGCCAGGGCGGGCCGCCGGGTCGAGACGGCGGTACGGCGAGGGGTGGTGGAAGTGAGCGAAGTCACGCGAAACGGCAGCGTCGTCCGTACGGCCCGTTTCATGGCGACCCGGGTGCTGGCCCTGGTCGAGCAGCCCGTGCCCCGCGAGGACGGCTCGGAAAAAACGGGAGGGACCGGGCACCCCCTCAGGGAAGACCCCGAGGCCCGGGACGAGGCGTAGGACTCGTCTCCACCCAGGGGAGTAGAGCGCAGGTCACGGCTCATCCTCTCGGAGGCCAGTGATTCGGTACGAGGGCATGACGTCCGCGGGGCGCCGGGCCCCTAGATTTGAGGTCAAGCGGCGGGTGCAGCACTCGTCCCCCGAGGTCAGACACCCGCCGCTGCCCACGACAACTGAACGGTCAGGAGAGGGACCATGGCTCTTGCGGCACAGCGGACACGCACCACCCGCCCCCGCCGGCAGGGCCGCCGCCACCCCCTGGTGGCGACGCTGATGGCCCTTCCCCTGGCGGCCCTGCTCCTGCTCGTCTTCGACGGCTGGGAGACGGTGGCCACACAGGCGTCGTCCGTGGGAGTGATGCTGGGGCGCTGAGCGGCGACCCCAGGCCCGGAAGAGCGGTCCGGGCGGGGACATCCACCCATGAAACCCCGTGGGGACGGGGGTGCGGCGGACGGCACAAATGCCGGCGCAGCTGGGGAGCTGCGCCGGCATTGCTTTTCCCCGGCACCCGCCGCCCTGTACCGGCCCCGCGCACCGCCTGGGAGCGGCGACCCGGCCGCACGCGGACCCGGGCGCACCGCGCCCGCGTACCCTCACCGCAGCACAGCCGCACCGTCCGGGGGACCCCATGACCGCAGACGTACTGCCTCAGCTGACCGCCGAGGTCAGAGCTGCCGCCCATCCGGGCGCGGCCCGCTGCGCCTGCGGCACCACCACCCTCGCCGACCGCCCCGACACCACGGTCCTGCGCCACGCGGAGACCGTCGCCAAGGCCCACGCCCCCGGCACCGACCCCGCCGACCTGGCCGGCCGCCTGGCCATCGCCGCCCGTCTGCCCGACCTCTTCCTCGCCCCGCTCACGGCCACCCCGGCGACCGTGCTCGGCACCCGCCCGGTCACCCTCTGGCCGTACGGCCGTCCGGTGGACCCCGACGCCCCGGACGCCGCCCCCTGGGAGGCCGCCGCCACCCTCCTCGCCCGTCTGCACCGCACTCCGGCGCTGCCCGGCACGCCCGTGACGCGCGGTCCGGCCAAGGCCGCGCACGCGGTCGCCCGTCTTCGCGGGGCGCTCGCCGCCTCGCCCGGACATCCCGCCGCCGTGCCCGTCCTGCGGGCCTGGTCGGCGCTGCCGGCCTGGGCGCGCGGCGAGGCCCCGATGCCCGGCGCCCGCACCCTCTGCCACGGCGATCTGCACCTCGGCCAGCTGGTCCGGCATCCGGCGCCGGACGGCCCCTGGCGGCTCATCGACGTCGACGACCTCGGCGTCGGCGTCCCCGCCTGGGACCTGGCCCGCCCCGCCTCCTGGTACGCCTGCGGCCTGCTCCCGCCCGACGACTGGACCCGCTTCCTGGGCGCCTACCGCGCGGCCGGCGGCCCGGCCGTACCCGGGGACGGCGATCCGTGGCCGGCCCTGGACGTGCCGGCACGCGCCCTCACCGTGCAGACCGCGGCCCGCTACCTGACGAAGGCGCTCGCCGCGGACCGCGCCCTGGACGAGGTCGAGCGGTCCCTGATCGACGCTTGTGCCCGTATGGCCCCGGAATGACCCCGGCGTCCGCCCGGTTGGCCCTCGAATTCCCGAAGTAAGGTGCAACCGACCGGGGTCGGACGGAGTCTGTCCTGGGAGAACGTGAAGCAGTTTTCACCGGCGAGGAGTTGAGCCGACCATGCAGTGTCCGAAGTGCCGTGCGCCGATGCACACCTACAACCGCAACGGCGTCCAGATCGAGCAGTGCAGCGGCTGCCGTGGCATCTTCCTCGACTACGGCGAGCTGGAGGCGCTGACCCAGATGGAGGCCCAGTGGGCGAAGCCGGTCCCGCCGGCCCCGCAGGCCTACCCGGCGCCGCCGGCACCGGCCTGGGGCGCCCCGCAGCAGCATCACGGCGGTCACTACGGCGGCCACGGCGGTCACCACGGCGGTCATCACGGTCACAAGAGCTGGGCCCACATGCTCTTCTCCAGCTGAGACCACGAAGAAGCCCCCGGCCATGGGAACGGCCGGGGGCTTCTTGGAGCGGTGTGGACGATACTGGGATTGAACCAGTGACCTCTTCCGTGTCAGGGAAGCGCTCTCCCGCTGAGCTAATCGTCCTCGGGACCGCGATCCGAAGATCACGGGCACTGCGTGCGCGATACTGGGATTGAACCAGTGACCTCTTCCGTGTCAGGGAAGCGCTCTCCCGCTGAGCTAATCGCGCGGGACGGATACAGGGCCTCGCGGCCAAGATCCAGTGGACGATACTGGGATTGAACCAGTGACCTCTTCCGTGTCAGGGAAGCGCTCTCCCGCTGAGCTAATCGTCCTTGGAGGTGGAGACGGGATTTGAACCCGTGTAGACGGCTTTGCAGGCCGTTGCCTCGCCTCTCGGCCACTCCACCAGGAGTGTAGGGGATCGGGTAGACCCCTCATTCCTTCGAGCGGACGACGAGGCTCGAACTCGCGACCTCAACCTTGGCAAGGTTGCGCTCTACCAACTGAGCTACGTCCGCCTGTCGTTTCGGTCCGCTCTCGCGGCCCGGCGACGTGTTGAACTCTAGCGGATTCCGGGGCCAGCACAAAAACGCGTTTGCGCAGCGTGCTGCGCCTGACCCGGCGGACCGCGTGGTCAGGACCCCCTTGACGACATGCCCGGGTCATCCCCAGGACACCCGCCATAGACTCGACGACGTGCTCCATCACCCTCCTCTCGCCCGGTTCGGCGCCCGTGTCGCCACCGGCCTCCTCGACGTCACCAGCGATCCGGCGGCGCTGGACAGCAGCGGTTTCTGGGCGGTGTGCGCCGACTTCGAGGGCCGGCTCACCTGCGCCCGGTTCGGCGACGTACGGGAGGAAGCGGTGCCCGCTCCGGTGCCGGGGCGGTGGCGCGGCCCGGCCCTCGGTGACTGGACGTCCTCCCTCGACCGCGCCGCGTACACGAGCGCGGTGCGCCGGATCCGAGCGCACATCGCGGCCGGAGACGTGTACCAGGCCAACCTCTGCCGCGTGCTCTCCGCGCCGGTCGCCCCGGACGCGGACGTCGACGCCCTGACCGCGCTGCTGGCCCGCGGCAACCCGGCGCCGTACGCAGGAACGATACGGCTGCCCGGCCGGGGCGTGGAGACGGCGACCGCGTCGCCCGAGCTGTTCCTGCGCCGGACGGGACGGACCGTGGAGAGCGGGCCGATCAAGGGCACCGGACGCACCGAGGCGGATCTCCTGGAGAAGGACTACGCCGAGAACGTGATGATCGTCGACCTGGTCCGCAACGACATCGGGCGGGTCTGCGCCGCCGGCTCGGTGACCGTCCCCGACCTGTGCGTGGTGGAGAAGCATCCCGGCCTCGTCCATCTGGTCTCCACGGTCCGGGGCGAGCTGTCGGCGGACGCGGGGTGGGCGGAGCTGCTGGCTGCGGGCTTCCCGCCCGGATCCGTCACCGGCGCGCCGAAGTCGAGCGCCCTGCGGATCATCGAGGAGCTGGAGACCGCGCCGCGCGGGCCGTACTGCGGCGGCATCGGCTGGGTCGACGCGGACCGGGGCGTCGGCGAGCTGGCCGTGGGCATCCGCACCTTCTGGATCGACCGGGACGCGGGCGAGCTGCGGTTCGGGACCGGCGCCGGGATCACCTGGGGGTCCGACCCCGAGGGGGAGTGGCGGGAGACCGAGCTGAAGGCCGCCCGGCTGCTCGCGGTAGCGTCGGGTGCGTACCACCTGAACGAAGGGGATCTCCGGTGAAGATCTGGCTGGACGGCGGGCTGCGGGAAGCCGAGGCGGCACGCGTCTCCGTGTTCGACCACGGGCTGACTGTCGGCGACGGCGTCTTCGAGACGGTGAAGGCGACCGAGGGCCGGCCCTTCGCGCTCACCCGGCACCTCGACCGGCTGAGCCGCTCGGCCCGCGGCCTCGGCCTGCCCGACCCGGACCACGACGAGGTGCGCCGGGCCTGCGAGGCGGTGCTGGCGGCCAATCCGATGCCGCTGGGACGGCTGCGCATCACCTACACCGGCGGCCACGGCCCGCTCGGCTCCGACCGCGGCGACCGCGGACCGACCCTCGTGGTCGCCGTCGCGGAGAGCGGCCGCCGTCCCGACACCACCGCCGTCATCACGGTCCCGTGGACGCGCAACGAGCGGGGCGCGGTCACCGGCCTGAAGACCACCTCGTACGCCGAGAACGTGGTCGCCCTGGCCCGCGCGCACCAACACGGCGCATCCGAGGCGCTGTTCGGCAACACCGTCGACCGGCTCTGCGAGGGCACCGGCTCCAACGTCTTCGTCGTCCTGGACGGCGAGATCCACACCCCGCCGCTCGCCTCCGGCTGCCTGGACGGCATCACCCGGGCCCTGGCCGTCGAGTGGACCGGCGCGAAGGAGACCGACCTGCCGCTGGACGTCCTGGAGCGGGCCGACGAGGTGTTCCTCACCTCCACCCTGCGTGACGTCCAGGCCGTGCACCGGGTCGACGACCGCGGACTCCCCGGCGCACCGGGCCCGGTCACCGCCAAGGCGATGCGGATCTTCGACGAGCGGGCCGGGCACGACCTGGATCCGTGAGCTTCCCGCTCCGGTGACATGAGCGGGCCGCTCCGGTGACGCGAGCGGCCCGCGCGGGCGACGTCGGCGGCCCGCTCCGGCGACGTGCGGCGCCTTGATGAGCGGCGTGCGGCGCCGCGATGCGTGACGTGCGGCGCCTTAATGAGCTGACGCGGGAGTCCGCGACGGGTAGAACACCTCTGATGACCACCACCCTGCGGCCGGCCGAGCCGCTCCAGCACGGTGCCGACGGGGCGCGATCGCGCCGGTACCAGGTATGTGTGAACAGCCGTCCCGTCGGTACGGTCCACCTCGCCATGAGCCCGGATCCCGAGGACCCGGTGGGCCGGATCCTGGACCTGCGCGTCGAGGAACCGGACCGGCGGCGCGGCCGGGGCACGGTCGCCGCGCTCGCCGCGGAGGAGGTGCTGCGCGGCTGGGGGTGTACCCGCATCGAGGTGTCGGTGCCCGTCGAGGCGGAGGTGGCCCTGAGGGCGGCCGCCGTCCTCGGGTACCAGCTCCGCAACCGGCACCTGCGGAAGGCGCTCGGCGACACCCCGCCCGCTCTGCCGGCGGGCAGCCGGGGGCGGCCCATGACGCCGGCGGAGTTCGGGCCCTGGCGGGAAGCGCACCGTGAGGACTACGCGCGGAGCTGGACGGAGCGCGGGGTGCCCGAGGCGGCGGCCAGGGCGAAGGCGCTGCGGGACACCGGGGCCGCGCTGCCCGAGGGCCTGGCCACCCCGGACATGGTCCTCAGCGTCCTGGAGCACGACGGGATCCCGGTCGGCTCGCTGTGGACGGGCATCCGGGAGGGGGAGGCCTTCGTCTTCAAGGTCGAGACCGACGCGCGTCACCGGGGCAGGGGCCACGGCCGCACCCTGATGCTCCTCGCGGAGGCGCAGGGCATCGAGGCCGGCCATCCCGCCGTCCTGCTGAACGTCTTCGCGGGCAACACCCCGGCCGAGCGGCTCTACGAGTCCCTCGGCTACGAGACGGTCACCCATCACCTGTACAAGAACCTGCTCTGAGCCACCGGTGCGGGAAGCCGCTCCGTGGCGGGCGTGGCGGGCGTGGCGGGCGCGGACGGGGGTCGGGTCGGGGATCGGCCCGGGGTTCACTCCCCGGCGGCCAGCAACCGGTCCGCGATCTCCGTCACCCGCTCGCGCAGGCCCTCCTGGCTCTTGCCGCCGTCGAGGCGTTCACCGCCGATGACGTAGGTCGGGGTGCCGGTCACGCCGATGGCCTGGCCCTCGGCCTGGTCGGCGTCGACGATCAGGATGTGCCGGCCGTCGACCAGCGCGGTGTCGAACTCCTCGGCGTCCAGACCCAGTTCACGGGCGACCTCGACCAGGAACGGCTCGCCTGCGCGGTCCAGCTCCCCGACCCGGCCGAGGACCGCCTCGACGTACTCCCAGCCCTTGCCCTGCTCCTGGGCCTCCTCGGCGGCCTGCGCGGCGGCGAAGGCGTGCTTGTGCTTCTCCAGCGGGAAGTGCCGCAGCCGCAGCTCCAGCCGGTCGCCGTACCGGGCACGCAGGGCGCGAAGGTCGTCCAGGGCGTCGCGGCAGTCGGGACACTGGAGTTCGCACCAGACGTCGAGGACCGGGGCGTCGGGGCGCGCGGGGGAGTCGTTCATGGCGACCAGTCTTCCAGGCAAGCCTCCCTCGACCCAATCGTGACGGTGGGCGGCGGCCGGTGGCGCGCTGTGATCAGCGCTCGTGCCTGGGGTGGAGGCGACCCGGAGAGGACCCCGAGATGCCCCTGATTGTCGGGCCCGGGCATGGATCGCGAGGGGTCGGGCGGTGCACGATGGAGGGGGCGCGACGCAGCGTGCGTCCGCCGCCCCGCCCGCCCGAGCCCGCCAGGAGGACCGGATGATCGCCGAGACAGTCTGTTCCGCCGCGTCCGCCGCAGGCCTGGGCATCGCCGTGGTGACCGCCTACCGCAAGCGGTACCTGGCGGCCGTCAGGATCGCCGCCTACTCGCTCGTGCCCGTGGGCCTGGTCATGACGGGAGTGGTCGGCTGGCTCGCCGACACCGCCTTCAGCCCCACCGCCTGGGCGGGCTTCGCAGTGCTCGGTGCGGCCTGGCTGCTGTTCGCCTCCACGCGGGCCGTGGAGCGCCGGCGCGGCTCCACGCGTGCCGAGCGCAAGGCGGCCGCCCGCGGCGAGCGCCGGGACGCCGTCGCCCCCACGGCCTCCGCCGCGTCACTGGGCTCCGGCAGCACCCGCCCGGCGGCCAAGCCCGCCGCGGCGCCCCGGAGCACCGGATCCGGCGAGGATTTCAGCGACATCGAGGCCATCCTCAAGAAGCACGGGATATGACGCTCCGCGGGGGCCGGGCCGACGCTGGTCGGGCGGGTCGTCGGCGGATGCGTACGACAATCACCTGAGGCATTGAAACGACACAGTCGGTCTCCGGCGCACGCGGAAGCGTTCACCGGGCGGACGGAAGCGAACCGGACATCACGGAATTCGGCGAACTCCCGCCCATTTCGGGCGTGTTGATCGCGTGGCGGACGCCCGCTGGGTCATCATCGCCGCGAGATGCTGGACACGAAACAGAGCGAGGCCGCGCCGCCCGAGGACGAGCCGCGCGGGTGCCTCTTCGCCCTTTCCCAGCCACCGCTGATGATCTTCCTTGCGGTGATCGGGTGTCTGCTCCTCATGGCTGCGCTGCACGACCTGCTGTGGCTGTGAGCCGTACCCGCCCGTCCCGGCGCCACCCGCCGGGACAGGCGTCGGCATCGAAGAACCCAGGGCGGCCCGCCGGACGGGCCGCGACGACGCTTCCTCCGGCCGGCGGGCGGACGCGTCAGCCCGCCGACTCCTTGCGGCGGGCCCGGTAGGCGGCGACATGCAGCCGGTTCCCGCAGGTCCGGCTGTCGCAGTAGCGGCGCGAACGGTTGCGGGAGAGGTCGACGAAGGCGCGCCGGCAGTCCGGGGCCTCGCAGCGCCGCAGCCGGTCCTGCTCCCCGGCGACGACGAAGAACGCGAGCGCCATCCCGCAGTCGGCGGCGAGGTGGTCGGCCATCGAGGCACCGGGCGCGAAGTAGTGCACGTGCCAGTCGTAACCGTCGTGGTCGGTGAGCTGCGGGGTGGTGCCCGCGGCGGCGACCAGTTCGTTGATCATTCCCGCGGCGGCCCGGGCGTCCGGGGCGGCGAAGATCGCCGCGAACCGTCCGCGGACCCGGCGCACCGCCGACAGATCGAACTCGGAGAGCACGCCCACGCCGCTCATGTCGTGGTTCCGTACGAAATGGTGGAGTGCCGCGACGTCGGGCAGCCCGTCCGGCGCCGTGTCGTCCTCCGGCGCGGTGTTCACCAGATCCACCACGGCATCGAGGGAACACCGGGTGTCGTGGGTGATCAGCACGTTTCGCTCCCTGGCCTGAGGGTCGGGCGGGCGCCCGCCGATGGTGGCCGATCGTAGCGACATATGGCTCCACCGCACCGTGCTCGGTCCCACTCGTCGCCCTCCTGTGGAACGCGCACCGTTCGGCGGTGGTTCCCAGGACACGCGGACACACCGGAGCCGCCCCCGTGACCTGACACGGTGGCGGCACCGGTGCTGCCGTATGCGGTTGTCTAGGCCCGAGCCGTCTCCCCGAGTGGACGGCGCCGGGCGGCTTGGAGGGGCGTAGCCCTAGCTCTCCGCGAGGATGTGCGAGAGCTCCTGATCGAGATCGAAGTGCCGGTGTTCCGTGCCGGGCGGCACGGCGGCGTCAGTGCGCTTCAGGAAGGACTCCAGAGCCCGCGCCGGGGCTTCGAGCAGTGCTTCGCCCTCCGGAGAGCTCAGGGCGATGCACACGACGCCCTGACCGTGGCTGCGGGACGGCCAGACGCGGACGTCGCCGGTGCCGGTGGGGCGATGCAGCCCCTCGGCGAGGAGGTCGCGGGCGAACACCCACTCGACGGTCTCCTCGGCTCCGGTGTGGAAGGTGGCGTGCACGGCGTAGGGGTCGGCCGTGTCGTACCGCAGGCCTGCGGGGACAGGCAGGGATGACTCGCTCGACACAACGAGGCGCAGGTGCAGCTCGCAGCTGACCGTGGTGTTCATAAGCGCCAGGGCCTTTCGCTCAGTGTGCGCTCGGGGATTCGCACGTCGGCGAAATCGACATGCCACCTACGGTGCCGTTGTAAACCCCTCTGAGGGTTTTGCGTGTGTTTGCGTAACTCTTCCGGCCGAGAAGATCGGCGTGATCTACGACCATTCCGGTGACCGGAATCGCTCAGGTAGGGTTTGGTCGTATGAATACGGGGAGTAACGAAGCGGGCGAGGTCGCCGTGGCCTCGGACGGGAGCCAGGTGGACGGTACGGGGCCGGACGGGGCGGCACGCGACGAGCGGGGACTGGGATCGCGGGCGCCCGAGTTCGTCAAGGCGCGCCGGGTGCTGCACCTGAGCTGGCAGGTCGGGGTCTTCGCGCTCGGTCTGGCAGTGGTGGTCGTCGGCATCGTGCTGCTGCCGTTGCCCGGACCGGGCTGGGTGATCATCTTCGCCGGCATGGCGATCTGGGCGACCGAGTTCGTCTGGGCCCAGCTGGTGCTCCGCTGGACGAAACGCAAGGTCACCGAGGCGGCACAGAAAGCTCTCGACCCCAAGGTGCGCCGCCGGAACATCACGCTGACCGTGATCGGTCTCGTGGTCGTGGCCGGCCTGGCCGGGGTCTACCTCTCCAGGTTCGGCATAGTGATGCCGTGGCGGATCGAGGAGTGACGCGGCCGTCGGCCACGGCTCCGGGGTGGCCCCGGCGGCTGGTCGGGGGCACCCCCTGACATGGGGTAATGTTCTTCCTGCGTCCGGGCGATTAGCTCAGTGGGAGAGCGCTTCGTTCACACCGAAGAGGTCACTGGTTCGAACCCAGTATCGCCCACCCGGAACCACGGCCCGCCTGCGAAACAGCAGGTGGGCCGCGGTCGTTTCCGAGGCGCCGCGGGGCCTCGGCGCCGCCCGCCGGGAGGCGACGGCGCGACCGCCGCGGTGACCGGCGCCGACGAGGCCGCGGACGATCTGCGCGGACCGGCGGGCCGACGTGATCCGGCACCCGGAGGCCGTGTCGTGCCAGGTCCCGAATCGGCGGAATGGTCGGAGGTGTCCCTCCGTCGTCCGCCCCGGAACGGTCGGGATCGATCCGTCCGCGAGCGGGTCGCACTCCCGACGGTCCGCGCTTGGAACGATTCACGCCGGACGTGCGGCTCGCCATCGCGGCAGCCGGGAGCGGAGCGGAGGTGGTCCCCGAGAGGGGACGGTGACGTTCCGTTACGCGGGGCGACGTGTCGAGGGCGTGTCGCGGAGATCGGTCACACCGTCAGGTTCTCCGAGAAGAAGAGCGCAAGATCGCGGTCAAGACGGACTTCCGGACATATCAATCGATCCCGGAGAAGGGCCCGACGCGCGCGGTGGGCCGCCCGCGGAAATCTCCCGCTCCACTTTTCCAGAATGCCGTCACCTTTCTTCAGAAGTACGACAAGCGAGGAATTCTCCCCGGCCTCAAGTCTCCCGTCCGGGCAGGCAATCTGAGCCCGGCTCACTTCCGGGCCGCGGAGATCGCCGAGGACACCGACGGCGGACTCGCGTCCGACGGGACGGACCTGACGGAGCGACGGGCCGGTGCGACGGCCGGCCGGAACAGGGGAGCGCCGGCGCGCGGGCGGACGGCGCTCGCCTCCCGAGCGTGGTCCGGGTCATGCCGAGCGGCATGAGCAGGCGTACTCGGATCCCCCCGCCGGGCAGACTCCGCCCATGGACTGGACCCACTACCGCTTCCGCAGCCTGTGGCCCCTGCCCTTCGGGACCGCGGCCGTCTACCGAGCCCTGGAACGGGTGGAGGAGTACCCGCGCTGGTGGCCCCAGGTGCGCACGGTCGCCCGGCTGAACGACACCACCGGCATCATCACCATCCGCTCGGTTCTGCCGTACGACATGACGTTCACCGCACGCGAGACCCGCCGCGACCCGGCTGCCGGGCTCCTGGAGATCGCGATGAGCGGCGACATCGAGGGCTGGGCCCGCTGGACGGTCACCGCCGACGGCACCGGCACCCTGGCCCGCTACGACCAGGCCGTCGACGTCACCAAGCCGCTGCTGCGCCGACTGGCCGTCCCCGGAAGGCCGTTCTTCCGCGCCAACCACCGGCTGATGATGCGGTCGGGACGGCGCGGACTGCGCGGGCACCTGCAAGCGGTTTGAACGTAACCCGCCGGTCCCTGTATTGTTCGGTGCGTTCCTGGGCGATTAGCTCAGTGGGAGAGCGCTTCGTTCACACCGAAGAGGTCACTGGTTCGAACCCAGTATCGCCCACCACCGGGAAGGCCGGTCCGCCTGTGCGGACCGGCCTTTTTCCTGTCCGGCCCGGCCGAACGGCGGACCCGTCGGCGGCGCGCCCGCGGCCCGCCGCCCCGAGTGCCTAGGGTGGCGCCATGGACGCCGATTCCCGGATCAGGGCCGCGATCGAAGAACACTGGCGGGCGTCGGAACGCGGCGACGTCGAGGCGGAGCACGCGGTCTACGCCGTGGACGCGATCCTCGACTACCCGCAGTCCGGCGAGCGCTTCCGCGGGCGCGAGACGATCGCGGCACAACGCGGCGGGCACCCGGCCGACCGGCACTTCACCGTCCAGCGGATCACCGGGCACGGGCACCTCTGGGTGAGCGAGTGCGTCATCACCTACGACGGCGTGCCGTCGTACTCGGTGAGCATCATGGAGTTCGAAGGGCGGCACGTGGTGCACGAGACCCAGTACTTCGCGGGCCCCTTCGGCACGCCGGCCTGGCGCGCCGCGCTCGCCGAGCCGATGCCGGGACGCACCGTCACGGACGCCTGACGTCCGCCGAGTCCGAGACGCCGACGGCCGCGGTGGCGTCGGTGGTGCGGAAACGGGCCCGGTAGGTGCCCGGCGTGACGCCGAGGTTGCGGGTGAACGCCCTGCGCAGCGACTCCGGCGAGCCGAAACCGGTCCGCCGGGCCACCGTCGCCATGGGGTCGTCGCCCTCCTCCAGCATCGCCTGCGCGGCCTCCATGCGGATCCGTTCGACGTAGCGGGCCGGGGTCGTGGTCATCTCGTCGTGGAACAGCCGCGCCATATGACGGGGACTCACACCCGCCCGGCGCGCCATCGCCGCCAGGGTGTGGTCGGCGGACGGGTCCTCGGCGACCGCGTCCAGGACCCGGCGCAGCATCTCCTGCCGTGCGCGCGGCGTCCGGGTACGGACGCTGAACTGCGACTGGCCTCCCGGCCGCTGCATGAACACGACCATGTCCTTGGCCACGGAGCGGGCCACGTCGGCGCCGAAGTGCTCCTCGACCAGGGCGAGCGACAGGTCGATCCCCGAGCTGACGCCCGCCGACGTCATGATGTGGCCGTCCCGCACGAACAGGGCGTCGGCCGCCACCGTCACCCGCGGATAGCGCAGGGCGAGCTGGTCGGCGAAGCGCCAGTGCGTGGTCGCCGTGCGTCCGTCGAGCAGCCCGGCGGCGGCGAGCAGGAAGGCACCGGTGCAGATCGACGCGGTACGGCGGCCCCGCGCGTCGAGCGTCCGCACCGTGTCCAGCAGGGCCTCGTCCTTGACGAGGGTGGGCCACTCGGGACCGCCGGGCACGATGACCACGTCGCTGACGTCGTGCGCCTGCGCGGCGGACAGGTCGACCCGCAGGCCGGTGCCGGCCGAGGTGACCACGTCGGCGCCGTCGGGGGACACCGTGCGCACGCGGTAGCGGCCCCCGAAGTCGTTGGCCGACGAGAACACCTCGATCGGGCCGGTGACGTCGAGCAGGCGTACGCCCGGGAAGACCAGCACGGTCACCAGCAGCGGCTGCCTGCCCGAGGGCCTGTCCTTCATGCGTGCGCCTCCTGCCCGGACGGATTCGCTCCAGCGTAGTCATGTCCCGGAGTGAGGGCGTCGTGGCACGTGCCGCACTGTGGCGGGCCGCCCGCCGCGCCATAGGTTCGGGAGCGCCAACGGGCCGACGGTCTCGCCGCGCCCCGTGAGCTGCCGGGCGTGCGACGACCTGCCGGCCGGTCGCCGCGGCCCCTGCCGGACGGCGGCCAGTCCGACACGAGAAGAGAAGGCGCTGCACGCCGTGGCATCCCATTCGAGCACCAGCCCAGCGATCCCGGCCCAGGGCGGCCCGGTCCGACGAAGGGGGCGGAGCCGGCTCGGCCCCAGCTGGTTCGCGGCCGTCATGGGCACCGGGATCGTCGCCGCGGCGGCCGCCACCCTCCCGCGGACCCTCCCGGGCCTCGACACGGCCGCAACGGCTGTGTGGGCCGCGGCGGCGCTGCTGCTGATCGTGCTGGGCGCCCGGTACCTCGGCCAGCGGATGCTGCGCGTGCACGCCGGTGACCCGGTACTGGCGCAGTTCTTCGGCGCGCCGCCGATGGCGCTGCTCACCGTCGGGGCCGGGACGCTGCTGCTCGGGCGGCGCCTGATCGGGGAGCGGGCGGCGGCGGACGTGGACTGGATCCTGTGGTCCGCCGGTACGGTCCTCGGGCTCGTCACCGCCTGCGCGGTGCCGTACCTGATGGTCACGCGGCACCGTTTCACCCCGGACGCGGCCTTCGGCGGCTGGCTGCTGCCGGTGGTCCCGCCGCTGGTCTCCGCCGCCACGGGCGCGCTGCTGGTCCCGCGCGCACCGGCCGGACAGGCGCGGCTGGCCCTGCTGCTGGGCTGCTACGCGATGCTCGGGCTCGGACTGGTGGCGGTCCTGCTGGTCCTGGCCATGGTCTACAGCCGTCTGGTGCACCACGACGCGCCGGGCGGAGCGACGGTGCCCACCGTGTGGATCGGCGTGGGGGCGCTGGACCAGGCGGTGACGGCACTGGGAGCGCTGGCCACGGCGGCGCCGAGCGCCCTGCCCGCCCCGTACGCGCGCGGGACGGCCGTCGCCGCGCTCCTCGGCGGCATCGGGATCTGGGGCTTCGCCATGCTGTGGCTGGCGCTCGCCACCGCGCTGACCGTGCGCGAGATCCGGCGCGGCCTGCCCTTCGCACCCACCTGGTGGTCCTTCATCTTCCCGCTCGGCGCCTGCGTCACCGGCACCAGCGCCCTCGCCGCCCGCACCGGCTCGCAGCCGTTCGTCTGGACCGCCGTCGTCCTGTACGCGCTGCTGGCCGCCGCCTGGGCGGTGGTCACCTGGCACTCGCTGCGGCACGTCGTCCGCCGGTGACACGGCCGCAGGCCGCGGCAGCCATGGCGGCGAACACGACCGCCCAGAACACCGCGGCGACCCGGATCTCCCAGCGGCCGGCCGCGGTCATCCAGGAGGCTCCGGTCACGCGTCCGAGCTCATGGGTGGTGACCGCGTACATGCCGACCGGGAAGACGAGGTTCCACCAGCCCAGCTCGTAGCGCAGCGGGACGCGGCGCACGACGTGCCGCCAGACGCCCAGCGCCAGCAGGAGCGGTATCAGCCAGCTGGAGAACGACCACAGGACGACGGACGAGCCGATGACCAGCGGACGCGACAGCAGCAGGCTCCCCTGCGGGAGCGAGACCAGCCGCGCTCCGGCGAGCACGGCGATGGCCGCCGCTCCCATGAAGATCCAGACCGACGTCATGAGCCCGTCCGGCCGCACCGGCCGGACCAGCAGCCTGGCCAGCACGATCCCGGCGGTCAGCAGGTACTGCACCAGCCCGACGGCCCAGCACACCACCGCCAGCACCGGCAGCGCCTGGCCCGGCACCAGCCGGGCCAGGGCCGCCGCCCCGACCGCCACCGACTCCGACGCCACCGCCCACAGGAACCAGGTGCCGTTCACCTGGTCGAGCGCAGGACCCCGCCGCGTGCTCGTGATGAGCGCCAGCGGAACGCCGTAGTCCAGCACCAGCCACACCAGCGTGCCGAACGCCAGGAACGCTCCCGCCGCCACGGGACGGCCGTCCAGGACGAAACGCGCCGCCAGCACGAGATGGCCACCGTGAGGAAGGCGAAGGCGCGCGGTCCGACGAGATCCGCGACGAAGCGCCGCCGGTGGCGCAGCAGCCGCAGGCCGTAGGCGGGCACCAGCACCGCGAAGCCGGCCAGGGCCACCCACAGCAGCGTGGCCGAGAGGACGTGGGCGCCGTCGGCGTACAGGCAGGTGGAGACGATGCCGGTGCCCATGACGAAGGCGAGCGCCGCGGCGTTGACGTCGTTAAGGGCGGCGCGGGGCCGTCCGGGACCGGCGGCGGGCGGATCTCCCTGGCCCGCGAGCCACTCGGCGAGGACCGCGGCGTGGCTGCGGTCCGTGTCCGGGGCCGAGGTGAGCAGGGTGAGGCTGTGGTTCCCGGCCAGGTCCCGCAGCCGGGCGAGCGATCCACGGTGCGCGGGATCGCCCAGCTCGACGAGGTAGCGGCGGCGGAACTCGCCGAAGCGGCGGGGATGGTGGCCGTACCAGAGCTGCAGTTCGGCGGAGGGCGCCACGTCCCGCAGCCAGGTGTCGACGGGTGCGTCCCGCCGTCGTACGCCGTTGGGCCAGGCGCGGTCGACCAGCACCCGTTCGGCAGGTCCGCCGTCCTCGGAGGGCGGCTGCCCGTGGATCCCGCGACAGGTGATCTGCTTGGCCATGACCCACGCTCCGGCAGCTCGTGCGGTAAGTGAATATTAGTGGAATGCGGCTTTCCGGCGCGTGCGGGCGGATCGTCCGCGGGACGTGCTAGGACGGTGTCCTGATCCGAGGGTCTCCTGTCCGCGAAAGAGGCGATCGGTGTCGCAGGGCCCCTGGTTGTGAGGGTCGGGCCGCGTATCCGCGGCCCGGGGACCCGTCCAGGGGAGCGACATGAGCGACAGTGATCCGTCGGACACGGACCGGCCGCGGCCCGCGCCGATCCTGCCGGTGCTGGGACACCTGCACGGCGAACTGCGGACCCGGCACGGGCTGACGCTCCTCGGCTACCTCGTGCTCGGCGCGCTCGCCGAGGCGGCGGCCGGCGGCTCGCCCGTGTCCGTGGCCGGGCTGACGGCGCGCCTGGGGGAGTCGGGTACCCGGATGTCGGCGCTGCTGCGGGATCTGCAGAGAGCAGGACTGGTCGCACGCGAGCGGCGGGCCGGCGACCGCAGGTCGGTCGAGGTCACGCTCACCGACGCGGGACGCGCCGGTTACGCCGAGGCCGAGCGGACCGCCCGGGCGCTGCTGGACCGGCATCCCGGCGTCTGGCCTCGGCCGGGCGACGCCCGAGGGGCCGGGCGGCCGGGTGGGCATGCCGGTGACGAGTGGCGGAGGTACGGTCGACAGACGGCGTAGAGCGGGATCTCTCAGCCGACGCACAGGCCGGTGCCCGAGACGCGCCGGGAGGGCACATGAGTCAGCAAGCGAACATCACCGCGCAGACCGCCTTCGGCGAGGCCGTCGTCTCCGGGAACTTCGACGCCTTCGACGAGATCGTCGCGGCCGACTCGGTCGACCACGATCCCGCCCCGGGACAGGGGCCGGGACCCGACGGGTACAAGCGCATGTTCGGCGAACTGCGGGAGGCCTTTCCCGACCTCGACGTCCAGGTGGAGCATCTGGTGGCCACCGACGACGAGTTGGCCTTCGCGTACGTCATCTCCGGTACGCACCAGGGGCCGTTGATGGGACACCCCGCGACCGGCCGCAGGGTGAGCTACCGCGGCATGCAGATCAGCCGCTTCGACAGCGACGGCAGACTCGTCGAACGCTGGGGCAGCAGCGACGAACTGGGCATGCTGCGGCAACTCGGCCTCACCGTGACCTGAGGCCCAGGAAGCCGGAGGAGGAAGCGATGAAGGGGCGGGGCGCCGGACGGGCGGCGCCCCGCCCCTCACGCCGCCGCCGGCAGTTCCGGCCGCAGCGGCCAGTACGTGTTCACCGTCTCCGGTGTGCCGCTGCGCGCGAACCACGCCTGCAGTCCGCGCGCCTGCGCCGCGTGCCACGTCGTCTGCAGCGTGTGCAGCTCGGCGGGGCTCAGGCGCTCCAGCCGGGCCGCGAACCTGCGGCCCAGCGCCCGCACCAGATCCAGTGAGGCCAGCGCGTCGGCGGCCGCGTCGTGCGCGCCCTCCAGCGTGACCTCGTAGTGCGCGCAGAGGTCGGTCAGGGTGCGCCGGCCCTTGCGGTAGCGGTCCAGATGTTTGTCCAGGACCCGCGGGTCGAGGACGAGCAGCGGGCTCGCCTCGAACCAGCGGTCCAGCGAGGACGCCCGGTGCCGCCGCAACTCGCGGTCCAGCAGCGTCAGATCGAACGGCGCGTTCATCACCACCAGCGGGCGGTGCATCGCCGCGTGCTCGGCCAGATGCTCGGCTATCTCGTACATCACCGGAGCCGGCCAACGGCCGTTGCGCTGCAGGTGTTCGTCCGTCAGCCCGTGCACCGCCGTCGCCGCTTCCGGCACCGGCAGGCCCGGGTTCACCAGCCAGCGGGTCACCCGGGGCCGGGTGCCCGGGGCGTCCTGGACGACGACCGCGGCGGACACGATGCGGTCGGTCTCCACGTCCACGCCCGTGGTCTCCGTGTCGAAGGCCGCCAAGGGCCCCTCGTACCAGCACGTCATGCCAATACAACTCCTTGTTCACCCACGGCAGCTGACGTTCCGTCTTCTGCCTGTTTGGTGATACCCGGGCCGTTTGCGGCGTACGCCGGAAGGACACAACAGGAGTGCGGGTCTTTGCAGTTCAGCGGCCCGCCACGGGGAAACTCTTTGGCTGGGAAGGCTGTTGGTCATGGCGATAGCCCAGCCCGAGCGGGGCGGGCTGCTGCCCGAACGCACGGGCCCCCATCGCGGCACACTCGCCACCACCGCCTGCATGGAGACACTGCAGGTGGGATATCTGCACGCCGTCGCCGCGGCGGCCGGCTGCTCGCTCTCGCAGCCCTTCCCGGACAACGGCATCGACTGGCACGTCAGCCACGGCTCGCCCGGTCACACCGTCGACGACGAGGTGACGATCAAGGTGCAGCTCAAGTGCACGTACCAGATCGCACCCAACCCCCCGGGACGCTTCTTCTCCTTCACGCTGGACAACGACCACCTGCGCAAGCTCGCCCGCACACCGGTGTCGGTGCACAAGATCCTCGTGGTGATGCTGGTCCCGCGCTCCCAGGACGACTGGCTGCGCGCCAGCCACGACCGCCTCGATCTGCGCCACTGCTGCTACTGGGTCAACCTGGCAGGGCATCCGATCACCGGCCGGAACCGGACCACCGTGCGGATTCCGACCTCGCGCATCTTCGACGACCGGGCGCTCTGCGAGATCATGACGCGGGTCGGGACGGGAGGACGACCATGAGGCACCGTCCGCACGAGGAGCAGCTGCGGGAAGTCCGGCCGCATCCCGTGGACCCGCACTGGAACCGTCCCCCCGAGCCCACCGACGTCGACCCCGCGGTGCTGGGCGCCCTGCTGCGCCGGCACGGCTGGCAGCGGCGCGGGGGAGCCCCCGGACGCTACGGCCGCTGGACCCCACCCGGGCCGGGCAACACCGGCACCAGCCTGCTGGTACCCGAGAACCGCGCTTTCCCGGACAGTGACGATCTGCTCGGGGAGGCGCTCACGGCTCTCGTGCGCAGCGGGACGCCCGCCGCGCGGGAGGTGCTGGTCGGGCTGGCGGTGCCGAGCGACGAGATCCGCTGGTGGCGGGACGTGCCCGGCGGACCGGGCGACACCGCCCCCTGGACGGTCGAGGAGCAGCTGCGGACCGCCGCCCGGCAGACCCTGCTGGCCGGTGCGCTCGCCACGCGCGCGCGGGCCGGCTACTACGGCGCCCGGCACAGGCGCGCGGCCGCCGCCCTGCTGGACTCCGTCCTCGTCGGCTCGGCGGAGGGCGGCCGGGGACTGACCGCCTTCGTGCCCGTGGGCACCGGGCGGCCGCTCGCCGTACGCCTCCACCAGGCCCTGTACGCCGCCCGCGAGGCCATCGACTACCAGCGGGCCACCGGCGGCATGGACGCCTTCGACGGAGCCGTCGAAGCGGGCGTGAGCCGTGAGCTGACCGACGCCCTGGTCACCCTCGTGCGCGGGACCGAGGGCGCCCGGATCTCCGTCGAGTGGGCGCCGGCCGCCGGGGTCCCCGACGACTGCGCGTCCGCCGCCGAACCCGTCGAGTTCTCGCCCGGCGACCTGCCCGTGCTGCGCGAGGCCGGCGCCCGCTTCCTGCGCGACGAACCCTCCGTGCCGGTCCGGATCACCGGCACCGTGGTCCGGATGCGGCGCGCGGAACCGCGCGGCGACGGCGCGGTACGGCTGCGGGTCATCGCCGGCGCCGAGGTGCCCTACGTCCGGGTCACCCTCGACGAGGAGGACTACCGCATCGCCGGACAGGCACACCTGGTGGGGCTCCCGGTACGGGTGCACGGGCGGCTGGAGAGCCGGGGCGGGTTCCGGCGGCTGTCCGGCGCCTCCGGGGTCGTACCGGTCCAGGTGGACGATGCCGAGCGGGACCGGCTGATGAAGTCGCTCCAGGAGAACCTGGACTTCTTCGAGGAGGCGTGCACCGGGGACGACTGCGACTGACCGGCCACCGCGGGTAACCGTTTAGCGGTCGGTGGGGCCGGGTCGGTACGATCCGGTATTGCGCGCGCTCCTGGTATGGCGCCGCATCCACCTTCAGGCAGGAGAGACCGGTGTCAGACGTCCGTGTGATCATCCAACGCGATTCCGAGCGGGAAGAACGCGTGGTGACGACGGGCACTACGGCCGCCGACCTCTTCGCCGGCGAGCGCTCGATCATCGCCGCGCGGGTGGGCGGCGAGCTGAAGGACCTCGCGTACGAGCTGAAGGACGGCGAGACCGTCGAGGGTGTCGAGATCTCCTCCGAGGACGGGCTGGCCATCCTGCGCCACTCGACCGCGCACGTCATGGCCCAGGCCGTGCAGGAGCTGTTCCCCGAGGCGAAGCTCGGCATCGGCCCGCCCGTCAAGGACGGCTTCTACTACGACTTCGACGTCGAGAAGCCGTTCCACCCCGATGACCTCAAGGCCATCGAGAAGAAGATGCAGGAGATCCAGAAGCGCGGGCAGAAGTTCTCCCGCCGGGTGGTGACCGACGAGGCCGCCCGCGAGGAGCTGGCCGACGAGCCGTACAAGCTGGAGCTGATCGGCCTCAAGGGCTCGGCGTCCAGCGACGACGGAGCGGACGTCGAGGTCGGCGCCGGCGAGCTGACGATCTACGACAACCTGGACGCCAAGACCGGCGAACTGTGCTGGAAGGACCTCTGCCGCGGTCCCCACCTGCCCTCCACCCGCCTCATCCCGGCGTTCAAGCTGATGCGCAACGCGGCCGCCTACTGGCGCGGCAGCGAGAAGAACCCGATGCTCCAGCGCATCTACGGCACCGCCTGGCCGTCCAAGGACGAGCTGAAGCAGTACCTCGACTTCCTCGCCGAGGCCGAGAAGCGCGACCACCGCAAGCTGGGCAACGAACTGGACCTGTTCTCCATCCCGGAGCAGATCGGCTCCGGCCTCGCCGTCTTCCACCCCAAGGGCGGCGTCGTCCGCCGGGTCATGGAGGACTACTCGCGCCGCCGGCACGAGGAGGAGGGCTACGAGTTCGTCTACACCCCGCACGCCACGAAGGGGAAGCTCTTCGAGACGTCCGGGCACCTGGACTGGTACGCCGACGGCATGTACCCGCCCATGCAGCTCGACGAGGGCGTGGACTACTACCTCAAGCCCATGAACTGCCCGATGCACAACCTGATCTTCGACGCGCGCGGCCGCTCCTACCGTGAACTGCCGCTGCGCCTGTTCGAGTTCGGCACCGTGTACCGCTACGAGAAGTCCGGTGTCGTGCACGGCCTGACCCGGGCCCGCGGCTTCACCCAGGACGACGCGCACATCTACTGCACCAAGGAGCAGATGGCGGAGGAGCTCGACAAGACGCTCACCTTCGTCCTGAACCTGCTGCGCGACTACGGCCTCACCGACTTCTACCTGGAGCTGTCCACCAAGGACCCGGAGAAGTTCGTCGGCTCCGACGAGGTCTGGGAGGAGGCGACCGAGACGCTGCGCGCGGTCGCCGAGAAGCAGGGCCTCCCGCTCGTCCCCGACCCGGGCGGCGCCGCCTTCTACGGCCCGAAGATCTCCGTGCAGACCAAGGACGCGATCGGCCGCACCTGGCAGATGTCCACCGTCCAGCTCGACTTCAACCTGCCCGAGCGGTTCGACCTGGAGTACACCGCCGCCGACGGCTCCAAGCAGCGCCCGGTGATGATCCACCGCGCCCTGTTCGGCTCCATCGAGCGGTTCTTCGCGGTGCTCCTGGAGCACTACGCGGGCGCCTTCCCGGCGTGGCTGGCGCCGGTCCAGGCGGTCGGCATCCCGATCGGCGACGGACACGTCGATTACCTGCGGAAGTTCGCGGCCGAGGCCAGGAAGAAGGGCCTGCGGGTCGAGGTCGACGCCTCGTCGGACCGGATGCAGAAGAAGATCCGCAACGCCCAGAAGCAGAAGGTGCCCTTCATGGTCATCGCGGGCGACGAGGACATGACGGCCGGTTCGGTCTCCTTCCGCTACCGCGACGGCTCGCAGGAGAACGGCATCCCGTTCGAGGAGGCCATCGCCAAGATCGCCCAGGTGGTCGAGGAGCGGACCCAGGTCTGACCCCGCCCGCCGCCCAGAGGCCCCCGGAGATCACTCCTGCGGGGGCCTCTGCGCCGTCCGGCCCGCCGCCAGGTCCTCCTCGCCCTCCACCGCGAACCGCTGCAGCAGCATCGAGGAGAACGATCCGGTCACCGCGCCCAGCAGCGCGATCCCGCAGGCCATCAGCCCCACCGCGATGATCCGTCCGAGCGTGGTCACCGGCGTGACGTCGCCGTAGCCGACCGTCGAGAGCGTCGAACAGGTCCACCACACGGAGTCCCCGAAGGACCGGATCGTGGCGTTCGGGGCGCCGCGCTCGACCTGGTAGACGGCGAGCGCCCCGGCGAAGCCCAGCAGGGCGATCGACAGGCTGGCGTAGAACATCACACGGGCCTGCAGCGCCAGCCGCGGGCGCCCGTGCCGGCGCTGCATCGCCTCGTAGGTCCGGACGATCTGCACCGGCCGCAGCAGGGGCAGCAGCACGACGAGCGTGTCCAGCCACTGCCGCCTGACGAAGCGCGGACCCGTACCGCTGATCCACCAGCGCACCCCGTAGTCGACGGCGAACAGCACCCACGATCCGTACGTCAGCGACAGGAACACGAGGTGCACGGCCCGGGGCAGGCCGGGCGCCAGCACGTGCACCGCGTACGCGCCCAGGAAGACCAGGGAGGCGATGCCGAGCGCGAGGTCCGTCCGCCGCTCCCAGCGGTCCAGGCGGCTTTCGTCGTCCATCCGCCCAGCTTCGCCGCCCGCCGGTTTCCGCTGGCCCCGGCGACACGCCGCGAACGGGCGAAGCCATATGCTGCCTAGCATGACGAGTGAGCCGGAGCAGCAGATCGGAGTGGGGACGCAGGACGCGTTCCAGCGCCTGTGGACGCCCCACCGGATGGCCTACATCCAGGGTGAGAACAAGCCGACCGGCCCGGGTGCCGACGACGGCTGTCCCTTCTGCTCGATCCCGGCCAAATCCGACGAGGACGGGCTGATCGTCCGGCGCGGCGAGCACGTCTACGCGGTGCTCAACCTCTACCCGTACAACGGCGGCCACCTGATGACGGTCCCGTACCGCCATGTCGCCGACTACACGGACCTGACCGGCCCGGAGACGGCCGAGCTGGCGGAGCTGACCAAGCAGGCCATGGCCGCGCTGCGCACGGCGTCCGGTGCCCACGGCTTCAACATCGGCATGAACCAGGGCACGGTGGCCGGAGCCGGCATCGCGGCCCACCTGCACCAGCACGTCGTCCCGCGCTGGGGTGGCGACACGAACTTCATGCCGGTGGTCGGCCACACCCGGGTGCTGCCGCAGCTGCTGGCGGACACCCGCAAGATGCTGGCCGAGGCCTGGCCGGCGACGGCGAACTGACACGGCCCGTTCCCGGGGACGCACCGTCTCCGGGAACGGGCCGCGGCGTCGTGCCGGTCACGCGTCGTACTTGTCGGCCTTCTTCGGCGACGCGTCCTGGACCGCACCGCTGAGGTTGCCCGCGCGCGAGCTGAACTTGTCGATGTCGACGTCGTGCTCTTTCAGGACGCTGAGCGCGGCCCGGTGCACGGCACGGAGTATCGGCGTGGCCGCACGCAGCGCGTCGTCGGCCATGAACCGGTGGTCCCAGGGCTGGTCGGCCCAGGCGTGCCGCAGACCGAACGGCTCGGGCAGCCCTATCGAACCGCCGAGCCACTTCAGCAGCGGCGGATACCAGCTGACGGCGGCTCGGGCGCCCAGGCGGACCACCTCGTCCGGGGTGACCAGCGGCAGCTTCACGGTCCGGGTCTCCCAGAACCGCACGGTCTTCGAGACCGTCTTGGTCGGAGCCTCGGGCTTGCCGTTGAACAGCCCGTTGACCGGGCCGAGAGCGTGTCCGGTGACCTCGATGCGCAAGGTCTCCTTGAGCACGGTCACGGTCGTCATCATCGTGATGATCAGGTCGCCGTTCCACAGGTAGGGCCACTGCACGCCCAGGTAGTGGCGGTCGCCCTTGTCGAAGTGGTTGCTGTTGCAGATGTTCTCGACGTCCTTGGGCCCCACCTTGTAGTCGGTGCCCTCGGGCCGGGACACGGCCTTGGCGCCCGCCCCGACGTGGGTGACGATCCAGTGCTTGACGTGGGGTTCGGGGAAGCCGCCGGTCTTCAGGTGCTGCCGGTGCAGCACGCTCAGTTCCTTCTCGATCTCCCGGACGACCGTCCAGGCCCGGAACTCGTGGACGCCCTTGACCGGGTCGAGCGGGACCAGTTCCTCCGCGAGCACCCAGGAGCCCCAGCGGGTGCCCATGCCGAGTATGCCCTTGGTGCCGGCGTAGAAGACGGAGTTGGACTGCTGCTCGGCGCTGAGCCGGGCCAGCGACTGGCGCAGCTGCTCGGCCGCGGCCTGGTCCGGGCTGGTCGGCACCGTCTCGGGGACCTTCGCGCCGACGCTGCCGCCGGAGAGCAGACCGCCCCAGGCCTCGCGCAGGTCCCTCGCGGTCCGCTCGCACAGCCGCTTGGCCAGGTACCAGCCGACGACGGGGAGCACGATGCAGCCGCGCGCGTACCAGCCCCAGAAGCCGGTCAGCGGCATCCGGATCAGGAAGATCACCGCGAGGACGCCGACGGCGGCCAGCAGGGCGCTGCCGAGCCCGGAGACCCGCTTGTTGTCCGCCTTGAGCATGGACGCGCGGAGCTGGAAGACCAGCAGCCAGACGACCAGGCCGGGCAGGAACAGCACCCCGCACAGCAGCATGACGGCGGTCAGCCGCTTGTCGCGTTCCTTGCGGATGCGGTTGGCCGCCAGGCAGTGCTCGACGACCACCTGGGGTTCGCTGCCGAAGGACTGGATCAGCGGCTTGCGGTCGACACCCAGCATGCGGTCGATGACCGCCTGGGAGTACGCCTCACCGAAGTTGGGGCGGAAGATCTTCGCCCACCTGCGGCCCTCGTTGACCGAGGACTGGTGCCATTCGTTGTCGGCCTTCTTGATCTCCTCCATCGGCGTGTCCCGATAGGCAGCCGAGGCCAGGGCGTAGGTCGGGGCCTGCGCCTCGCCACCCGGCCTCGGCACCTGTGGCCCGAAGAAGTCCTCGAAGCTCATTCCCGCCCCCACTTGCCGCCGTCCCGCTCCTGCGGCCTTCCCGACTTCCGCACTCCGCACACCTGTTGATCAAGTACTCAGGGTATCCCCGGCCACCGGCGAGCGTCGGCGGACGGCCGAAGCCGTCCGCCGAACACCCTTGCTTGTCGACTATGAGGCCGACTACGAGGCCTCCTTGACCTGTTCGCGAATCTTCTCGGCGATCTGCGGCGGCATCGGCTCATGACGGGCGTACGCGCGGCTGAAACGCGCCGTGCCGTGCGAGAGGGACCGCAGGTCCACCGCGTACCGGCCGATCTCGAACTCGGGCACCTCCGCCTTGATCAGCGTGCGTCCGCCACTGGTCTGCTCGGTGCCCAGCACCCGGCCGCGCCGTCCGGACAGGTCGCTCATCACCGCGCCCACGTAGTCGTCGCCGACCAGCACGGAGACCTCGGCCACCGGTTCGAGGAGGTGGATCCTGGCGTCCGCGGCGGCCTCCCGCAGCGCCAGCGCGCCCGCCGTCTGGAAGGCGGCGTCGGAGGAGTCCACCGAGTGCGCCTTGCCGTCGAGCAGGGTGACCCGCACGTCGACCAGCTGGTAGCCGGCGGCGACCCCCTTGATGGCCTGCGCCCTGATGCCCTTCTCCACGGACGGGATGAACTGCCGGGGCACCGCGCCGCCGACCACCTTGTCGACGAACTCGATGCCGGAGCCGCCCGGCAGCGGCTCCACCTCGATCTCGCAGATCGCGAACTGCCCGTGGCCGCCGGACTGTTTGACGTGCCGGCCGCGCCCGGCGGACCTGCCGGCGAACGTCTCCCGGAGGGACACCCGGTGCGGTACGACGTCGACCTGGACGCCGTACCGGCTGCGTAGCCGTTCCAGGGCGACGTCCGCGTGCGCCTCGCCGAGGCACCACAGCACCACCTGGTGGGTGTCCTGGTTCTGTTCCAGCCGCATGGTCGGATCCTCGGCCACCAGGCGGGACAGGCCCTGCGAGAGTTTGTCCTCGTCCGCCTTGCTGTGCGCCTGGATGGCCAGCGGCAGCAGCGGGTCGGGCATCTCCCACGGCTCCATGAGCAGCGGGTCGTCCCTGCGGGACAGGGTGTCCCCGGTCTCCGCGCGGCCGAGCTTGGCCACGCACGCGAGGTCACCGGCGATCACGTGCGTGACCGGTCGCTGCTGCTTGCCGAACGGCGTGGACAGGGCGCCGATCTTCTCGTCGACGTCGTGGTCCTCGTGGCCGCGGTCGGCCAGGCCGTGCCCGGAGACGTGGACCGTCTCGTCGGGACGCAGGGTGCCGGAGAAGACCCGCACCAGCGAGACCCGGCCGACGTACGGGTCGGAGGCGGTCTTCACCACCTCGGCGACCAGCGGGCCGCCGGTGTCGCAGGGAGTGATCTCGCGGGGCTCGCCGTCGATCGTGGTGACCCCCGGCGTCGGGTGCTCGAAGGGTGTCGGGAAGCCGCCGGTGACCAGCTCCAGCAGCTCGACCGTGCCGAGGCCCTGGCGGGCGCCGTCGGCGGCCGGGGCGGCGGCCAGCACCGGGAAGAACGCCCCGCGGGCCACGGCCCGCTCCAGATCCTCGATCAGCGTCTTGAGGTCGATCCGCTCGCCGCCCAGATAGCGGTCCATGAGCGTCTCGTCCTCGCTCTCCGAGATGATCCCCTCGATGAGCCGGTTGCGGGCCTCGTCGATGTCCGGAAGCCGGTCGGGGCCCGGCTCGGACTCCTTGCGCTCCCCGGAGGAGTAGTCGAACAGCTTCTGCGTGAGCAGCCCGACCAGACCGGTCACGGGCGCGTGCCCGTCCGGACCCTGCGGTCCGTGCAGCGGCAGGTAGAGCGGGAGCACGGCGTCGGGGTCGTCGGCGCCGAACGCCTCGGCGCAGACCCGCGTCATCTCCTCGAAGTCCGCGCGGGCGGCCTCCAGGTGCGTGACGACGATCGCCCGCGGCATCCCGACGGCCGCGCACTCCTCCCACACCATCCGCGTCGAGCCGTCGACCCCGTCCGAGGCCGAGACGACGAAGAGGGCCGCGTCCGCGGCGCGCAGACCGGCCCTCAGCTCACCGACGAAGTCGGCGTATCCCGGAGTGTCCAGGATGTTGATCTTGATTCCGTTCCATTCGACCGGCACCAGTGACAACTGGACGGAGCGCTGCTGCCGGTGCTCGATGTCGTCGTAGTCCGAGACGGTCCCGCCGTCCTCCACCCGGCCCGCCCGCTTCACCGCTCCCGCGGTCAGTGCGAGCGCCTCCACCAACGTGGTCTTGCCGGATCCGGAGTGGCCGACCAGCACCACATTCCGTACGGACGCGGGGTGGTCGGCCGCCGTAGCCCTGCCGGCGGCCCCGGGGTGTTCCTTGACCTTGTCGCCCATGGTTCTGCCTCCCGTGCACGGTGAGGTCATCTGTGGGCGCGGGCGAGCATGTCGGGCCGCGTGCGGTGGCGGCACCGATGACGCCCGCGGTTATTCGAGCTTTCCACTCCCGTCACGGTGCGTCCATACGAAGGACGTGATCCCGCCCGCCAGGCCGCTTCGGGCGCCGCCGACGGCGCCCGCTGCGAGTGCCCACCCGTCGCACACACGCGCGCGTGGCTACGATGGGCCAGCCGGGGCGGCCAACAGGGGCCGCACGGCGCAACGACCGTCGGGAAGGCCATGCTGAACAAGTACGCGCGTGCATTTTTCACGCGTGTCCTCACACCGTTCGCCGCGTTTCTCATCCGCCGGGGTGTGAGCCCGGACACGGTCACGCTTCTCGGCACCGCCGGAGTGGTCGCGGGCGCGCTGGTCTTCTTCCCCCGGGGCGAGTTCTTCTGGGGCACGATCGTGATCACGCTGTTCGTGTTCTCGGACCTGGTGGACGGCAACATGGCCCGCCAGCTGGGCCGCACCAGCCGCTGGGGCGCCTTCCTGGACTCCACCCTGGACCGGGTCGCCGACGGCGCCATCTTCGGCGGCTTCGCCCTCTGGTACGCGGGCAACGGCGACAACGACGTCCTGTGCGCCGTCTCCATCTTCTGCCTGGCCAGCGGCCAGGTGGTGTCGTACACCAAGGCGCGCGGCGAGTCGATCGGCCTGCCGGTGGCCGTCAACGGCCTGGTCGAGCGGGCCGAGCGCCTGGTGATCTCACTGGTCGCCGCCGGTCTGGCCGGTTTCCACAACTTCGGCGTGCCGGGCATCCAGATCCTGCTGCCGATCGCCCTGTGGATCGTGGCCGTGGGCAGCCTCGTCACCCTCGTGCAGCGGGTCGTCACGGTCCGCCGGGAGTCCGCGGAGGCGGAGGCCGTGGCCGGCCGGGAGACCGTCGGCCACGGGAGCGAGGCGGGACCGTGAGCGCCGCCGACCGGCTCACCGACGGTCTGTACGGGCTCGGCTGGAGCACCGTCAAGAAGCTCCCCGAACCGGTCGCCGCCCGCCTCGGCCGGACCGTCGCGGACCTCGCCTGGCGGCAGCGCGGCAAGGGCGTCCAGCGCCTGGAGTCCAACTACGCGCGCGTGCTGCCGGACGCGAGCCCCGAGCGGCTGCGCGAGCTGTCCCGGGCCGGCATGCGGTCCTACCTGCGGTACTGGATGGAGTCCTTCCGGCTGCCGTCCTGGAGCGAGGACCGGGTCAGGACCGGGTTCGCGCCCAAGGACGTCCACCACCTCACCGACGGTCTCGCCTCCCGCCGCGGCGTGATCCTCGCGCTGCCGCACCTGGCCAACTGGGACCTCGCCGGCGCCTGGGTCACCACCGAGCTGAAGACCCCGTTCACCACGGTCGCCGAGCGCCTCAAGCCGGAGACCCTCTACGACCGGTTCGTCGCCTACCGCGAGGGCCTCGGCATGGAGGTCCTGCCGCACAGCGGCGGCTCCGCCTTCGGCACCCTGGCCCGCAGACTGCGCGACGGCGGCCTGGTCTGCCTGGTCGCCGACCGCGACCTGTCCGCCTCCGGCGTCGAGGTCGACTTCTTCGGCGGCACCGCCCGGATGCCCGCGGGCCCCGCCCTGCTGGCCCAGCAGACCGGCGCCTCCCTGCTCCCGGTGACCCTCTGGTACGACGACACACCGGTCATGAAGGGCCGGGTGCACGCGCCGGTCGACGTGCCCGAGTCAGGTGACCGGGCGACCAGGACGTCTGTCATGACACAGGCGCTGGCCGACGCCTTCGCCACCGGGATCGCCGACCATCCGGAGGACTGGCACATGCTCCAGCGGCTGTGGCTCGCCGACCTCGACCCCGCGAAGGGACCGTCGTGAGGATCGGCATCGTCTGCCCCTACTCCTGGGACGTCCCCGGCGGCGTCCAGTTCCACATCCGCGACCTCGCCGAATACTTCATCCGCCTCGGCCACGACGTCTCCGTCCTGGCGCCCGCCGACGACGACACCCCGCTGCCGCCCTACGTCGTCTCGGCCGGACGCGCGGTGCCGGTGCCCTACAACGGCTCGGTGGCCCGCCTCAACTTCGGGTTCCTGTCCGCCGCGCGGGTCCGGCGCTGGCTGCACGACGGCGCGTTCGACGTGGTCCACATCCACGAGCCGGCCTCGCCGTCCCTCGGCCTGCTGACCTGCTGGGCGGCGCAGGGCCCCATGGTGGCGACGTTCCACACCTCCAACCCGCGCTCCCGCGCCATGATCGCCGCGTACTCGATCCTGCAGGCCGCGCTGGAGAAGATCAGCGCCCGGATCGCGGTCAGCGAGTACGCCCGCCGGACCCTGGTCGAGCACCTCGGCGGCGACGCCGTCGTCATCCCCAACGGCGTCGACGTCGACTTCTTCGCCAGGGCCGAGCCGCGTCCCGAGTGGCAGGGCGACACCATCGGCTTCATCGGGCGCATCGACGAGCCCCGCAAGGGCCTGCCGGTGCTGATGAAGGCCCTGCCCAAGATCCTCGCCGCCCGCCCGGGGACCCGCCTGCTGGTGGCAGGCCGCGGCGACGAGGAGGCGGCCGTCGAGTCCCTGCCCGCCGAGCTGCGCTCGCGCGTCGAGTTCCTCGGCATGGTGAGCGACGAGGACAAGGCCCGCTTCCTGCGCAGCCTCGACCTGTACATCGCGCCCAACACGGGCGGCGAGAGCTTCGGGATCATCCTGGTCGAGGCGCTCTCCGCCGGTGCGCCGGTCCTCGCCTCCGACCTCGACGCGTTCGCCCAGGTCCTGGACCAGGGCGCGGCGGGCGCGCTGTTCGCCAACGAGGACGCCGACGCCCTGGCGGAGGCCGCGGTACGGCTCCTGGCGGACCCGGAGCGCCGGGCCGCGCTGAGCGCCCGCGGCAGCCTGCACGTGCGCCGCTTCGACTGGTCGACCGTCGGCGCGGACATCCTCTCCGTCTACGAGACGGTGACCGCGGGCGCGGCGGCCGTGGCCACCGACGAACGCCCGGGACTGCGGTCCCGCTTCGGCCTGGCCCGGGACTGAGCGCCGCGTCGTCCGACGGCCGCGGCGCCCTCGCGGCCGGGCGCGCGGTTCCCGCGCCCCTGACGGGACGCTCGCGCGGACGCTTCCTATAGCGTTCCGCCCGTGACCGCAACCCTCATCTGGACGCTCTGGATCCTCGCCGCGCTCGTGGTGGTCGGCCTCTACCTGAGCTGGACCGCGGGGCGGCTCGACCGGCTGCACGCGCGAATCGACGCGGCCCGCGCCGCCCTCGACGCCCAGCTGCTGCGGCGCGCGTCCGTCGCCCAGGAGCTGGCGACCTCCGGAGTGCTCGACCCGGCCGCGTCGATCGTGCTGTACGAGGCCGCGCACGCGGCCCGGCAGTCCGAGGAGGACCAGCGGGAGGTCGCCGAGAGCGACCTGAGCCAGGCCCTGCGGGCGGTCTTCGAGCATCCGCAGCAGGTCGAGGAAGTCCGCGCGGCCCCTGGCGGCGAGGCGGCGACCACCGAACTGGCCGAGGCCGTGCGCCGGGTGCCGATGGCCCGCCGCTTCCACAACGACGCCGTCGGCGCGGCCCGCCGACTGCGCGAGCACCGCAAGGTCCGCT
Source organism: Streptomyces sp. NPDC101237 (assembly GCF_044767465.1). Lineage (NCBI taxonomy): Bacteria > Bacillati > Actinomycetota > Actinomycetes > Kitasatosporales > Streptomycetaceae > Streptomyces > Streptomyces sp. NPDC101237. The sequence goes on along the minus strand of NZ_JBIWNY010000031.1, from coordinate 9,528 downwards.
GGTTCCGGCTGGCCGGCCACGCGCCGTTCCCGATGGCCTTCGAGATGGACGACGAACCGCCCGCCGCACTGGCCGACCGCGGCACCGGAACGGCCGCCTGACCTCCGGCGAACCGGCCAAGGACGGCCAAAAGGATCCACCGGCTTGCCATTGGCCCTTGCTGTGGACTGGTCCGCTCGCGTTTCCTCGGTGTTCGCAGAAACCCTCTTTCAGCAAGTGAGGTCACCCGTGTCCACCACTGACAACCAGGCTCCCGAGACCGGCACCGCCCGCGTGAAGCGCGGCATGGCCGAACAGCTCAAGGGCGGCGTGATCATGGACGTCGTCACGCCGGAGCAGGCGAAGATCGCCGAGGACGCGGGCGCCGTGGCCGTCATGGCCCTGGAGCGGGTCCCGGCCGACATCCGCAAGGACGGCGGAGTGGCCCGGATGTCCGACCCGGACATGATCGAGGGCATCATCGAGGCCGTCTCCATCCCGGTCATGGCCAAGTCCCGGATCGGCCACTTCGTCGAGGCCCAGGTCCTCCAGTCGCTCGGCGTCGACTACATCGACGAGTCCGAGGTCCTCACCCCGGCCGACGAGGTCAACCACTCCGACAAGTGGGCCTTCACCACGCCGTTCGTCTGCGGCGCCACCAACCTCGGCGAGGCCCTGCGCCGGATCGCCGAGGGCGCGGCCATGATCCGCTCCAAGGGCGAGGCCGGCACCGGCAACGTCGTCGAGGCCGTCCGTCACCTGCGCCAGATCAAGGGCGAGATCGCCAAGCTGCGCGGCTGCGACAACAACGAGATCTACGCCGCCGCCAAGGAGCTGCGCGCCCCGTTCGAGCTGGTCAAGGAGGTCGCCGAGCTGGGCAAGCTGCCCGTCGTGCTGTTCTCCGCCGGCGGTGTCGCCACCCCGGCCGACGCCGCCCTGATGCGCCAGCTGGGCGCCGAGGGCGTCTTCGTCGGCTCCGGCATCTTCAAGTCCGGCGACCCGGCCAAGCGCGCCGCCGCCATCGTCAAGGCGACGACCTTCTACGACGACCCGAAGATCATCGCGGACGCGTCCCGCAACCTCGGCGAGGCCATGGTCGGCATCAACTGCGACACCCTCCCCGAGTCCGAGCGCTACGCGAACCGGGGCTGGTGATGACCACTCCGGTCATCGGAGTGCTCGCGCTCCAGGGCGACGTACGGGAACACCTCGTCGCCCTGGCCGCGGCCGACGCCGTGGGCCGCCCGGTCCGCCGTCCCGAGGAACTCGCCGAGGTGGACGGCCTGGTCGTCCCGGGCGGCGAGTCCACCACCATCTCCAAGCTCGCCGTCCTGTTCGGCGTGATGGAACCCCTCCGCGCGCGCGTGCGCGCCGGCATGCCCGTCTACGGCACCTGCGCGGGCATGATCATGCTCGCCGACAAGATCCTCGACCCGCGCTCGGGCCAGGAGACGATCGGCGGCATCGACATGATCGTGCGCCGCAACGCCTTCGGACGCCAGAACGAGTCCTTCGAGGCCGCGGTCGGCGTCAGGGGCGTGCCGGGCGACCCCGTGGAGGGCGTGTTCATCCGCGCGCCCTGGGTCGAGTCGGTCGGTGCCGCGGCCGAGGTCCTCGCCGAGCACGACGGCCACATCGTCGCGGTCCGCCAGGGCAACGCGCTGGCCACGTCCTTCCACCCGGAACTGACCGGCGACCACCGCGTCCACTCCCTGTTCGTCGACATGGTGCACGCGTACCGGGCGGCGCAGTCCTAGTAGGATCTCTTGCGTTCGTTGTTCGGATGGGTTACGCGAAGGAGACAGGCAGATGTCCGGCCACTCTAAATGGGCTACGACGAAGCACAAGAAGGCCGTGATCGACGCCAAGCGCGGCAAGCTCTTCGCGAAGCTGATCAAGAACATCGAGGTCGCGGCCCGGATGGGCGGCGTCGACATCGAGGGCAACCCGACTCTCTACGACGCCATCCAGAAGGCGAAGAAGCAGTCGGTCCCGAACAAGAACATCGACTCCGCGGTCAAGCGCGGCGGCGGCCTCGAGGCCGGCGGCGCCGACTACGAGACGATCATGTACGAGGGTTACGGTCCGAACGGCGTCGCGGTGCTCATCGAGTGCCTCACCGACAACCGCAACCGCGCGGCCTCCGACGTCCGCGTCGCCATGACCCGCAACGGCGGCTCCATGGCCGACCCGGGCTCGGTGTCGTACCTCTTCAACCGCAAGGGCGTCGTGATCGTCCCCAAGGGCGAGCTGTCCGAGGACGACGTCCTGGGCGCCGTCCTGGAAGCGGGCGCCGAGGAGGTCAACGACCTCGGCGAGTCCTTCGAGGTGCTCAGCGAGGCCACCGACATGGTCGCCGTGCGCACCGCCCTCCAGGACGCCGGCATCGACTACGACTCCGCCGAGGCCAACTTCGTCCCGACCATGCAGGTCGAACTGGACGAGGAGGGCGCCCGGAAGATCTTCAAGCTGATCGACGCCCTGGAGGACAGCGACGACGTGCAGAACGTCTTCGCCAACTTCGACGTCAGCGACGAGGTCATGGAGAAGGTCGACGCGTAACGCCGCCGCGGGCTGAGCCGACCGAGCGGGCCGACGGGACACACCCGTCGGCCCGTCGTCATGTCGGCCGTTGTCGGTGGCACCCGCTAGCCTGCACAAACAGGTGACCGAAGGGAGGGGCGCGGTGCGCGTATTGGGGGTGGACCCCGGACTGACCCGATGCGGGGTCGGGGTCGTCGAAGGCGTCGCAGGACGGCCGCTCACCATGATCGGCGTGGGAGTCGTCCGCACGCCCGCGGACGCCGAACTCGGCCGTCGCCTCGTCGCCGTCGAGCAGGGCATCGAGCGGTGGCTGGACGAACACCGGCCCGAATTCGTCGCCGTGGAACGGGTGTTCAGCCAGCACAACGTCCGGACCGTGATGGGCACCGCCCAGGCCAGCGCCGTCGCCATGCTGTGCGCCGCCCGCCGGGGCATCCCGGTCGCCCTGCACACCCCGAGCGAGGTCAAGGCCGCCGTCACCGGCTCCGGGCGCGCCGACAAGGCCCAGGTCGGCGCCATGGTCACGCGGCTGCTGCGCCTCGACGCGCCCCCCAAGCCGGCCGACGCCGCCGACGCCCTCGCGCTCGCCATCTGCCACATCTGGCGCGCCCCCGCCCAGAACCGACTCCAGCAGGCCGTCGCCCTGCACGCAGCCAACGCAACGAAAGGCCGTACGGCATGATCGCCTTCGTGAGCGGCCCGGTCGCCGCCCTCGCCCCGGACTCCGCGGTCGTCGAGGTGGGCGGGATCGGCCTCGCGGTCCAGTGCACGCCGAACACCCTGTCCGGACTGCGCACCGGCCAGCAGGCCCGGCTCGCCACCTCCCTCGTCGTACGGGAGGACTCGCTCACGCTGTACGGCTTCGCCGACGACGACGAGCGCCAGACCTTCGAACTCCTGCAGACGGCGAGCGGGGTCGGCCCCCGGCTGGCCCAGGCCATGCTCGCGGTGCACAGCCCCGACGCCCTGCGCCGGGCCGTCGCCACCGGTGACGAGAAGGCGCTCACCGCCGTCCCCGGGATCGGCAAGAAGGGCGCCCAGAAGCTGCTCCTGGAGCTGAAGGACCGGCTCGGCGAACCCCTCGGCACCCCCGCGATCGGCTCGCCCGTCAGCCAGGGCTGGCGCGACCAGCTGCACGCCGCGCTGATCGGCCTCGGCTACGCGACCCGGGAGGCCGAGGAGGCCGTCACCGCGGTCGCCCCGCAGGCCGAGGCCGCCGCCGGCACCCCGCAGGTCGGCCAGCTCCTCAAGGCGGCCCTGCAGACCCTCAACCGCGCCCGCTGACCCCACCACCGCTGAGGCACATCACTTATGAACTGGGACGACACGACCGACACCGGCGCCGACGCGGAGCGGCTGGTGGGCGCCGTCGCCGACCGTGAGGACCAGGCCGTCGAGGCCGCCCTGCGCCCCAAGGACCTCGGCGAGTTCATCGGCCAGGAGAAGGTCCGCGAGCAGCTCGACCTGGTCCTGCGAGCCGCACGCGCGCGCGGTGCCACCGCCGACCACGTGCTGCTCTCCGGCGCCCCCGGCCTGGGCAAGACCACCCTCTCGATGATCATCGCGGCGGAGATGGGCGCCCCGATCCGCATCACCTCGGGCCCCGCCATCCAGCACGCCGGCGACCTCGCCGCGATCCTCTCCTCCCTCCAGGAGGGCGAGGTCCTCTTCCTCGACGAGATCCACCGCATGTCCCGGCCCGCCGAGGAGATGCTGTACATGGCGATGGAGGACTTCCGGGTCGACGTCATCGTCGGCAAGGGGCCAGGCGCCACCGCCATCCCCCTGGAGCTGCCTCCGTTCACCCTGGTCGGCGCCACCACGCGCGCGGGCCTGCTGCCCCCGCCGCTGCGCGACCGCTTCGGCTTCACCGCGCACATGGAGTTCTACGAGCCGCGGGAACTGGAGCGGGTGGTGCACCGCTCGGCGAACCTGCTGGACGTCGAGATCGACCCCGCCGGCGCCGCCGAGATCGCCGGTCGTTCCCGCGGCACGCCCCGGATCGCCAACCGCCTGCTGCGCCGCGTCCGCGACTACGCGCAGGTCAAGGCCGACGGGCTGATCACCCGCGAGATCGCGCACGCGGCCCTGGCCGTCTACGAGGTGGACGAGCGCGGCCTCGACCGGCTCGACCGCGCGGTGCTCGAAGCCCTGCTCAAGCTGTTCGGCGGCGGTCCGGTCGGCCTGTCCACCCTGGCCGTCGCGGTGGGGGAGGAGCGGGAGACGGTCGAGGAGGTCGCCGAGCCCTTCCTGGTCCGCGAGGGCCTGCTCGCCCGCACCCCGCGCGGCCGCGTCGCCACCCCCGCGGCCTGGTCCCACCTGGGGCTGACGCCTCCCCGCGGGACGGGACCCGGCCAGCAGGACCTGTTCGGCGCCTGAGAGGCGGGGCCGGGGCCGGAAGCCGGTCGACCCGCCGGGATCCCGGTCTCGGACCGTGTCCGGTTCCCGATCCCGGTGCCGCCGTGGAACGCCCGGTCTGCGCGTCCCCGGCGGGATGTGTCCCGTCTCTCCCTTACCTCCAGCCCTTGGAATTCGGCCGCCGCCCCGCGGGTCCCGTGGGCAGACGTGATCTCTTCGTGACGGCGGGGCATTGGCGGGTGCAGGAACCCAGGTGCCATGCTGAGCGTTGTTCCATGCGCGCGGACTCGCTTAGACTCCGCCGATGCTGCCTTTGCGGGCGGCGCCGACCCACACCCCCATCATCCAGGCCGCTCACCGCCGCGGCTGCGCGAAGGAAATTCCGTCTCGTGAATACCTTGCCTCTTCTCTTCTTCGTCGTCCTAATCGCAGCCATGTTCCTGATGACGCGTTCCAACAGGAAGCGCCAGCAGCAGGCGACCCAGATGCGGAATGAGATCCAGCCCGGCAGTGGCATCCGCACGATCGGGGGCATGTACGCGACGGTCAAGGAGGTCCACGAGGACACGGTCCTCGTCGACGCCGGTCCGGGCGTCGACCTCCTCTTCGCGAAGAACGCGATCGGCGCCGTGCTCACCGACGACGAGTACAACCGCATCGTGCACGGCATCGAGCACGACCTGAAGTCGGACACCGCCATCGTCCCGGACGACGCCTCCGCCCTCACCGAGACCGACGACGAGCCCGCCGGCGCTGCCGCCGCCTCCGGCGACAAGGCCGTCGATTTCGGCAAGAAGGACGTGGCCGAGGACAAGGCCGACGAGAAGGCCGAGGGTTCGGTGGAGGACAAGGCCGAGGAGGCCAAGCCCTCCGAGGCGAAGGCCGGCGAAGACCCGAAGAAGACCGACGGCGACTCCGACGCGAAGTAGCCGTGTCCCGGGGAGGACGGCGCGCCTGACGCGTGCCGTCCCCACCCCGGGAGCGTCTGTTTCCCGCAGGGGATCCCGACACCATGTCATGGCCGACCGCACCGACCAGGCGCGCGGCGGCCCGAGAGGGAGTACGAGAAGGTGGCAGCACCTAAGAGGGGCCGGAGCGCGAGCGCCCAGAGCAAGCCAGGGCGCTCGCTGGCCTTGATCCTGATCGCCATCGTGGCGCTCACCGGAGGGATGTTCCTCTCCGGAAACACCACTCCGCGTCTCGGTATCGACCTGGCCGGCGGTACGAGCATCACGCTCCAGGCGCAGAACGAGCCGGGTCAGCCCAACGCGATCAACAAGGCCAACATGGACACGGCGGTCGCCATCATGAACCGCCGTGTCAACGGTCTGGGCGTGTCGGAAACGGAGGTTCAGACCCAGGGCACCAGCAACATCATCGTCAACATCCCCAAGGGCACCAACTCCGAAGAGGCTCGCCAGCAGGTCGGCACCACCGCCAAGCTGTACTTCCGCCCGGTCCTGGCCCAGGAGGCCAGCTCCGGCGCCGCGCCGAGCACCTCCCCGAGCGCGTCCTCCAGCGGCAGCCCCAACCCCTCGTCGAGCCCGAACCCGTCGAGCAGCGCGTCGTCGTCCGAGAAGGCGACCGGGTCGTCCTCCTCGCCGTCGTCGTCCGCCACCTCACAGGGCCGTGCCGTCACGGACGCGCTGAAGGCCGACTCGACGCCGTCCTCCTCGGCGTCCCCCAGCTCTTCCTCCAGCCCCTCCGCCTCCTCCTCGGCCGATGCGGCCGCCACCGCCGAGGCCGGCAAGCTGCAGGCCCAGTACGCCGCGCTCGACTGCTCCAAGTCGTCGCAGCGCGCCACCGCCGGCAAGACCGCCAAGCCCAGCGACTCCACCGTGGCCTGCGGCCAGATCGACGGCGCCTGGTACAAGTACGTGCTCGGCCCGGCCGCTGTCGACGGCACCGAGGTCAAGAAGGCTCAGGCCGTCTTCGACACGCAGGGTGCCTCCGGCTGGCAGGTCCAGATGAACTTCAGCTCCAGCGGAGCCAAGAAGTTCGCCGACGTCACCGCCTCCCTCGCCAAGAACCAGCAGCCGCAGAACGAGTTCGGCATCGTTCTTGACGGCGAGGTCGTCTCCAGCCCGTACGTGAGCCAGTCCATCACCGGCGGCCAGGCGGAGATCTCCGGCAGCTTCAAGCAGGAAGAGGCGCAGAGCCTCGCCAACATGCTGTCCTACGGCGCGCTTCCGCTCTCGTTCAAGGAGCAGAGCGTCACCACCGTCACCGCCGCCCTGGGTGGCGAGCAGCTGCACGCGGGTCTGCTGGCCGGTGCCATCGGCCTCGCCCTGGTCATCATCTACCTGGTGGCCTTCTACCGCGGTCTGTCGCTCGTCGCGATCCCCTCGCTGCTGGTGTCCGCGATCCTCACCTACACGATCATGGCGCTGCTCGGCCCCGCGATCCACTTCGCGCTGAACCTGCCGGCCGTCTGCGGTGCGATCGTCGCGATCGGCATCACGGCGGACTCGTTCATCGTGTTCTTCGAACGCATAAGGGACGAGATCCGCGAGGGCCGCTCCCTGCGTCCCGCCGTCGAGCGGGCCTGGCCGCGTGCCCGGCGGACCATCCTCGTCTCCGACTTCGTGTCTTTCCTGGCCGCCGCCGTGCTGTTCATCGTGACCGTCGGCAAGGTCCAGGGCTTCGCGTTCACGCTCGGTCTGACCACCGTCCTCGACGTGGTCGTCGTCTTCCTCTTCACCAAGCCGCTGATGACGATCCTCGCCCGGCGCAAGTTCTTCGCGAACGGCCACAAGTGGTCGGGGCTCGACCCGAAGGGTCTGGGCGCCAAGGCCCCGCTGCGCCGTACCCGCCGTCCCGCCGGTCCCGCCGGCCCTGTCGACCCGAAGGAAGCGTGAGCGATGTCGAAACTCGGCAACCTCGGCGCCCGACTGCACCGCGGCGAGATCAGCTACGACTTCATCGGCAAGCGCAAGATCTGGTACGGCGTCTCCATCCTGATCACCATCACGGCCATCGTCGGCCTGGCGGTGCGCGGCCTGAACATGGGCATCGACTTCCAGGGCGGTGCCGTCTTCACCACCTCCAAGACCAGTGTCTCGGTGAACCAGGCGGAGACCTACGCGGCGCAGGCCTCCGGCCACGAGGCGGTCGTGCAGAAGCTCGGTACGGGAGGTCTTCGCATCCAGATCGCGGGCATGGACACCGCGAAGTCGGACGCCACCAAGACCGCGCTGGCCAAGGACATGAAGATGGACCCGGAGTCCATCAACGCCGACCTGGTCGGTCCGAGCTGGGGTGACGAGATCGCCAACAAGGCCTGGGAAGGCCTGGCGATCTTCATGGTGCTCGTGGTGATCTACCTGGCGATCGCCTTCGAGTGGCGGATGGCGGTCGCGGCCCTGGTCGCGCTGATCCACGACATCACCATCACCACCGGTATCTACGCCCTGGTCGGCTTCGAGGTCACGCCCGGTACGGTCATCGGTCTGCTGACGATCCTCGGTTACTCGCTCTACGACACGGTCGTCGTCTTCGACAGCCTCAAGGAGCAGACGAAGGACATCACGAAGCAGACCCGCTTCACGTACAGCGACATCGCCAACCACTCGATCAACGGCACCCTGGTGCGGTCGGTCAACACCACGGTCGTCGCCCTGCTCCCGGTGGCAGGCCTGCTGTTCATCGGTGGCGGCTTCCTCGGCGCGGGCACGCTCAACGACATCTCGCTGTCGCTGTTCGTCGGTCTGGCCGCCGGTGCCTACTCGTCGATCTTCATCGCCACGCCGCTGGTCGCCGACCTCAAGGAGGCCGAGCCGCAGATGAAGGCGCTGAAGAAGCGCGTCCTCGCCAAGCGCGCCCAGGCCGCCGCCGAGGACGAGATGGCCGAGGCCCGGGTCGGCGGCCCGGAGGGATCCGACGACGCCGCTCCGGCCGTCGTCGGCCCGCGCAACCAGTCGGCGCCCCGCAACCGGGGCGGCCGTGGCCGCCCTTCCGGTAAGCGCCGATGACGGACATCAAGGAGCTGCTGCTCAGCCGCATCAGGGACGTCGCGGACTACCCGGAGCCGGGCGTGATGTTCAAGGACATCACCCCGCTCCTGGCGGACCCTGCCGCGTTCACCGCGCTCACGGACGCGCTCGCGGAGATCGCCGAGCGCACCGCCGCCACCAAGGTCATCGGACTGGAGGCCAGGGGCTTCATCCTGGGCGCCCCGGTCGCCCTCCGGGCCGGCCTCGGCTTCATCCCGGTCCGCAAGGCGGGCAAGCTCCCCGGAGCCACCCTGAGCCAGACCTACGACCTGGAGTACGGCTCGGCCGAGATCGAGGTGCACGCCGAGGACCTGTCCGTGGGCGACCGTGTCCTGGTCGTCGACGACGTCCTCGCCACCGGCGGCACCGCGGAGGCCTCCCTCCAGCTCATCCGCCGTGCGGGCGCGGAGGTCGCGGGTGTCGCGGTCCTGATGGAGCTGGGATTCCTGGACGGCCGCGCCCGCCTGGAACCCGCGCTCAAGGGTGCTCCCCTGGAAGCCGTGCTCACGATCTGAATTCCGCTTCGAAAACGAGACAGCCCCGTGGGGGGGGGGGGGGGGCGGGGGGGGGGGGGGTGTTTTGGTGCCGGTTGATTTCGGCCGGGCGGCCCGCCGCTGCAAATGGGAACTTGGTGGGGTTGGGGGAGAGGGTGTAA
>NZ_JBIWNY010000030.1:14821-103450 GCF_044767465.1 Streptomyces sp. NPDC101237 | reverse complement strand
TCTTTTCTCGACCCGATTTCCTCGGTGCTTTCCAGGTTTCCGCTCTCGCGTTTCCCTTTCCGGCGTTTCCGACTCTATCAGATCCTTTCGGCGTCCGATTCCCGGTCGGCGGGATTGTCTGGGGCTTTTCGGCTCTCGCCTGTCGGCCTTTCGACATTCACTACGTTAGCCGACTCCCGCCGGGACTCATAATCGAGTTCCGAGAGTTCGAATTCAGACATGCAGGCATGACGAATCCGACCCCGTCAGGGGAAGTCGTAGGTAGTGGGTGGCCGCTTCCGGCTGCTGGCGAATGCCGTACCCGGTTCAAGCGGCTCGGGCTACATTACGCACCCTCCGGAGACGCGTCAACTTGAGCGGCGCCTGGGCACGTGGGCCCGGTAGGGGCTGACCGTGTGGTCGCCGTCGACCCAGTAGCGCCACGGATGGACGATCCCGTCGCCCCCTTCGCCGGCGACTCCGGTACGCGGACCGTTGCGTACCTGGTCGGAGGGGACCGGTGTACCGCTCAGCGTCCGCAGCGGGGTCTCGCCGGCGGCGCACGCGTCCGTGCCGTCCAGGGCCCGGTCGACGCCCAGGGCGGTGGCCAGACGCGCCGGGCCTTTGGCCAGTTCTCTGTCGTATCGGGCCGAAAGCCGACGTTTGCGGGCCAGGTCGGCGCCCTCGATGATCTCGCCGGCGCGCAGCAGGACCGCGCTGGCGGTGCCCACGGGACCGCAGACGAGGTTCATGCAGAACCACATGCCGTAGGTGAAGTAGACGTACACATGTCCGGGCGGACCGAACATCACCTCGTTGCGGGGTGTCGGGCCGCGATAGGCGTGGGAGCCAGGGTCGTTCGGGCCGTCGTACGCCTCGACCTCCGTGATGCGGACGGCGATCGGGCCCTCCGCGGTGGTGCGGAGGAGGATGCGGCCGAGGAGGTCGGGGGCGACCTCCAGTACAGGGCGGTCGAAGAAGTCCCTGGCGAGTGGCGTACGGTCCGGGGGCACGATCATGGCGTCCGAGCCTAGTCCAGGCCGGGGATGCCAAGGGGTGGTCAAGGATTCGTCTCCTTGCCAGGGTGTGGGCCGGAACCGGTCGCGGCCGGATCGCGTTTGTAGGGATCAAGGGTCCGTACGTAAAGGGAGAGTCATGGGGTTCAAGAAGCTGCTCGCGAGCCTGGGGGCCGGTGGGGCTTCCGTCGAGACGGTGCTCACCGAGATCAACGTCGTTCCCGGTGGCGTCGTCCAGGGCGAGGTACGGATCCAGGGCGGGTCGGTGAACCAGGAGATCCAGGGGCTGTCCGTGGGTCTCCAGGCGCGGGTCGAGGTGGAGCACGGCGACGAGGAGTTCAAGCAGGACATCGTCTTCGGCAAGGCGCGGCTCGGCGGTGCTTTCGAGCTGCAGGCCGGAGCGGTGCACGCGGTGCCGTTCGGGCTGGAGATCCCGTGGGAGACGCCGGTCACGATGATCGACGGGCAGGCGCTGCGCGGCATGAACGTCGGTGTGACGACCGAGCTGGAGATCGCGCGTGCCGTGGACTCCGGTGACCTGGACCCGATCAACGTGCACCCGCTGCCGGCCCAGAAGGCCATCCTGGACGCCTTCATCCAGCTCGGCTTCCGGTTCAAGAACGCCGACCTGGAGCGCGGTCACATCCGGGGGACGCGGCAGACGCTGCCGTTCTACCAGGAGGTCGAGTTCCACCCGCCGTCCCAGTACCGCGGTCTGAACCAGGTCGAGCTGAGCTTCGTGGCGGACGGGCACGCCATGGACGTCATCCTCGAAATGGACAAGAAGCCGGGGCTGTTCAGCGAGGGCAGTGACACGTTCCGCTCGTTCCAGGTGGGTCTGCACGACTTCCACGGGACCGACTGGGCGGCCTATCTCAACCAGTGGCTGTCCGAGGTCGGCAGCAAGCGCAACTGGTTCTAGGCTCGGAACCGCGGAGTCCGTCACGGCTTCCGTCAGCGATCAGCATCGATCAGGAGGTACCGAGGTGACCGAGCTCAAGCGGCGGCCGCTCCCCCATGACTTCCATCCGCCCGTCCCGTCGTTCACGGTGACGAGCGAGGACATCACGGAAGGGGCCACGCTCAAGGACGCTCAGGTCTACGCCAAGGGCAACACCTCGCCGCAGCTGCGGTGGGAGGGCTTTCCGGCCGGGACCAAGAGCTTCGCCGTGACCTGCTACGACCCGGACGCCCCGACGGGCAGCGGGTTCTGGCACTGGTCGGTGTTCGACATCCCGGCCTCGGTGACCGAGCTGCCGGCCGGTGCGGGCAGCGGCAAGTTCGAGGGTCTGCCCGACGGCGCGGTGCAGGTGCGCAACGACTACGGGTCGAAGGACTTCGGCGGTGCCGCGCCGCCGCCCGGTGACGGGCCGCACCGGTACGTCTTCACGGTGTACGCGGTCGACGAGGAGAAGCTCGGTCCGGACGCCGACGTGTCGCCCGCCGTCGTCGGGTTCAACCTGCGGTTCCACGCGATCGCCCGCGCCCAGTTGGTCGGCGAGTACGAGAACCCCGAGCAGGGCTGACGCACTCCGCGAAATCAGCCAACCGTTCATTGAACGTTTGCCCGTCCCTGGTCTTGGAAGTGATCAGGGGCGGGCAGTTTTTATTGCGTTGTCCATCTCGGCGCGCCCGTCCAGAGTTGATCCAAGCCCGCCGGGGGTGGGCACGGTGCACATGGGAGGTGGGCTGGATGCGTGACACGCTGGTGCTGAACGCGAGCTTCGAGCCGCTGTCTACGGTGACGTTGAACCGAGCCGTCGTCCTGGTGCTCCAGGCCAAGGCCGTTGTCGAGCAGGCCCACCCCGAGCTGCGCATGCGCGGAGCCGACGTGGACATACCCGCGCCCAGGGTGATCAGGCTGTGCCGCTACGTCCGGGTTCCGTTCCGGAGACAGGCGCCCTGGTCGAGGCGCGGTGTGCTGGTCAGGGACCGGCACCGGTGCGCGTACTGCGGACGGCGGGCGACGACCGTCGACCACGTGGTGCCTCGGGCCCAGGGCGGTCAGGACTCTTGGCTGAACACGGTGGCCTCGTGCGCGGAGGACAACCACCGCAAGGCGGACCGGACGCCCGAGCAGGCGGGGATGCCGTTGCTCCGGCGGCCGTTCGAGCCGTCGCCGCAGGACGCGATGCTGCTCGCCATGGGGGCCGAGGATCTGGCGGCGCTTCCCGAGTGGCTGGCGGGGGACGTGGCCGCCTGATCGGAGGCCTCGCCGGTCCCCTCGTGCGGCCGCGGCCGCGTCGTGGCTTCTCCCACGGATCCCCGCGCCCCACGGAGCAGGTGGGCGCGGGGACCGTCGTTTTAGGCGTCCTAGTCGATGGGGGGCTTCTCGCGGCGTTCCTGGGCCGGGACGCTGCCGCCTCCGCCGTTGGAACCGCCGCCCAGCGGGCCGAAGTTGCCCATCGCGCCGGAGAGGCCCTTGAGGGCGTCGCCGATCTCGCTGGGCACGATCCAGAGCTTGTTGGCGTCGCCCTCGGCGATCTTCGGGAGCATCTGGAGGTACTGGTAGGACAGCAGCTTCTGGTCCGCGTCGCCGGCGTGGATGGCCTCGAAGACGGTGCGGACCGCCTGGGCCTCGCCCTCGGCACGCAGGGCGGCGGCCTTGGCCTCGCCCTCGGCGCGCAGGATCTGGGACTGCTTCTCGCCCTCGGCGGTGAGGATCGCGGCCTGGCGCGTGCCTTCCGCGGTGAGGATCGCGGCGCGCTTGTCGCGGTCGGCGCGCATCTGCTTCTCCATCGAGTCCTGGATGGAGGTGGGCGGCTCGATCGCCTTGAGTTCGACGCGGTTGACGCGGATGCCCCACTTGCCGGTGGCCTCGTCGAGGACGCCGCGCAGGGCCGCGTTGATCTCCTCGCGGGAGGTCAGGGTGCGCTCCAGGTCCATGCCGCCGATGATGTTGCGGAGGGTGGTGACCGTGAGCTGCTCGATGGCCTGGATGTAGCTGGCGACCTCGTAGGTGGCCGCTCGCGCGTCGGTGACCTGGTAGTAGATGACCGTGTCGATGTTCACGACCAGGTTGTCCTGGGTGATCACCGGCTGGGGCGGGAACGGCACGACCTGTTCACGCAGGTCGATGCGGTTGCGGATGGTGTCTATGAACGGGACCACGATGTTCAGGCCCGCGTTCAGGGTCCGCGTGTAGCGGCCGAAGCGCTCCACGATGGCGGCGCTCGCCTGTGGGATGACTTGGATCGTCTTGATCAAGGCGATGAAGACCAACACCACCAGAATGACCAGGACGATGATGACCGGTTCCATCGTCGCTCCCCGTACCCTTCTCCGCCTCGGCAGATCTTTTGACTGTTGAAGATCTTGCTGGACGAGTCTGACAGACCCTCGCCCAACTCGGGAGTCGTTCCGCTGAGTTGCGTCGTACGAGGTCAGATGACGATGGCCGTGGCTCCCTCGATCTCCACGACGTCCACTTCCTCTCCGGCTTCGTAGGCCCGCCCGGTGTCGAGCGAGCGTGCCGACCAGATCTCGCCGGCCAGCTTGATCCGTCCGCCGGAACCGTCGACGCGTTCCAGTACGAGGGCCTGCTTGCCCTTCAACGCGTCGATGCCGGTGGCGTGTTGTGGTCGCTGGGCGGCGTGCCGGGCGGCGATGGGCCGTACCACGGCGATCAGGGCGACGGAGACGGCGACGAAGACGAGGACCTGGATCACGACGCCCGCACCGAGTCCCGCGGTGGCCGCGGCGGCCACCGCGCCGATCGCGAACATGCCGAATTCCGGCATCGCGGTCACCACGAGCGGGATTCCGAGCGCCGCGGCGCCGACGAGCCACCACACCCATGCGTCGATGCTGTTCACATCGCCATGGTAGGGCCGGGGGTGCCGAGCCCGACAGGGTGCTTTCCGGAGGCGGGACGTCCGCGGGGCCGTCAGGAGGGGTCAGGACAGCGGGAGTCCGTGGGCGGTCCAGCGGTCGCCGAGCTGTTCGACGACGAGCGGGAGGCCGAAGCAGAGGGAGAGGTTGCGGGAGGTGAGTTCGAGTTCCAGCGGGCCGGCGGTGAGGACCTTGCCCTGGCGGATCATCAGGACGTGGGTGAAGCCGGGGGCGATCTCCTCGACATGGTGGGTGACCATGATCATGGAGGGTGCGATCGGGTCGCGGGCGAGACGGCCGAGGCGGCGGACCAGGTCCTCGCGGCCGCCGAGGTCGAGGCCGGCGGCGGGCTCGTCGAGCAGCAGCAGTTCGGGGTCGGTCATCAGGGCGCGGGCGATCAGGGTGCGCTTGCGCTCGCCCTCGGAGAGGGTGCCGAACCTGCGGTCCACGTAGTCGGTCATGCCGAGGCGGTCGAGGAAGGCGCGGGCACGCTGCTCGTCGACCTCGTCGTACTCCTCCTGCCAGTGGGCGGTCATGCCGTAGGCGGCGGTGAGCACGGTCTCCAGGACGGTCTGGCCCTTGGGGAGCTTCTCGGCCATGGCGATGCCGGCCACGCCGATGCGCGGGCGGAGGTCGAAGACGTCGACCTTGCCGAGGGTGTCGCCGAGGATGGTGGCGGTGCCCTTGCTGGGGAAGAGGTAGCTGGAGGCGATGTTCAGGAGGGTGGTCTTGCCGGCGCCGTTGGGGCCGAGGATGACCCAGCGCTCGCCCTCCTTCACCGACCAGGAGACCTGGTCCACCAGAGCCCGGCCCTCGCGGACCACGGATACGTCCTGAAGCTCCAGAACATCGCTCATGAGCGCGTTGTCTCCCCTTGCAGTGTGGCCGGTCTCGGCCGGCGCGTACGCCGGTGGCTCGGGCGGCGGCGCCGGTGGGCGCGGCCCTTATGAAATCTACGCCACGAGTGCGGCGCTCCATTCCATCGGTCCGGTCCTTAGGGTGGAGGCATGTTCTCGGAACCGCGTTCAGGACGCCTCGCCGCTTGGGGAAATGCCCTTTTGGCCGGACTTGTCTCTCCGGATGACGCCGTGCTCGCCATCGTCGGCGAGGACGCGGTGCACCGGGTGGAGGGGCTGCCGGGAGAGCCGGCTCCGGTCGGGCTGACGCTGGCGCTGGGGCGGCTGCGCACGCTGGGGGCGACCGGGCTGCGGGTCGCGCTGCCGGCGCCGGGGCATCCGCTGGGGCTGAGCGGTCCGCCGGAGTTCAACGCGCGGGCCCTGCAGGCCGAGGAGGCGGTCGTCTGTCACGGCGCCGCGTTCGGTCTGGTGCCGGAGGTGTCCGAGGCCGGTCCCGCCGGTGACGTGCACGTCGAGGTGGTCTGGCACGTGCTGCCGGTCCGGGAGGCGCCGCCCGCGGACGTGCCGTCGCTGGGCGAGGCCGAGCGGGAGCTGGCGGAGGCGCTCAGGGACGCGACCGAGGTGCTGTCCGGGCTGGACGTCGCCGGGTCCGGTCCGGTGGCCGAGGCGGCGATCGACGCCTACCGGTCGCGGGCCGCGCGGGGCCGGGAGGTGCTGGCCCCCGGGTATCCGCCCAGGGCGGTACGGGTCCTGGAGCTGGCGCAGCGGGTCGGGATGCTGATCTCGCTGGCGTACGAGAACGGGCACGGCGGCGCGGTGAGCGCCTCGGAGATGGCCGCACGGTCGCTGGCGCTGCGGCCGGTGGAGCGGACGGCCCGGCGGGCGCAGGTCGCGGCGTACGACTCCATGGTGGAGGAGCGCGAGCGGGGGCGGTAGGACGGCTGAGGGCCGCGCCGGACGGCACGGCCCTCGTCTGCGGGGCCGGTGCTACTTGTTGGCCGAGGCGTTGCCGAACGCGGGGTTCAGGAGGCCGACCACGTCGACGGAGAGGCCGGAGGCGTTGACCGGGACGTCGAGCGGGACCTGGGCGACCAGGCCGGAGGCCACGCCCGGGGAGGCTGCGGCGTCGCCGCCGGCCGCGGCGTCGGCCATCGCGGCGCCGGCGGAGGCACCCGCCGCGATGCCGGCGACGGTGAGGGCGACGGCGGCCTTCTTGGCGATGTTCATGGAAACGTTCCTCCTGCGGATGCTGGTGCGACCCGGCCGTGGGCCGTGCGCTGATCAACGCGGGAGGGTCCCCGGTGGCACGGGGCGAGGGCCGTGACTGCCCGTTCGGATCATTGGGCGGAAGATTCACTGAGAGTAGGAGTCGCTGGCCCTATGAGCCGTTGAGCGGACAAGCCGACCGGCCTCCCGGGGGTGCCCGGAAGGCCGGAGGTCGATGCCGCGGTGCGGCGCGGGTCTCAGTGGTTGAGGCCGAGGTTGCCGAAGGCGGGGTTCAGCACGCCGATGACGTTGACGCTGTTGCCGACGGCGTTGACCGGGACGTGGACCGGGACCTGGATGACGTTGCCCGAGACGACGCCGGGAGAGCCGTGGGCCCCGCCGTCGGCGTGCGAGCCGCCGGTGTGGGCGGAGGCCATCCCCGCGCCCGCGGCCACGATCCCGCCGGCCACCATCGTCACGGCCGCTGCCTTCTTCAGGTTCTTCACTTCTTGACCCTCCTTGGCGATCGCCGCGGCGGTCGCCGCGGCACGCACTGAAGAACGCCGGTGGCCGGGAGAGGATGCGCCGTCCGGGTGACATTCCCACGACGGTATGAATCTCAGCCCGTAGGACGACCCTTCAGGTTGCCGCCGGTGAAGCGTTGCGCAGGACGTTTCAGCCGGTCACGCCGTGGCGTACGGCCCACAGGGCCGCCTGGGTCCGGTCGGCGAGGTCGAGTTTCATCAGGATGTTCGAGACGTGCGTCTTGACCGTCTTCTCGGAGAGCACCAGCGCGCGGGCTATCTCCCGGTTGGAGCGGCCGTCGGCGATCAGTCCCAGCACCTCCCGCTCCCGTTCGGTGAGGGATCCGCCGCGGCCCTGTCCGGAGTGGGTCTCCTCCTGGGAGAGCAGGGCGCCGGCCACCTCGGGCTGGAGCACCACGTGCCCGGCGGACACCGAGCGGACGGCGGTGGCGAGCGCGTCGGGATCGACGTCCTTGTAGACGTACCCGGCGGCGCCGGCGCGCAGGGCCGGCACCACCGTGCGCTGCTCGGTGAAGCTGGTGACGATGAGCACGCGCGCGGGGTTGTCGAGTTCGCGCAGCCGGCGCAGCGCCTCCACGCCGTCCATGCCGGGCATCTTGACGTCCATGAGGACGATGTCGGGGCTCAGTTCCTGGGCGCGCTCGACTCCTTCGGCGCCGTCGGCGGCCTCGCCGACGACCTCTATGTCGTCCTGGATCTCCAGAAAGGTGCGCAGGCCCCGGCGGACGACCTGGTGGTCGTCGACCAGCAGGACCCGGATCGCGTCAGCCACCGGGGACCTCCATCTCGATCGTGGTGCCCTTGCCGGGCGCCGATTCCACGGTCAGCGTGCCGCCGACCCCGCTCGTCCGGTCCCGCATGGAGACCAGGCCGAGGTGGCGTCCGGCACGACGGGTCAGGTGCGGGTCGAAGCCGCGGCCGTCGTCGGTGACCCGCAGCACGGCGCCGCCGCCGCGCCGGTTCACGGTCACGTCGACGTGCTCGGCGCCGGAGTGCCGCAGGGCGTTGTGCAGGGCTTCCTGGGCCACCCGCAGCAGCGCCTCCTCCTGGGCGGCGGGCAGCGCGCGGAACCCGCTCGCGGCGAAGGTCACGCGCGCGTCGTGGGCGCGGTCGAGGACCTGGATCTGGGTGCGCAGGGTGGCGAGCAGGCCGTCCTCGTCGAGGGCGGCGGGGCGCAGCTCCACGACGGCCGCGCGCAGTTCGTCGGTGGCCTCGGCGGCGAGGGCGGCCACCTGCTGCAGTTCGCCCTTGGCGCGCGAGGGGTCGCGGTCGATCAGGGCGGCGGCGGCCTGGGCGGTCAGGCGCAGCGAGAACAGCTTCTGGCTGACCGCGTCGTGCAGTTCGTGGGCGAGCCGGGAGCGTTCCTCGGCGATGGTCAGCTCGCGGCTGCGTTCGTAGAGGCGGGCGTTGGTGAGGGCGATCGCGGCGTGCTGGGCCAGGATGGACAGGAGTTCCTCGTCCTCCGCGGTGAAGCCGCAGCCGCCGTGGGGCTTGGCGCACCTCTTGTTGGCGAGGAACAGCGCGCCGATGGTCTCGTCGCCGTCGCGGATCGGCAGGCCGAGGAAGTCGGACATGTCGGGGTGGGCGGACGGCCAGCCCCCGAAGCGGGGGTCGGTGCGGACGTCGGCGAGCCGCTCGACCTTCGCCTCCTGGAGCATCGCGGCGAGGATGCCGTGCTGGCGCGGGAGGGGGCCGATGGCCTTCCACTGGGCGTCGGTGACGCCGTCGACGACGAACTGGGCGAAGCCGCCGTGGTCGTCGGGGACCCCGAGCGCCGCGTACTCGGCGTCGAGCAGCTCGCGGGCGGAGGCGACGATCGTCTTGAGGACGTCGCGCACCTCCAGGTGCCTGCTCATGGCCAGCAGCGCGGAGCTGACCGCGGCGAGGCCGGACCGGGGGCCTTGGCTCATGTCCTCACGGTACCGGCGGGGTGCGACAGCGGTGATCGGCCGTTGGTGGCGGGGCGCCGGGCCGTTGGCCCTAGGCCTCGGGACCTAGGGCGCGCGCCCCGGACCTGCGGCGTAGTCCGAAGGGCCCCGCGGATTGCGTCCGGCGTCCGAGGCGGCCGGGGCGGCGCCGTTCCTAGGTTGGGATCATCGCCGACGCGGGCGGACGGAGCCGAGGGGACGGTTGTCATGCCGGTAGCGATCATCACGGGAGCGTCGAAGGGGCTGGGACGGGCACTGGCCGGGGCCCTGGCCGCGCGCGGCTGGGACCTGGTGCTGGACGCCAGGGGTGCGGAGGCGCTGAAGGAGGCGGCGGAGGCGGTGGCGGAAGCGGGGGTCCGGGTGGCGGCGGTGCCGGGCGACGTGACGGATGCCGGGCACCGGGCCGATCTGGTGGCGGCGGCGCGCCGGCTGGGCGGGCTCGACCTGGTGGTGAGCAATGCCAGCGCGCTGGGCGCCGAGCCGCTGGTGCGCCTCGGCGAGCTGCCGCTTGCGGGCCTGCGCCGGGCGCTGGAGGTGAACGTGGTGGCCGCGCTGGGCCTGGTCCAGGAGGCGCTGCCGCTGCTGCGGGGGTCGGCGGCAGGGGCGGTGGTGGCGGTCAGCTCGGACGCGGGCGCGGAGGCCTACGAGACCTGGGGCGGGTACGGCGCCTCGAAGGCGGCCTTGGACCAGCTGGCGGCGGTGCTGGGCGTGGAGGAGCCGGGGCTGCGGGTGTGGGCGGTGGATCCCGGGGACATGGCGACCGGTCTGTACGCGGCGGCCGTACCGGACGACGACGATCCGCGGCCGGCGCCGGAGAGTGTCGTACCGGCGTTCCTGCGGCTGCTCGACGAGCGGCCAGCCAGCGGACGGTACGGCGCGCCGGCCCTGGTGGAGGAGCGATGACGACCGCTCTGCGGGTGCCCGAGGAGCTGTCCGCGCGCGTGCCTGCCGAGCAGCGCGGGCCGGGCCTGGAGCGCGATGCCGTACGGCTGCTGGTGTCGCGCGGTACCGCGGTGTCGCATCACGCCTTCGCCGAGCTGCCGGTGCTGCTGCGGGCCGGGGACCTGCTGGTGGTGAACACCTCGCCGACGCTGGCGGCCGCCGTGGACGGGCGCGTGGGGCACGCGCGCGTGGTGGTGCACTTCTCCACGCGGGGGGACGACGGCCGGTGGGCGGTCGAGCTGCGGGAGCCGGACGGCAGGGGGACGACCCGCCCGCGCGCGGGCACCGCGGCGGGCAGCGAGGTGCGGCTGCCCGGGGGCGGGCGGCTGGTGCTGACGGAGCCGCTGAGCGCGCGGGGCGAGCGGCTGTGGTGGGCGCGGGCCTCCGGGGACGTGCCGGGGACGCTGCGGGAGCACGGCCGGCCCATCCGCTACTCCTACACGGAGCGGGACCAGCCGTTGTCCGTGTACCAGACGGTGTTCGCGCTGCCCTTCCCCGGCGGGGCGGGGAGTGCGGAGATGCCGAGCGCGGCGCGGCCCTTCACCGCGCGGCTGGTGGCGGAGCTGGTGAGCCGGGGCGTGCAGTTCGCGCCGGTCACGCTGCACACGGGGGTGTCGTCGCCGGAGGCGCACGAGCCGCCGTACGCGGAGCGTTTCGCCGTGCCGGCGGCGTCCGCGCGGCTGATCAACGCGGCCAGGACCGGGGGCAGGCGGGTCGTGGCCGTGGGGACGACCGCGGTGCGGGCGGTGGAGTCGGCGGCGGACGCGGACGGGGTGGTGCGGGCGGCGGAGGGCTGGACGGAGCTGGTGGTGACGCCGGAGCGCGGAGTGCGGGCCGTGGACGGGCTGCTGACCGGGCTGCACGAGCCGGAGGCCTCGCATCTGCTGATGCTGGAGGCGGTGGCGGGCCGGGCCGCGGTCGAGCGCAGTTACGAGGAGGCGCTGGGCGGGCTCTATCTGTGGCACGAGTTCGGCGACGTGCACCTCATCCTCCCGGAGGAGGGGCCTCACGCAGAGCATTGCGTCAGCAACTAGCGGTGAGATCGGGGCACCGATGATGTGAGGACGCGCATAGGGCGCACATCACGTACTAACGGACATAGGAGATAAAGGGTCCCACGGTGAACGGGGCAGACGACCTAGTCTGTCCCGTTTTGCCCCTCCGGGGCCTACGACCCGGGATCGTACGTCACAGCTTTGCCAGGGCATTTTGCGGCCGCTAAGAATTGCTCTCGTCGCTCAGCACCGCGGGTTCCCCCCGCGGTGCTCGTGCAGGAGGAGCCGGTCTCCCCCGCGGACTAGGAGCGACCTCCGCGCTATTCGAAGAGGTCCCACTGCTATGCCCAAGCACTCGCACAGTCCCACCCTGACCAAGCACCACAAGATCGCGCTCGCCGGTGTCGCCACGCTCGGCGCCGCCGCCCTCGCCTTCTCGGCCGTGCCGAGCAGCGCCGGGACCGTCGCGACCGGCTCCCCCGAGGCCGCTGCCCAGGTGTCCTACGACACGCAGCAGGTCAAGGACGTCAAGGGCGCGGTCACCGACCAGCTCGCCCAGCGGAACGTCAAGGTCGAGGCGATCGCCGCCAAGAAGACGCCCTCCGCCCACGCCCGGCACGTGGCGCACGTGAAGAAGGTCCACGCCGCGCACGCCGCCCACGTGAAGAAGGTCCACGCCGCCAAGGTCAGGGCCGCGCACGCCGCCCACGTGAAGCACGTCGAGGCCGCCGCCAAGAAGGCCGCCCACACCGCTCACGTCAACCACGTCGCCAAGCAGGCCGCGAGCCGGTCCGCGCAGCGCCCGCAGCTCCAGCAGGCCGCCTACGGCAACAACCTGGACGGCTGGATCCGCCAGTCCCTGGACATCATGAAGTCCAAGGGCATCCCGGGCTCCTACAACGGCCTGCACCGCAACATCATGCGGGAGTCCTCCGGCAACCCCAACGCCATCAACAACTGGGACATCAACGCCATCAACGGCATCCCGTCCAAGGGTCTGCTCCAGGTCATCCCGCCGACGTTCGCCACGTACCACGTCAACGGCACGTCCTGGAACATCTACGACCCGGTGGCCAACATCACCGCCGCCGCCAACTACGCGGCCCACCGCTACGGCACGATCGACAACGTCAACAGCGCGTACTGAGGCCTGCGCGGACCTCTTCACGCATACGCCGGAGGGCGGCACCCCACTGCGGGGCGCCGCCCTCCGGCGTCGTGGTGACGGCTACTTGCGCATGACCTCGGGCTCGTGGCG
Organism: Streptomyces sp. NPDC101237; assembly: GCF_044767465.1. Taxonomy (NCBI): domain Bacteria; kingdom Bacillati; phylum Actinomycetota; class Actinomycetes; order Kitasatosporales; family Streptomycetaceae; genus Streptomyces; species Streptomyces sp. NPDC101237. The sequence continues at coordinate 90,893 of NZ_JBIWNY010000030.1, read as the reverse complement.
GCGCAGGAAGCGCGCCACCAGGAAGCCGCAGATCACACCGAGCACGATCAGCGCGGCCATGTCCATGCCCCAGGCACCGGCCGTGTGGTTCCACAGCGGATCCGTGCTGGTCGGATCCTCCGTGTTGGGCGCGATGTTGTTGAAGTCCAGCGTGGCGCCGTCGGCGCCCACCGCCCAGCGGGACGGCATCAGGAACGACACCTGGTTGACGCCGACCGCGCCGTTCAGGTTGAACAGGCAGCCGGTGAACACGACCTGGATGATCGCGAACATCACCAGCAGCGGCATCGTCTTCTCGGACGTCTTCACCAGCGACGAGATGACCAGGCCGAACATCATCGAGGTGAAGCCGAGCCCCATGATCGGGATGCAGAGCTCCAGCAGGATGGAGTGGCCGAGGACCACGCCCTGGTCCGGGACGGTGCGGCTGGAGAAGCCGATCAGGCCGACCATCAGGCCCTGCGCCATCGTGATCACGCCGAGCACGACCACCTTGGACATCAGGTAGGCCGACCGGGACAGCCCGACCGCGCGTTCCCGTTCGTAGATGACGCGTTCCTTGATCAGCTCACGCACGGAGTTCGCGGCGCCCGCGAAACAGGCGCCCACGGCGAGGATCAGCAGGACCGTGGTCGCCGTGCCGTTCGGGACGGGGATGCCGGTCTTCGAGTTCACCGGATTGACCAGCAGGGTCTTGTCGCTGTCGATCAGCAGGCTGACCGCGCCGAGCACCGCCGGCAGGATCACCGTCAGCGCCAGGAAGCCCTTGTCGGAGGCTATGACGGCGACGTATCTGCGGATCAGGGTCAGCAGCTGCGACCCCCAGCTCTGCGGCTTCTTCGGCCGCATCGCCTGCATGGCGGGCATCTGTACGGACTGCGGCGCGATCGCGTCGATGTCCGCGGCGTACATCTGGTAGTGCTGCGAGCCCTTCCAGCGGCCCGCCCAGTCGTAGTCGCGGTAGTTCTCGAAGGCGGAGAAGACATCGGCCCAGGTGTCGTAGCCGAAGAAGTTCAGCGCCTCCTCGGGGGGCCCGAAGTAGGCGACCGAACCGCCCGGCGCCATCACCAGGAGCTTGTCGCACAGCGCCAGCTCGGCCACCGAGTGCGTGACGACGAGGACGGTGCGGCCGTCGTCGGCGAGGCCGCGCAGCAGCTGCATGACATCGCGGTCCATGCCCGGGTCGAGGCCCGAGGTGGGCTCGTCCAGGAAGATCAGCGACGGCTTGGTCAGCAGCTCCAGGGCGACCGAGACCCGCTTGCGCTGACCGCCCGACAGGGACGTGACCTTCTTGTCCTTGTGGACGTCGAGCTTCAGCTCGCGCAGCACCTCGTCGATGCGGTCGGCGCGCTCCTGGCCGGTGGTGTCCGCGGGGAAGCGCAGCTTGGCCGCGTACGTGAGGGCCCGCTTGACGGTCAGCTCCTTGTGCAGGATGTCGTCCTGCGGGACCAGACCGATGCGCTGGCGCAGCTCGGCGAACTGCTTGTACAGGTTGCGGTTGTCGTACAGCACCTCGCCCTCGTTGGCGGGGCGGTAGCCGGTGAGCGCCTTGAGGAGGGTCGACTTGCCGGATCCCGACGGGCCGATGACGGCGATCACGGACTTCTCCGGGACGCCGAAGGAGACGTCCTTGAGGATCTGCTTGCCGCCGTCGACGGTGACCGTCAAGTGCCGTGCGGAGAAGGAGACTTCGCCGGTGTCGACGAACTCCTCCAGACGGTCCCCGATGATCCGGAAGGTGGAGTGGCCCACGCCGACGACGTCGTTCGGCCCGAGCAGCGCGGTGCCGCCCTTGGCGATCGCCACACCGTTGACGTACGTGCCGTTGTGCGAGCCGAGGTCGCGGATCTCCATACGGCCGTCGGGCGTCGAGTGGAACTCGGCGTGATGACGGGAGACCTGCAGGTCGGAGACGACCAGTTCGTTCTCCAGGGCACGGCCGATGCGCATCACCCGGCCGATGGAGAACTGGTGGAACGTGGTCGGGCTGCGGTCGCCGTAGACCGGCGGCGCCCCCGCGCCGCCACCGGAGGCCATGGCCGGGGCGCCCTGCTGCCGCGGGATCGCCGAGGGCCCCTGCTGCCGGTCCTGTTGCGGGGCCGCCGGCTGGGCGGCCTGCGGCTGGGACCAGCCCGCGCCACCGGCGCCCTGCGCGGCGTACGGCTGCTGCCGTGGCTGGACAGCGGCGCCGGACAGGCTCAGCCGCGGCCCGTCGTCGGCGTTGCCGAGGTGCACGGCCGAGCCCGGGCCGATCTCCGTGCGCTGGACCCGCCGGCTCTGCACGAAGGTGCCGTTGGTACTGCCGTGGTCCTCGACGACCCAACCGCGGCCGTCGAAGCTGATCGTGGCGTGCCGCCAGGAGACCCTGGCGTCGTCGAACACGAGGTCTCCCTGCGGATCACGTCCGAGGGTGTAGGACCTGGACGGATCAAGCGTCCAGGTACGTCCGTCTGATTCCAGTACGAGTTCCGGCACTCCAAGCCCCATGAGTAGTCCCCCGAGTTACCCCCATCACAGGGAGTCTAGGGATGTCGAACATCGTCGGGAACTATTCCAGGCTCGGCCCTCTGACCGAAAGCCGGGCCTTGTGGAGGCCTCCCGCGAGCGCTTCAACTCTTTCCGTTGACGGGGTTGAAACCGGGCCGGAGAGTGGTAATTCACGCGAGGGGGACAAGCGCGGCGGAGCGGTCCGGCGCGTTCGCGGATCGGGGGGTCGGCCATGGGTCCTGGCACGTCCGGTAGGGGAGTCGAGAACACGGCGCACGGCGCACGGCTGCCGTGGGGCGACGTCCTGCTGTCCGCGATCGCCGCGGTGAGCTGGGCGTTGATCGGCATGGCGGGCACCGCCGCGCTCGGCCTGCACCTGCTGCGGGCCGACGCCACGGGCTCGCTGGGCCCGATGACGGCGGCGGTCGTGGCCCTTGGTGCGGGTGGGTCGGTCACGCCGAACGGAGATCTGTCGGCATTCGGACTCAAAGGGGCGGAGGCCACCACAGCCATCGAGATCACGCCATTGGGGGTGAGCCTGGTGGGAGCCCTGCTCCTGTCCTGGTTCTTCCTGCGGTCGCTGCGGGCGGGCCGGGCGGTGATCGCACCGGCCGAACTCCTCGCCCGCGCGGGCTCGGTGGTGGTGCTGTTCGTGGCGGTGCTGGGCGGACTGGCCTGGGCCGGGCACTCGGTCGTGACCATCGACGGCGGCAGGCTGGGGCTGGACAAGCTGCCCGGCACCGGCGGCGGGAGCGGCGGCGGCGGCGGCCTCAGGATCCCCGGCATCGGGGACGTCGGCGGGCTGCTGCCGGACCGCCTCGGCGATCTCGTGCACGCCAAGGCGGCGGTCGGCTTCCGCGTGGACACGGCGCCGACGCTGCTCGGCGGCCTCGGCTGGTCGGCCGGCGTCCTGCTGATCGCCCTGCTGGCCTCGCGCCGCACCCCGCTGCCACCCGGCTGGGAGGCGGTGCACCGGGTGGTGCGGCCCGCGGTCTCGGCACTGGTGACGGTCCTGCTGCTGGCGGTCGCGGCAGGCTGGGCTGCGGCCGCCTACGCGGCGGTCGGGGACCCGCATCCGGGCCGGATCATGGGCGCGGCGCTGCTGGGCGCCCCGAACGGCGTCTGGCTGGGCATCCCGATCGGCCTCTTCGTGCCCTTCGACGGCAGGGCCACGGGCATCCTCACCATGGTCCTGCCGCACCCCCTGGACGACCTCCTGAACGCACCGTCCCCCAGGTCGGTGACCCTGGGCAGGCTCGCGGACCTGGACGGACGGGTCTGGCTGCTGGGCGTGGCAGCGGCGGTGCTGATGCTGCTGGCCGGTGTGTTCACGGCAGCGCGGACGCCGGTGGCCCACGGCGGCCGGGACCCGGGGACGGGGGCGCTCGGGTTCGCGGGGCGGTGCGCGGTGCGGCTGGGCGTGGCGACCGCGCTCGCGCTGCCGTTGCTGGCCTGGCTGACGGACGTGTCCGTGGACGCCTCGCTCTCCGTGCTGGGCTTCGACGGATTCGGCGCGGGCATCGAGCTGCACGGGCAGACGGGCATGGCCCTGCTCCTCGGCGCGGTGTGGGGCGCCGTGGCGGGAGCGGCGGGGGCGCTGCTGGCCCGCGCGACGGGCGCCGCCGGCAGTCGCGCGGCACCCCTGGCACTGGGTGACGCGGACACCACCGGACAGCTGCCCCCGGCTGCTCCGGGAAGGCCCGGAGGCGAAGACCCCGAGGGCCCGTACGCTCCGGCGACCCCGTACCGTCCGCCGAACCCGCACACCAACCCCTACCTCCGCGTCCCGGCCGAACTGCGCGAACCGGGCGCCCGCGGGCGGGACGCCTGGCCCGAGCCGCCGCGGGACTCCACGGCCGACGCCGGACGCGCGGGCGACGCGTGGGAAGCGCGGGGCGCCGTGCCGGACGGCGAACGCTCGGGGAACACGTGGGGACCGCGGGATGACGTGCCCGGATCGGGAAGCGAGTGGGGACGCCGGTCCCAGGGGCCGCCTCGGGGGCGGCGGGACGCGGCGGGTCCGCAGGACCGGCCGGGGCCGTGGGGCGACGGGACACCGCGGCCACCGGGTACGGCTCCGGAGGGCGGCCCCGGCGGCGTCGGGGGTCCGGGCGGGCACCGCGACGCCGGACGCACGGGCCGTCCCGGCTGGTCCGGCGGCCCGGCCGGCGCGGACGGTGCGGGCGGCGCGGGCCGGTGGGCTTCGGGGAGCGCGGCGGCTCCGGGCGACGGGCGGGACGGCAAGACGTGGTCGCCGGAGGAGTGGCCGGCCGCCGGGGGCGGCGACAGGGGTGACCAGGCGGCCGGCGACGGGGCGGCCGGCGACGGCGACGTGTACGGCGCGCCCACCATGGCCCGACCGGTCGACCCGCCACGGCGCGGGCCAGGGCCGCGACGGCCGGACGGCCCGGACGCGGGGCCGCCTCCCCCGCCGCCTCCGCCGCCGCCCGTACGGCCCCGCCGTTGAAGGAGGCCGCGAGGAGGCCGGTCGGCGACGGTGGCGTACGGACCGTGCGGGGAGCGGCGCCGAACGGTGCTGGACGATGCGTGAGGACCGGCGCACGCCCGTCCCCGCCCGTAGTACGGAAGCAAGGCGTCCGACACCGTCATGACATCTATTGTTCCGTGTCCGTCAGGCGGACTGCCTGCGCCGCGGGCACTGCGTGCCGGATACGGTGGTCACACCATGAGCGATCCGCAGACCTCCGAGGTCCCCACTCTCCTCGTCAAGATTTTCGGCAAGGACAGGCCGGGCATCACGGCCGGCCTCTTCGACACCCTCGCCGCGTACATGGTCGACGTGGTCGACATCGAGCAGGTCGTCACGCGAGGGCGGCTGGTGCTGTGCGCGCTCGTGACCCAGCCCCCGTCGCGACTGGAGGGCGATCTCAGGGCGACCGTGCACAGCTGGGCCGAGTCCGTGAAGATGCAGGCGGAGATCATCTCCGGCCACGGCGACAACCGCCCGCGCGGCCTGGGCCGTTCGCTGGTCACCGTCCTCGGTCACCCTCTGACCGCCGAGTCGACAGCCGCCATCGCGGCCCGCATCGCCAAGGCGGGCGGCAACATCGACCGTATCTTCCGGCTCGCCAAGTACCCGGTCACGGCAGTGGAGTTCGCGGTGTCGGGCGTGGCGACCGAGGCGCTGCGCACCGCGCTGGTCTCGGACGCGGCGGAACTCGGGGTGGACATCGCGGTCGTGGCGGCGGGTCTGCACCGCCGGGCGCAGCGTCTGGTGGTCATGGACGTGGACTCGACGCTCATCCAGGACGAGGTGATCGAGCTCTTCGCCGCGCACGCCGGCTGCGAGGACGAGGTCGCCGCGGTGACGGCCGCCGCGATGCGCGGGGAGCTGGACTTCGAGCAGTCGCTGCACGCGCGCGTGGCCCTGCTGAAGGGGCTGGACGAGTCGGTCGTGCGCCAGGTGCGCGCCGAGGTGCGGCTGACGCCCGGCGCCCGGACCCTGATCCGCACGCTGAAGCGGCTCGGCTACCAAGTGGGCGTCGTCTCGGGCGGTTTCACCCAGGTCACCGACGATCTGCAGGACCGGCTCGGGCTGGACTTCGCCCAGGCCAACACGCTGGAGATCGTCGACGGGAAGCTGACCGGCCGGGTGACCGGCGAGATCGTGGACCGTGCGGGCAAGGCGCGCCTGCTGCGCCGGTTCGCCGCCGAGGCGGGCGTGCCGCTGTCGCAGACGGTGGCCATCGGTGACGGCGCCAACGACCTGGACATGCTGAACGCGGCCGGTCTCGGGGTCGCCTTCAACGCCAAGCCTGTGGTCCGCAGGGCCGCGCACACCGCGGTCAACTTCCCGTTCCTGGACACGGTGCTGTACCTGCTGGGCGTCACCCGCGAAGAGGTCGAGGCGGCGGACACGCACGACGAGAGCTGACCTGGCGGACCCTCCCGTCGCCAGGGGCCCGGCACCGGAGGATCGGTGCCGGGCCCCTGGTCGTCCCAGCCGGGAGCGGTGGCCGTACGACGGTGGCCCTACCGGCCGTACGACGGTGGCGTTACCGGTCGTACGGGGGTGTCGGGCCGGTGTCAGTCGGAGGGCGCCCAGTAGTCCACGAGCGTGGTCACACCGGGTTCCAGGCTCTTCCAGGTCCCCTCGAAGGTCACCACGGCGAAGGCGGCGGCGGGAAAGCCCCGGCTGTTCATCCGGTCGCGGGCGTCACCCTCGGAGCGGCCGATGAGAATCTCGACCACGCCGTGCACGCCGGGATTGTGGCCGATGAGGATAACGTCCCGCGCGTCGTCCGGCACCTCGTTGAGGACGGCGATCAGCTCGCCCGGAGCGGCCTCGTAGACCCGCTCTTCGTAGACTGTTTTCGGCCGGTGCTCCAGCTCGTGGACGGCGAGCTTCCAGGTCTCCCGGGTGCGCACGGACGTGGAGCACAGGGCCAGGTCGAAGGCGATGCCGCTGTCCGCGAGCTTGCGCCCGGCGACGGCGGCGTCCATTCGGCCCCGGTCAGCGAGCGGTCGCTCGTGGTCGGTCACCTGTGGCCAGTCGGCTTTCGCATGGCGGAAGAAGACGATCCTGCGGGGCTCTGCGACGCTCATGTCACCCAGCTTCGCATGAAACAGGCCAACGGGCGCAGGGAGTTGACATGCGGTTCCGCCCGGTCCGGCGTCGGTGGGGCTAGTGCCCTGCGATCTGCTGGACCCGCTCGACGAGATGGGTGACGGCGGGGTCACCGGTGGTCGCGTGGGCGTCCGCCGGGTTCAGTATCAGCGCCAGCAGGGCGACGAAGGCGAGCGCGGGCAGGACGAGGGCCCACCAGGGCAGCCGGACGTCGACGCTGCCCGGGGTGACGGGGCGGGGCAGGGTGTGCGTACGGGCCGGCATGGTCGCCTCCGCGGGTCTCCGGGCTTCGGTGACCGCCGCTCGCGGCCACGATTCGAAGGTACGGAATCCGGGCCCGCCGACCCATCCGGTGATCCACCCACTTCACCCTGAGCCTCACCCCCTAGGGGATGGGGGGCTAGCCCCACCATGGGTCCGCCACGGGCCGGTCATGGGCCGCCGCGGTCGTGGTCAGGGTGACGCGAGGGTCGCGATGACGGCGATGACGATGAAGATGGCGAAGAACGAGCCGAAGACGATCAGCATCTTCTTCTGACCGTTCTGGGGGTTCGGGTCGAGCACTGGCATGGGGCCAGTCTGGCACCCCGGTGAGGGCATGGTCCGGGCGGGGTGGCCCGACACGCCGCGAGGCCGGTGCCGGCACGCGCCCGCACCGGCCTCGGCACGGCCCCACGAGCAACCAGGCCCGGGCACCGGCCGCCGCGGGTGACCCGGCCTCGGCACGGGCCTCCGCGGGTCACCGGCCTCAGCAGGGCCCACGGGACGCACCCTCGTCAGGCCCGCGCCTGGTCGCCGTACGCGGCGCTGCCCGCACGGCCGCCGTCAGGCCGCCGCGGCCGCCTCGTCCTCCACCGTGCGGTCACGGCCCGCCAGGATGCCGACCGCCATCTGCGGGATCATCAGGCCGATCATGAGGGCGATCGGCAGTCCCCAGCCGCCGCTGTGCTGGTAGAGCACACCCACCAGCAGCGGGCCCGGGATGGAGATCAGGTAGCCGACGCTCTGGGCGAAGGCGGAGAGCTGCACGACGCCCGCGCCGGTCCGCGACCGCATCCCGACCATGGTGAGGGCCAGCGGGAAGGCGCAGTTGGAGACGCCCAGCAGCAGGGCCCAGGCCCAGGCGCCCGCGGCGGGGGCGGCCCAGAGGCCGGCGTATCCGGCGAGGCCGCAGACACCGAGCGCGATCACGATCGGGCCCTGGTGCGGCAGCCGCGTGGCCACGCGCGGGATGACGAAGGCCAGCGGCACGCCCATCACCATGGTGACGGCGAGCAGCAGGCCCGCGGTGCCCGCGGCGACGCCCGCGTCCCGGAAGATCTGCGCCATCCAGCCCATCGTGATGTAGGCGGCGGTGGCCTGGAGCCCGAAGAACACGGCGAGCGCCCAGGCGGTACGGCTGCGGGTGATCCTGAGGGCGGGCGGCCGGCCGTCCGGCCCGTCGTGCGCACGCGCGCCCGCCGCGGGCCGCGGTGCCGGCACCGGTCCGCGGTCACGGACCAGCGGAATCCATGGCAGTATCGCGGCCGCCGCGAGGCCCGCCCAGACGGCGAGTCCGGTCTGCCAGCGGCCGCCCAGCGCGTCGGTCACCGGCACGGTCACCGCGGCGGCGACCGAGGTGCCGGCCGCGAGGGCCATCGAGTACAGGCCGGTCATGGAGCCGACCCGGTCGGGGAACCAGCGCTTGACGATGACCGGCATCAGCACGTTGCTGACGGCAATGCCCATGAGCGCGAGCGCGCTGCCCGCCAGGAACCCGGCGGTGCCGCCGACGTACGGGCGTACGAGCAGGCCGGCCGTGATGGCGGCCATGCCGGCGCAGACCACGGCCGGGGGGCCGAACCTGCGGGCGAAGCGGGGGGCCATGACACCGAAGACGGCGAAGCAGAACGGCGGCACGGAGGTGAGCAGCCCGGCCACGCTGCCGCTCATGCCGAGCCCGTCGCGGACCTCCTCCAGGAGCGCGCCGAGGCTGGTGATGGCGGGCCGGAGGTTCACGGCGGCCAGCAGGATGCCGACGACGAACAACCGGGTCGTCCACGCGCGCGTGCGGTTCGCCGGGCCGTCGCCCGGTTCCGTCGGACGTGCTGACGCGGAGGTCGTCATGGTGGTTTCCTCGGCTTCCATGACACCCATCATAGAATCATGGGATGATTGGTTGTCCAGTCTGCCGTACCTCCCGGGCGGCGCACCCCGGCGGACCCCGCCGCCGCTGCCCGGCCCTCGCGTGCGAAGGTGTGTCATGCCTCTGAGCCACCCACGCCGCTCGGCGCTGTCCGAGCAGGTCATCGCCGAACTGCGGAACCAGATCGCCTCCGGCGAATGGCCGGTCGGCTCGCGCATCCCGACCGAGCCGGAACTGGTCGAGCAGCTGGGAGTCGCCCGCAACACCGTGCGGGAGGCCGTGCGCGCGCTGGCGCACAACGGCCTGCTGGACATCCGGCAGGGCTCCGGCACCTACGTCGTGGCGACCAGCGAGCTGGCCGGTGTGATGCACCGCCGTTTCGCCGGGGCCGACCCCCGGCACATCGCCGAGCTGCGCTCCACCCTGGAGTCCTCGGCGGCCCGGCTGGCCGCGGAACGGCGCACCGAGAAGGACCTCAAGCAGCTCGACGCGCTGCTGGCCCACCGCGAGCGGGTGTGGGGCTCCGGCGAGCCGGAGGCGTTCGTGACGGCGGACGCGACGTTCCACCTGGCCGTGGTCGCCGCCTCGCACAACGACGTCATGACGGCGATGTACGCCGATCTGGGCGAGGTGCTGCGGGACTGGCTGCGCGCGGACGTCGGCGCCGAGCTGACCCCGGAGTCGTACATGGACCACGCGCGCCTGGTCGACGCGATCCGCGCCGGCGACGCCGAAGCGGCCGCCAAGGAGGCGGGCAGCTATCCCTACCTGTGCCGTCCCGACAGGCTCAGTCCGTCTTCTGGTGGCTGATCCACACCGAGCCGACGTCCTGCCAGCAGCGGCCGGTGAGCCGTACGGTCATCGCGGGCCCGGTGTCGACCGGGGAGCCGTCGGTGTCGATGTCCCACCACTGGGCGCACTCGACGTGCAGCCGTACCCGGTCGGTGTCGACGTAGGGGTTGTGGCAGTAGGCCACCACGTGCGAACCGCGCACGCTCGACCGGCAGGCCGCGCCGAACAGCTCAGGAGCCGGATGGTGGACGCTCCCGGCGCGCGCGAGGGAGGACGCGTCGTACGGCAGGGCCAGCACGAGGGCGAGGGCCAGGGTCAGCGGGGCCGGGCTGCGGGACAGGCGCACAAGGGGAGACCTCCTCGGCCGGGCTGGGGAGGGACGTCGCGCGGGGGACGCGTGATCCGACGTGTACTCCCAGGGTGCGCCGCCGGGACGGGGACGGCCCGGCCGGTGAGCCGAACGGGTGAGACCCGCGCCCCTGGGGGACGCGGGTCTCGCCGGATCCGTGGATCGGTGCGGGTCAGGCGCCGATGGCGTGCAGGCCGCCGTCCACGTGGATGATCTCGCCGGTGGTCTTCGGGAACCAGTCGCTGAGCAGGGCGACGATGCCCTTGCCGGCCGGCTCCGGGTCCTTGAGGTCCCACTCCAGCGGGGAGCGGTGGTCCCAGACGGCGGCCAGGTCGCTGAAGCCCGGGATGGACTTGGCGGCCATGGACCCGATGGGGCCGGCCGAGACCAGGTTGCAGCGGATGTTCTGCTTGCCGAGGTCGCGGGCCATGTAGCGGCTGGTGGCCTCCAGCGCGGCCTTGGCCGGGCCCATCCAGTCGTACTGCGGCCACGCGTACTGGGCGTCGAAGGTGAGGCCGACGACCGAGCCGCCGTTCTGCATCAGCGGCAGGCAGGCCATGGTCAGCGACTTCAGGGAGTACGCCGAGACGTGCATGGCGGTGGCGACGGACTCGAAGGGCGTGTTGAGGAAGTTCCCGCCGAGCGCGTCCTGGGGGGCGAAGCCGATGGAGTGCACGACACCGTCGAGGCCGCCCAGTTCCTCGCCGACCAGGTCGGCCAGCCGCCCGAGGTGCTCGTCGTTGGTGACGTCCAGCTCGATGACCTTGGTGGGCTTCGGCAGCTTCTTGGCGATGCGCTCGGTCAGCGTGGGCCGCGGGAACGCGGTGAGGATGATCTCGGCACCCTGCTCCTGGGCCAGCTTGGCCGCGTGGAAGGCGATGGAGGACTCCATCAGCACACCCGTGATCAGGACGCGCTTGCCCTCAAGGATTCCACTCATGGTGATCAGTGACCCATTCCCAGTCCGCCGTCAACGGGAATGACGGCTCCAGTGATGTACGAGGCGTCGTCCGAGGCGAGGAACCGCACCGTCGCGGCGACCTCCTCGGGCTGCGCGTACCGGGCGAGCGGCACCTGCGACACGATGGCCGCGCGCTGCTCGTCGGTGAGGATCTTGGTCATGTCGGTGTCGACGAAACCGGGCGCGACGACGTTGAAGGTGATGTTGCGCGAGCCCAGCTCACGGGCGAGGGAGCGCGCGAAGCCGACCAGGGCGGCCTTCGAGGCCGCGTAGTTGGCCTGACCGGGACCGCCGAGAAGGCCGACGACCGAGGAGATCAGGACGACGCGGCCCTTCTTGGCGCGCAGCATGCCGCGGTTGGCCCGCTTGACCACACGGAAGGTGCCGGTGAGGTTGGTGTCGACGACCGAGGTGAAGTCCTCCTCGGACATACGCATCAAAAGCGTGTCCTTGGTGATGCCGGCGTTGGCGATCAGGACCTCGACCGGGCCGTGGGCGTCCTCGATCTCCTTGTAGGCCTGCTCCACCTGCTCGGTGTCGGTGATGTCGCACTTGACGGCGAGGCAGCCCAGTTCCTTGAGGACGGCGGGCGGCTCCCCCGAGCGGTAGGTGATGGCAACCTTGTCGCCGTTGTCGGCGAATGCGCGGGCGATGGCGAGGCCGATGCCCCGGTTGCCTCCAGTGACGAGAACCGAGCGGCTCAACGGATCACCCTTTCGTTCGGTCTGACCACCGGCCGGTACGGCTGGCACGACAGGCGGCTTCATCGAAAACCTATCGGTCCCGCCATCACGGGGACCAAGCGGGCACCAACAGTGGCTCGGGGGTGTCACTGTCGGGTCCCTACAGAAAGGCCCGACGCCGGGCCGAAACATGTGGTCCGTACACCCGCGGGCGCGACATGATCGGACGGACAGGCCACGACAGCAGGGAGACCTCGGTGCCTCATTCCATCGACGAAGCCTTCACGGCGCTTCCGCTACGGGCCCTCGCCGACGCCGCGCTCGCACGCGCGCGGGCGCTCGGGGCCCAGCACGCGGACTTCCGGTTCGAGCGGGTGCGCAGCGCGTCCCTGAGTCTCCGGGACGCCAGGCCCTCCGGATCGTCGGACACCACCGACCTCGGGTACGCGGTCCGGGTCGTGCACGGCGGTACCTGGGGCTTCGCCTCCGGCGTGGACCTGACGCTGGACGCGGCGGCCAAGGTCGCCTCGCAGGCGGTGGCGATGGCCAAGCTCTCGGCGCAGGTGATCAAGGCCGCCGGGTCGCAGGAGCGGGTGGAGCTGGCCGGCGAGCCGGTGCACGCGGAGCGGACGTGGGTCTCGTCGTACGAGATCGATCCGTTCACCGTGCCCGACGAGGAGAAGGCCGCGCTGCTCGCGCAGTGGAGCACGCGGCTGCTGGCGGCCAACGGCGTCGACCATGTCGACGCCTCGCTGCTCACCGTGCACGAGAACAAGTTCTACGCCGACACGGCCGGGACCGTGACCACCCAGCAGCGGGTGCGGCTGCACCCGCAGCTGACCGCGGTGTCCGTGGACGAGTCGAGCGGCGAGTTCGACTCGATGCGGACCGTCGCGCCGCCGGCGGGACGCGGCTGGGAGTACCTGACCGGCACCGGCTGGGACTGGGACTCCGAACTGGAGCAGATGCCGGAGCTGCTGGCCGAGAAGATGCGGGCGCCGAGCGTGCAGGCGGGGCTGTACGACCTGGTGGTCGACCCGTCCAACCTGTGGCTGACCATCCACGAGTCCATCGGCCACGCCACCGAGCTGGACCGCGCGCTCGGCTACGAGGCCGCCTATGCCGGCACCTCGTTCGCCACCTTCGACCAGCTCGGCAAGCTGCGGTACGGCTCCGAGCTGATGAACGTCACCGGTGACCGCACCGCCGAGCACGGCCTGGCGACCGTCGGCTACGACGACGAGGGCGTCGAGGCCCAGTCCTGGGACCTGGTCAAGGACGGCACGCTCGTCGGCTACCAGCTGGACCGCAGGATCGCGAAGCTGACCGGCTTCGAGCGCTCCAACGGGTGCGCGTACGCCGACTCCCCCGGGCACGTGCCCGTGCAGCGCATGGCCAACGTCTCGCTGCGGCCGGACCCGGCCGGTCTGTCGACCGAGGACCTGATCGGCGGGGTCGACCGCGGGATCTACGTCGTCGGCGACCGTTCCTGGTCGATCGACATGCAGCGCTACAACTTCCAGTTCACCGGCCAGCGGTTCTTCAGGATCGAGAACGGGCGGATCACCGGGCAGCTCCGGGACGTCGCCTACCAGGCGACGACCACCGACTTCTGGGGCTCCATGGCGGCCGTCGGCGGCCCGGGGACCTACGTGCTGGGCGGCGCCTTCAACTGCGGCAAGGCCCAGCCCGGACAGGTCGCGGCCGTGTCCCACGGCTGCCCCTCGGCCCTCTTCAAGGGCGTCAACATCCTCAACACCACGCAGGAGGCCGGTCGATGAGCGCCCGCAGCAGCAAGCCGCACGAGATCGTCGAGCGCGCGCTGGAACTCTCCCGCGCCGACGGCTGCGTGGTCATCGCCGACGAGCACTCCACCGCCAACCTGCGCTGGGCCGGCAACGCGCTCACCACGAACGGCGTCACGCGCGGCCGTTCGCTGACCGTCGTCGCGACCGTCGACGGCAAGGAGGGCACGGCCTCCGGCGTGGTGTCCCGGTCGGCCGTGACCGCCGACGACCTGGAGCCGCTGGTGCGGGCCGCCGAGGCCGCCGCGCGCGGTGCAGGACCGGCCGAGGACGCGCAGCCGCTGGTCACCGGCGTGCCGGCGTCCCCGGACTTCACGGACGCGCCCGCCGAGACCTCCTCGGCCGTGTTCACCGACTTCGCCCCGGCGCTCGGCGAGGCCTTCGCACGCGCGCGTGCCGGGGGCCGTGAGCTGTACGGCTTCGCCAACCACGAGCTGGTCTCGACGTACGTGGGCACCTCGACCGGGCTGCGGCTGCGCCACGACCAGCCCACCGGCACCCTGGAGCTGAACGCGAAGTCGCCGGACCGCACCCGGTCGGCCTGGGCGGGACAGTCCACCCGGGACTTCAAGGACGTCGACCCGGGCGCGCTCGACGCCGAGCTGGCCGTGCGGCTGGGCTGGGCGGAGCGCCGGGTGGAGCTGCCGGCGGGCCGGTACGAGACGCTGCTGCCGCCGACCGCCGTGGCCGACCTGCTGATCTACCAGCTGTGGTCGGCGTCCGCGCGGGACGCGGCCGAGGGACGGACGGTGTTCTCCAGGCCGGGCGGCGGCACCCGGGTCGGCGAGCGGCTGGCCGAGCTGCCGCTGACCCTGCGCAGCGATCCGAACGAACCGGGCCTGGAGTGCGCGCCGTTCGTCGTGGCGCACTCCTCCGGCGGCGATCAGTCGGTCTTCGACAACGGGCTGCCGGTCACCGGCACCGAGTGGATCGCGGGCGGCGAGCTGAAGCACCTCACCACCACCCGGCACACGGCCGGCCTGACCGGGCTGCCGGTCGCGCCCTCGGGCGGCAACCTGATCCTGGACGGCGGTGCGGACCGCTCCCTCGACGACATGGTCGCGGCCACCGAGCGCGGGCTGCTGCTGACCTGCCTCTGGTACATCCGCGAGGTCGACCCGGCGACGCTGCTGCTCACCGGGCTGACCAGGGACGGCGTGTACCTGGTGGAGAACGGCCAGGTCACCGGACAGGTGAACAACTTCCGGTTCAACGAGTCGCCGGTGAGCCTGCTGGGGCGGGCCACGGAGGCCGGGCGCACGGAAAAGACGCTGCCGCGGGAGTGGAGCGACTGGTTCACTAGGTCTGCGATGCCCGCGCTGCGCGTGCCCGACTTCAATATGAGCTCTGTCAGTCAGGGCGTATAACCTCGTAGCCGGGTGGTCGCTCGACCACCAGAAGATCATCTGATGATCGCCCGTAGATCGCCCTAGGAGATACGAGAACCGTGACGGACATCGTCGACGAGCTGAAGTGGCGGGGGCTCATCGCCCTCTCCACGGACGAGGACGCATTGCGCAAGGCGTTCGCGGACGGTCCCGTCACGTTCTATTGCGGCTTCGACCCGACCGCGCCCAGCCTGCACCTCGGCAACCTCGTGCAGATCCTGACGATGCGCCGGATCCAGCAGGCGGGCAACCGTCCGCTGGGTCTGGTCGGGGGCGCCACGGGCCTGATCGGCGACCCGAAGCCGAACGCCGAGCGCACGCTCAACGCGCCCGACGTCGTCGCCCTGTGGGTGGAGCGGCTGCGCGCGCAGATCGCTCCGCTGCTGGACTTCGAGGGCCCGAACGCGGCGGTCATGGTCAACAACCTGGACTGGACCCAGGGCATGTCCGCCATCGAGTTCCTGCGGGACGTCGGCAAGCACTTCCGCGTGAACAAGATGATCGCCAAGGAAGCGGTGGCCCGGCGTCTGGAGTCCCAGGAGGGCATCAGCTACACCGAGTTCAGCTACCAGATCCTGCAGGGCATGGACTTCCTGGAGCTGTACCGGCGGTACGGCTGCACGCTGCAGACCGGCGGCAGCGACCAGTGGGGCAACCTGACCTCGGGCACCGACCTGATCCACAAGGTCGAGCCCGACGCCGTGGTGCACGCGCTGGGCACGCCGCTGATCACCAAGGCGGACGGCACCAAGTTCGGCAAGACGGAGTCCGGCACGGTCTGGCTCGACCCGGAGATGACCACCCCGTACGCCTTCTACCAGTTCTGGCTGAACGCGGACGACCGGGACGTCTCCAAGTTCCTGCGGATCTTCAGCTTCAGGTCGCACGAGGAGATCGAGGACCTGGAGCGGCAGACCGAGGAGCGTCCGCAGGCGCGGGCGGCCCAGCGCGCGCTGGCCGAGGAGCTGACGACGCTGGTGCACGGCGCCGACCAGACGGCCGCGGTGATCGCCGCGAGCCGTGCCCTGTTCGGCCAGGGTGAGCTGGCGGAACTGGACGAGCGCACGCTCGCCGCGTCGCTGTCCGAGGTGCCGCACATCCAGGTCGCCGCACTGGGCCCGGTGGCCGACCTGTTCGCCGAGGTCGGGCTGGTGGCGAGCAAGTCCGCGGCCCGGCGGACCGTGAAGGAGGGCGGGGCCTACGTGAACAACGTCAAGGTGACCGCCGAGGACGCGGTGGCGGACGCGGCTCAGCTGCTGCACGGGCGGTGGCTGGTGCTGCGCAGGGGCAAGAAGAACCTGGCTGCCGTGGAGGTCGTCGGTTCCTGAGCGCGGTGCGGGGCGCGGGTGCCGTGACACGGGCCCGCGCCCCGCGCGGCCGCCTCAGACGCGGTGCTTGCGCCTGCCCAGCGTCGCCGTGTACAGCATGTCGCCCAGGAAGACGATGATGATCGCCGCGACCAGCTGGAAGAGGTGGCGGCTCCAGTCGATGCCCCTGGTCGCCTCCACGCCGAGCGCACGGGCGATCGCGTTGCCGGCGATCGCGCCGAGGATGCCGAAGATGGTCGTCAGCCAGAGCGGGCTGTGCTGCTTGCCCGGGATGACCGCCTTCGCGATCAGGCCCAGCACGAATCCCACGATGATCGCCCACAACCATCCCATGGCTGCCTCCTCGTACGGCTCGACGTGAGCATTACGCCAAGTCTCGGCCGGTCGGCCGTACGGCGCACGTCGGTCACCCCCGTACGCGGTACGGCGCGGAGCGTTCACGCAGGCGGGAGGACGACCCGGTCTCGAAGACGGCGCAGGCGCGGCGTAACGTGAAAGGCATCCGGCCCCGGTTCCCCGTACGGGTACGGGCAGGGTGCGGGCCGGGGAGTGTCCGATGCGGGCGGATGGTGGAATGTGATGCGCAAGCAGCGAGGCGGCGGCAGCGGCGTCCAGGTGTTCCGGATCACCGGAGCCCGTACCGGCCTCGCCGAGGACGTACGCGGCCGGCAGCGCCGGTACGTCATCTCGATGAGCGTGCGGACCGTGTCGGTGATCCTCGCGGCCACCTTGTGGAACGTCGAACGCTACGTCGCCGTCGTGGCGCTGGTCCTCGGGGCACTGCTCCCCTACGTCGCCGTCGTGATCGCCAACGCGGGCCGGGAGCGTCCGGCCTCGCTGCCGTCGACGTTCGGTGTCACGCCGGCCCGGCCGGGGACACCTCCCACGCTTTCGGCGGTGAGGGAGATCGCGCCGCCGCGCGCGGAGGAACCGCACCCGGAACCCGTCGCGGAGCCCTCTCCGCAGGACGCGCCGGCCGATCCGGCGTCGCGTGTGCGCGATGAGCGGCCCGGGTCGGTGTGAGCGCGGGGGACGTGACGTGCCCGTGCGACGACCGTTCTCCAAGCTCAAGAAATGCTCAGATCAATCGTGCAGTTCCGGTGCCGGGTCGCGGGTGACCCATGACATACTGCGTACGCGCTCCGCATCCCCCGTCGGAGCGACGGACCGACGCCGGGCAGCTCCCCCCGTGGCTGCTCGGCGTCGCCTTGTTTGCGGGGCGACGAGTGCGGGACGAAGCAGTGAGTGACGTCATCTGTTCGGCGAAGGGCTGCCGGGCCGACGCGGTGTGGGTGCTGGCGTGGAACAACCCGAAGGTCCACACGCCGGAGCGTCGCAAGACCTGGCTCGCGTGCGAGGAGCACCGCGAGCACCTCTCGCAGTTCCTCGGGGTGCGGGGGTTCCTGAAGGACGTGGTGGCGCTGGCCGAGTGGGAGCCGTCCCGGTCCGGGTAGCGCGTCCGCCGGGGCGCCGCCTCAGCCGCCGATCGCGGACATCGGCCGGGCCGGCTGCACGAACGACGGATCGTCCAGGCCCGCTCCGGCCTTCTTCCCCCACATCGCCAGCCGCCAGATACGGGCGATCTCCTCGTCGGAGCCGCCCGAGCGCAGCGCGCCGCGCAGGTCCGTCTCCTCCTTGGCGAACAGGCAGTTGCGTATCTGCCCGTCGGCGGTGAGGCGGGTGCGGTCGCAGGCCGCGCAGAACGGGCGGGTGACGGAGGCGATGACGCCGACGCGGTGCGGGCCGCCGTCCACCAGCCAGCGCTCCGCCGGGGCGGCACCGCGCTCGTCGGCGCCCTCGGGCGTGAGGTCGAAGCGGGTGCGGAGCGAGTGGAGGATGTCGCCGGCCGTCACCATGCCGTCGCGCTTCCAGCCGTGCTGGGCGTCCAGCGGCATCTGCTCGATGAAGCGCAGCTCGTAGTCGTGGTGCACCGCCCAGGCCAGCAGGTCGGGGGCCTCGTCCGCGTTGAGGCCCGGCATGAGGACCGTGTTGACCTTGACCGGGGTGAGGCCGGCCTCGCGGGCGGCCCGGAGGCCGTCGAGGACGTCCTGGTGGCGGTCGCGGCGGGTGAGCCGCTTGAAGACCTCGGGGCGCAGGGTGTCCAGGGAGACGTTGACCCGGTCAAGACCGGCGGCCTTCAGGGCCGGGGCGGTGCGCCGCAGGCCGATGCCGTTGGTCGTCAGGGACATCCGGGGGCGGGGGTCCAGCGCCGCGACCCGCTCCACGATGGCGACCAGGCCGGGCCTGAGCAGCGGTTCGCCGCCGGTGAAGCGAACCTCCTCGACGCCCAGCACGCGGACGGCGATGTCGATCAGGCGGACGATCTCGTCGTCCGTGAGCAGGTCGGACTTGGTCAGCCACTGCAGGCCCTCCTCGGGCATGCAGTACGTGCAGCGCAGGTTGCACCGGTCGGTCAGCGAGACCCGCAGGTCGGTGGCCACCCGGCCGTAGGTGTCGACGAGCACCTGGGCCCCCTCCCTCGTGTCGTTACGGATCGGTTCTCTTCCGTCACCTGCGAGCCTACGTGACCGTGCCGACATCGCGAGGGGGCCCGATGCCACGAGGTACGGAGCGGCCGCGTCGTAGGACCCTACGATCTTGCCGACGCGGCCGGCCGTACGAAGGTCAGTGCGCTCCGGTGCCGGTCAGGGACCGCACCTCCAGTTCCGCGTACTTCGCGGCGTCCGGGGCCTCCTTGGACAGCAGGGTGCCGACGACGCCGAGGAGGAAGCCGACCGGGATCGAGATGATGCCCGGGTTCTCCAGCGGGAACCAGTGGAAGTCGACGTCCGGGAACATCGAGGTCTCCTTGCCGGACACCACCGGCGAGAACAGCACCAGGCCGACCGCGGTGACCAGGCCGCCGTAGATCGACCAGAGGGCGCCCGCAGTGGTGAAGCGCTTCCAGAACAGGCTGTAGAGGAGGGTGGGCAGGTTCGCGGAGGCGGCGACCGCGAAGGCGAGCGCGACCAGGCCGGCCACGTTGAGGTCGCGGGCCAGGGCGCCGAGCACGATCGACACCGCGCCGATGCCGACGGTGGCGTAGCGGGCCGCGTTGATCTCCTGCTTCTCGGAGGCCTGCCCCTTCTTGATCACGTTGGCGTAGATGTCGTGCGCGAAGGACGAGGAGGAGGCCAGGGTGAGGCCCGCGACCACGGCGAGGATCGTCGCGAAGGCCACCGCGGAGATGGTGGCCAGCAGGATCGCGCCCCAGTTGGAGTCGACGCCGCCCAGGTGCAGGGCGAGCAGCGGGGCCGCGGTGTTGCCCGACTTGTTGGAGGCGATGATCTCGTCCGGTTTGATCAGCGCGGCGGCGCCGAAGCCGAGGGCGAGGGTCATCAGGTAGAAGGCGCCGATCAGGCCGATCGCCCAGAGCACGGACTTGCGGGCGGCCTTGGCGGTGGGCACGGTGTAGAAGCGGATCAGGATGTGCGGCAGGCCCGCGGTGCCGAGGACCAGGGCGATGCCGAGGGAGAGGAAGTCCAGCTTGCTGGTGCCGGTGGCGCCGTACTTCAGGCCGGGCTCCAGGAAGGCGCTGCCCTTGCCGCTGTTGTCGGCGGCCTTGCCGAGCAGTTCGGAGACGTTGAAGTCGAACTTGGCCAGGACCATGAAGGTCAGCAGCAGGGCGCCCGCGATGAGCAGCACGGCCTTGACCATCTGCACCCAGGTGGTGCCCTTCATGCCGCCGATGGTGACGTAGACGATCATCAGGACGCCGACCAGGGCCACGATGCCGATCTTGCCGGCGTCGCTGGTGATGCCGAGGAGCAGGGAGACCAGGACGCCCGCTCCCGCCATCTGGGCCAGCAGGTAGAAGATCGAGACGACGATCGTCGAGGTGCCGGCGGCGGTGCGGACCGGGCGCTGGCGCATCCGGTAGGCCAGTACGTCGCCCATGGTGTAGCGGCCGGAGTTGCGCAGCGGCTCGGCGACCAGCAGCAGGGCGACGAGCCAGGCGACCAGGAAGCCGATGGAGTAGAGGAAGCCGTCGTAGCCGAAGAGGGCGATGGCGCCGGCGATGCCGAGGAAGGACGCGGCGGACATGTAGTCGCCGGAGACGGCGAGGCCGTTCTGGAAGCCGGTGAACTGGCGGCCGCCGGCGTAGAAGTCGGCGGCGTCCTTGGTCTGGCGGCCGGCCCAGACGGTGATGACGAGGGTCGCGGCGACGAACACCGCGAACAGGGTGATGATCAGGGTGCGGTGCTCGCCGGCCTCGCCGGCCGCCATGGTGATCGCGGGGGTCATGGTGATCGCGGGGGTCATGCGCCGCCCTCCGTCCGGGACTTGATGGCCTCGGCCTTGGGGTCGAGCTTGGTCGCGGCGTGGTGGGCGTACCACCAGGCGATGAGGAACGTGGTGAGGAACTGGGCGAGGCCGAGGACCAGGGCCACGTTGACGTTGCCGACGACCTTGGTGCCCATGAAGTCGCCCGCGTAGTTGGACAGCAGGACGTACAGCAGGTACCAGGCGATGAAGCCGACGGTCAGCGGGAAGGCGAAGGAGCGGTGGGAGTGCCGCAGGTCGGCGAACTCCGGACTCTGCTGCACCTCGGCGAACTCCTCGCTGGAGGGAAGCCGGTTGTGCGGTTTCGAGGGCGGTGGTGTCTCGGTGGCCACGGAGTCTCCTCGCGATACGGACATGCGGATTCGGACAGACATGCGGACCGCCTACACGAAGTGTTCGGCCCACTCCGGCAAGTGATGCCCACAGGGGGCCTCGATCCTGCTGCGGCTCCCTCCTCAAGGTCACGGCGCCACACGTGGACGGGTTCAACTCGCCCGGTTTCTTTCGGAAGTCGTTCGCGTGAGTCGCCTCCGGTCATTGCTGGCCGGTGAGTGCGGGAGATAGCTTCGCTCTGCACCACCCGTCATGTACCTGTCCAGATAGGTCACGTCAGGCCCGGGCAGGCCCGTTTTCGGATGATGTGGAGACCCCATGGCTCATCTGCGTTCCCGACGCGGGCCGGCACGCGCCGTCCCGGACGGCGACGGCGTCACGGACGCCACCCGCGCGGGCGGCACCCACGTCGACGGCTTCCGCGGCCCGGGGATCGCGGGCGCGCTCCGCGCGGTCAAGTGACCTTCCCTCAGCAGGACTTCCCGCACGGCATGCTCGTATCGCGAACGAACCGGAGGCTCACCCACATGACAGTGCCCCAGTCGCGCCACCGCCGCGCGCTCGCCATCCCGCTCGGCATGGCCATGGCCACGGCCCTCGCGTTCCTGCCCAACGTCTCGGCGTCCGCCGCCGACACGACGACCGCGGCCGCCTCGACGGCCGCGGGGGCTTCGGACGCGAGTGACGCGACGTCCCTCAGCTACGTCGTCAACATCCGCGCGGGGCACGGCACCTCGCAGCGCGTCCAGCGGGCGATCGACCGGGCCGGCGGTTCGGTGGTGATCGCGTACGACGAGATCGGCGTGATCGTCGTCCACTCGTCGAACCCCGACTTCGCCAAGGCCATGCGCAAGGTGCCCGGTGTCGACTCGGCGGGCGCCACCCGCAACGCCCCGCTGCCCGCGCAGTCGACCACCGACGTCGGCACGCCGCTGGCGCTCAGCGCCGGGCAGGTCGCCGCGGCGGGCGCCAAGGCGGCCGCCGGGCAGGACCCGCTGGAGCCGCTCCAGTGGGACCTGCCGGCCATCAAGGCCGACAAGGCGCACGAGAAGACCCTCGGCAGCTCGAAGGTCACCGTCGCCGTCATCGACACGGGCGTGGACGACACCCACCCGGACATCGCCCCCAACTTCTCCGCCGCGCAGTCCACCAACTGCGTCACGGGCAAGCCGGACACGACGTACGGCGCCTGGCGGCCCGGTGCCACCGAGAGCCCGCACGGCACGCACGTGGCCGGTGAGATCGCGGGCGCCAGGAACGGCGTGGGCATCACGGGCGTGGCCCCGGGCGTCAAGGTGGCGGGCATCAAGGTCGCCACCACCGCCGGCTACTTCTACACGGAGTCCGTGGTCTGCGGCTTCGTGTGGGCGGCCGAGCACCACATCGACGTCACCAACAACAGCTATTACACCGACCCGTGGTACTTCAACTGCACCACCGACCCGGACCAGAAGGCCCTCGTCGACGCGATCACCCGGGCCTCGCGGTTCGCGGAGCGGAAGGGCACCGTCAACGTGGCGGCGGCCGGCAACGAGAGCTACGACCTGGCCGCCGACTCGATCACCGACCCGGTCTCGCCGAACGACGGCACGCCCAGCGACCGGGTCATCGACCCGCGCAAGTGCTTCGACATACCGACCCAGCTGCCGGGCGTCGTCACGGTCTCCGCCACGGGCGCGAAGGGCCTGAAGTCGTCGTTCTCGAACTACGGCCTCGGGGTGATCGACGTGGCCGCGCCCGGCGGCGACTCGACGGCCTACCAGACCCCTGCGCCGCCGGCGACCAGCGGCCTGATCCTGGGCCCGCTGCCGGGCGGCAGGTGGGGCTACATGGCCGGTACGTCGATGGCGACCCCGCATGTCGTCGGTGTCGCCGCGCTGATCAAATCGACGCATCCGCACGCCTCGCCGGCCCTGGTGAAGGCCCTGCTGTACGCGGAGGCGACCGCCACGCCGTGCACCGACCCGTACGACATCAACGGCGACGGCAAGGTCGACGCGGTGTGCGAGGGCTCGAGGAACCACAACGGTTTCTACGGCTGGGGCACGGTGGACGCCCTGGCGGCGGTGACCCACTAGGTATCCGCACACATATTGATTCGGTCAATACTGCATAGTGCGGTCATGACTGCAATCAACCATGCGTGGTCCGCGCTGGGCGGCGATCCGTCGCTGCCCGCGCGGATCACGACCGTGCCCCGCGCGGACACGCTCCCGTCGCGGCTTCCCGTACGACGGCTCGCGCGCGCGTGCGTCGGCGCGTGCGCGCTGGCCGCCGCGGAACTGGGCGCGCGCCGCACGGCCGCCGCCCGGGTACCGGCGGTCCTGGTGGACGACGGTGCGGTGGCGGCGGCCTTCACCAGCGAGCGGCGGCTCCTGGTCGACGGGCGGGCCCCGGTGCAGTTCGCCCCGCTGTCGCGGTTCTGGCGCGCGGCCGACGGGTGGGTGCGCACGCACGCCAACTACCCGCACCACCGGACCCGGCTGCTCGCCGCGCTGGGGCTGCCGCAGGACGCCTCGGCGGACGACGTGGCGGACCGGATCGCCGGCCGGGCCGCCCTGGACGTCGAGACCGCCGTCTTCGGCGCCGGCGGGCTCGCGGTGGCGCTGCGCTCGCCCGGGGCGTGGGCCGCGCACGAGCAGGCGGCGGAGATCGCCGCCCGCCCGCTCGTCGAGCGGTCCCGTCCGGACACGGCCCCGGTGCGCGGCCTTCCACCGCTCGACGCCCGTTCGGCCGCCTTGCTGCCCGCGGCCGGACTGCGCGTCCTGGACCTGACCCGGGTGCTGGCGGGCCCGGTCGCCACCCGCACCCTGGCCTTCCTCGGCGCGGACGTCCTGCGTCTGGACGCGCCCTGGCTGCCCGAACTGCCCGACCAGCACGCCGACACCGGCATCGGGAAGCGTTCGGCGACGCTCGATCTCGGCACCGGCAGGGCGGCCTTCGAGGAACTGCTGGCCTCGGCGGACGTCGTGGTCACCGGCTACCGGCCGGGCGCTCTGGACCGGTTCGGCCTCTCCCCCGAGGCGCTGGCCGAACGGCGGCCGGGACTGGTCGTCGCCCAGGTCTCCGCGTGGGGCGGCTACGGGCCCTGGGGCGGGCGGCGCGGCTTCGACAGCCTGGTGCAGGCCGCCACCGGCATCGCGCACACCGAGGGGTCGGCGGACCGGCCGGGCGCGCTGCCCGCGCAGGCGCTCGACCACGGCACGGGATACCTGCTGGCCGCGGGCGTGCTGCGCGCGCTGACCGAGCAGTCGTACGACGGCGGGAGCAGGGTCGTACGCGTGGCGCTGGCGCGCACGGCGCGATGGCTGGCGGTGGAGACGGAGCGCGGGCCCGACGGCGGTGAGCCGTACGAGGGGCCGCGGGCCTGGCTCGCCGAGCGGGACGGACCGCTGGGGCGGCTGCGGTACGCGCGGCCGCCGGTGCGCTTCGACGGCGGTCCGCTGGACTGGGCGCGGCCTCCGGTGCCCTGGGGATCGGATCCGGCCGTGTGGGCCTGACCGCACCGCCCGCGCGGCCGGAGAAATCCGAAGAGACGGAGTGACGCTCGGTCAGTTGTCCTCTCTCCCTCGCCCGGTTCTGTGCCGGGTGGCGGGGATCGTCGGACGACGGCGCCCGGACCGACCACGGAAGCGGCCGGGCCGCGAAGCCCCGCAGGCCGCCCTGGCACCGGCCGGGCCGTCGCCGCCGTCGCCGTGCTCGCGCTGTGGGCGCGGCGGCTCCCGCGCCGGCGGCCGACCCGGTCACCGCGTACGTCCCCGCGCGGGCCGCGGTGGCCGTGCCGGGGATCGTGGTCGCGGTGTCGGGCCTCCTGACGGCACGGCCGGGGCCGATCAGTTGAACGTGATCGGGCCGGGACCGGAGGGTCGGCTCAGCCGTTGGTGACGAGCACCTTCAGGGCGGTGCGCTCGTCCATCGCCTTGTAGCCGTCGGGTACGCCCTCGATACCGACGGTCAGGTCGAAGACCGGCGACGGGTCGACGGTGCCGGCCAGGACGTCGGGCAGCAGGTCGGGGATGTAGGCGCGGACCGGGGCGACCCCGCCGCGCAGGGCGATGTTCCGGTCGAACATGACGGAGAGGTCGAGTCCGGTGCCACTGCCGTGCGGGACGCCGACGAAGCCGATCGCGCCGCCGTCCCGGGCGATCTCGACCGCCGTCCGCATGGACTGCTCGGTGCCCACGGCCTCCACCACGGCGTGCGCGCCCTGGCCGCGGGTGAGTTCGCGCACGGCGGCCACGGCGGCCTCGCCCCGCTCGGCGACGACGTCGGTGGCGCCGAAGCGGCGGGCGATGTCGGTGCGGACCTCGTGCCGGCCGAGCGCGATGATCCGCTCGGCGCCCAGCCGCCTGGCGGCCAGCACCGCGCACAGGCCGACCGCGCCGTCCCCGACGACGGCGACGGTGGCACCGGGACGGACACCCGCGCCGAGGGCCGCGTGGTGGCCGGTGCCGAGGACGTCGGAGAGCGTCAGCAGGGCGGTCAGCAGGTGGTCGTCGGAGGCCGCGTCCTTGGGGAGCCCGACCAGGGTGCCGTCGGCGAACGGGACCCGCACGGCCTCGCCCTGGCCGCCGTCGTAGCCCACCGAGCCCCAGAAGCCGCCGTGCACGCAGGAGGTCGTCAGGCCCTCGCGGCAGTAGTCGCAGACGCCGTCGGACCACATGAAGGGGGCCACCACGAGGTCGCCGCGGCGCACGGTGCCCACCTCGGAGCCGGTCTCCTCGACGACACCGAGGAACTCGTGCCCGATGCGCTGGCCCGGCTGCCGGGCCGCCTCGCCGCGGTAGGCCCACAGGTCGCTGCCGCAGATGCAGGCGCGCAGCACCCGTACGACGGCGTCGGTGGGCAGCTGCACCACCGGCTCGGGGACGTCCTCCACGCGCATGTCGTACGGGGCGTGGATGGTGGTGGCGCGCATGGCGAGGATCCCTCTCGTGCGGTGGTCGTGGGTGCGCTCAGGGGGTGGCCCGGCGCACTTCACGGTACGCCGTCACCGGCGCGGGCCGCGCGTCGAGGGTGCCTCGGACCAGCAGGAACTGCCCGGCGGCGTAGGTGAGCATGATCCAGAAGTCGGCTCTCGGCGGCTGCGGCCAGTCGGCGACGCCGGTCGCGATGAGGGTGTCGGAGAGCATGAAGAGCGCGCCGCCGAGCCCGGCGACCGGGCCGACCCGGGCGAGCGCCGTGTACGCCATGGCCGTCAGCAGGGTGCTGTACCCGGCGACGGGCCCGCGCAGACCCGCGGGCAGGTCCGGCCAGAGCAGGACGACCAGGGTGACGAGGGCGGCGGCGTAGCCGACGGCGAGGACGCCGGCACGCGCGCGTGGCGGGCCGTGGCGGTGGAAGAGGACCAGGTAGCAGACGTGTCCGGCGGCGAAGCAGGCCATTCCCGCCATGAAGGCGGGGCCGGCGTCGGAGAGCAGCAGCACGTCGCCGCCCCACCCGCACAGCAGCGCGGCGACGAGCAGCCGCGGTCCGCCCGCGCGGGCGGCCCACGCGGCCAGCAGCGGCATCAGGAGCACCTTGGCGACGACGTGCCCGGCGTGGAAGCCGGCGGCCAGGCAGCCGAGGTCGGCCGCGACGGCGAGGGCGAAGGCGGCGAGCAGCGCCCGGGACGCTCTCACGCGGCCACGGACTCCTCGGTCTGCTCGACGGCGGCCGGCGGGGCCCAGCCGGGGCCGCCGAAGACCCGTCCGGCCCGCTCCCGCCAGGTGCGGGCGGCCTTCAGGTCCCGGCCGATGGCCACGTACTCGTGGGTGGCCACCTTGATCGGGTTGAACGTGTCGATGTTCTTGGTCAGGCCGTACACGGGCCGCTCGACCTCGGGCACCCAGGACCCGAACAGGCGGTCCCAGACGATGAGGATGCCGCCGAAGTTGCGGTCCAGGTAGCCGCCCTGGGAGGCGTGGTGCACGCGGTGGTGGGAGGGGGTGTTGAACACGAACTCGAACCACCGGGGCATCTTGTCGATGCGTTCGGTGTGGATCCAGAACTGGTAGACGAGGTTCGCCGACGAGAGGAAGGCGAGCGTGGCCGGGTGCACGCCGGCCGCGATGAGCGGGAGGTAGAACGGCCAGACGGTCAGCGAGGTCCAGGGCTGGCGCAGCGCGGTGGTGAGGTTGAACTTCTTGCTGGAGTGGTGGACGACGTGGCAGGCCCACAGGATGCGGATGACGTGGTGGCCGCGGTGGGACCAGTAGTAGAAGAAGTCCTGCGCGAGCAGGAGCAGCGGGATCGTCCACCACAGGACCGGGATCCGCAGCGGCGTGAGGGCGTAGACCGCCGAGTAGATCGCGACGATCGGGATCTTCCAGAAGAAGTCGAAGACGAGCGAGCCGAGCCCCATGCCGACGCTGGTGGCCGCGTCCCTGGTCTCGTACCCGTCGCTGTCGTCGTCGGGATGGATGCGGTAGCTGATCACCTCGATCACGGTGAGCAGCACGAAGGCGGGTATCGACCACAGCACGACATCGGGCAGGTTCGGCATGGAGGCACCGTAGAACCGCCGGTCGCCCGGGGCTAGACGTTGTTACCCACAAGTATTTCCCACGGTACGCGCTTGTTTGTTGGTGATCTCCGCCAACCGGCCGCACGGCACCCGGCCGCGGCTACACGCCCGCCGCTCCCAGCAGCGTGCCCGCCGCGAAGGTCACGCCCATGGCCAGCGCGCCGCCGGCCGCGTTGCGGACCATGGCGGGGCCCACCGCCGCCGCTCCCAGCCGGGCGCTGCTCCAGCCGGTGAGCACCAGCGCGGCCAGCACCGACCCGACGGTCACCGGAAGCCGCCAGCCGGCGGGCGGCAGCACGATCGCCAGCAGCGGCAGCAGCGCTCCCACGGTGAAGGCCACGAAGCTCGCCAGCGCGGCGTTCCACGGGCTGGTCAGCTCGTCCGGGTCGATGCCCAGTTCCACGCTCGCGTGGGCCTTCAGGGCGTCCCGTTCGGTGAGCTGGACCGCCGCCTCGCGGGCCACCTCCCGGGACAGTCCGCGCCGCGCCAGCAGTTCGGTGAGCTCCTCCAGCTCCGCCTCGGGCCGCTCCTTCAGCTCCCGTCTCTCCAGGGCCAGGGCGGCCAGTTCCGAGTCACGCTGGGTGGACACCGACACGTACTCCCCCGCCGCCATCGACATCGACCCGGCGAGCAGTCCCGCGAGTCCCGCCGTCAGGAGCGCGTCGCGGTCACCGGTGGCGCCCGCGACGCCGACGACGATGCCCGCCGTCGACACGATGCCGTCGTTGGCGCCCAGTACGGCCGCCCGCAGCCAGTTCAGCCGGGAGCCGAGCGCTCCGCCGTGTGCCTCGTCGTCGTGCGTCTGTTCCGTCACGACACGGAGGATCGCACTCCGGCCCCGGCGAGGACGGCACCGACGTCCCCGGACGCGGACCCGGGCGCCTCGCGCGGACACCGGACCGGTCGCCGCTCCTCTCGCCGAGGGCGACCTCCGGCGCGCTCGGCACCGGGAGTTCGGCGACCGGGTCGAACACGGACCCCCACGGGGTCGCCGCGGCGCGCACCGGCACCGGTTCCCCGCCGAACCCCGAACCGTCCGTCACCGGGGGGAACTTGAAGCCGACGTGGTCCACAGCCGCGCGAAGGGCGATCGGGTCGTTCGAACGGGCCGTGGCGGCGGGCGACCTGACGGACCGGACTGGCGGCCGGGGCCCGTATCCTCAATGACCATGCTCGAAGACCGTACGACCGCAGTCTCCGCCGGCACCCCGTGGCCGGCCGCGTATCCGCAGGGGTACGCGGTCGTCGACGTGGAGACGACCGGGCTGGCCCGCGACGACCGGATCATCTCCGCCGCCGTCTACCGGCTCGACGGACGCGGCGAGGTCGAGGACCACTGGTACACGCTGGTCAACCCGGAGCGCGATCCGGGCCCGGTGTGGATCCACGGTCTGACGAGCGAGGTCCTCGACGGGGCACCCCTGTTCGCGGACATCGCCGGGGAGTTCGCGGCCCGGCTCGACGGCCGGGTGCTGGTGGCGCACAACGCGGTCTTCGACTGGCAGATGATCGCGCGCGAGTACGCGCGCGCGAAGAGCGAGGCGCCGGTGAAACAGCGGCTGTGCACGATCGCGCTCTCCAAGGAGCTGGGGCTGCCGCTGCAGAACCACAAACTGGAGACGCTGGCCGCGCACTTCGGTGTCGTACAGCGACGGGCGCACCACGCGCTGGACGACGCGCGCGTGCTGGCCGAGGCGTTCCGGCCGAGCCTGCGGGCCGCCGCGGCGGGCGGCGTACGGCTGCCGCTGCTGGAGTGCCGGCCGCTGACGGAGTGGTCGCAGACGCCCCGCATCGGGCAGCAGGCGAGCGGTGGCGGCTACCGCCCGAGCGGCTGGCGCCCGTCCCGCAAGCGTCCGGCCTGTCCGTATCCGAACCCGGGGCGGTTCGAGGACGGCAGGCCGCTGCGGCAGGGCATGCGGGTGGCGTTCTCCGGGGACACCTCGACCGAGCGGGAGCTCCTGGAGGACCGGGCCGTCGAGGCCGGTCTGCACGTGTCGACGAGCGTCTCGCGGCTCACCAGCCTGCTCGTCACCAACGACCCGGACTCGGGCACCTCGAAGGTGGTCAAGGCGCGCCAGTTCGGCACCCCGGTCGTCGACGAGGCGGCCTTCGGCCAGCTGCTGCGGGACGTGGCTCCGGCGGCGGCACCGGCGGCCGAGCGGTGACCGGGTCGCCGGGCACCGCTATCGGGTGATGTCGCCGGGCCCTACTAACGGGTGATTGCGAGGCGACTCGCCCGGCGTCCGCTCGCCCGCGCGAAGGCGACCGCTCACTCTGAGGCGCATGGCGAAATGCGAAGTTTGCGGCAATGACTACGGCATGACCTTCGAGGTGCACGCCCAGGGCGCGGTCCACGTCTTCGACTGCTTCTCCTGCGCGATCCACCGTATGGCCCCGGTCTGCGAGCACTGCAAGGTCTCGATCATCGGCCAGGGCGTCGAGGCCGAGAACCAGTGGTACTGCGGTGCCCACTGCGCCCGCGCGGCCGGGAAGGCGGGCATTGTCGACCGCGTCTGACCCGGTACCCGCGCGAACGCCCCCCACGACCGAGTTGTACGGTCGTGGGGTGTACCGCTTCCTGTTGACCCGGCAGTGGGTGATCCTCACCCTGATCTCCCTGCTTCTCATCCCCACGATGATCCGGCTGGGGTTCTGGCAGAAGCACCGGTACGAGGAGCGCAGCGCGCGCAACGCGCTCGTCTCCCAGGCCCTGAACGCCGAGCCGGTGCCCGCCGAGCGGGTGACCTCGCCGGGACACGCGGTGACCCGCAAGGAGCGCTACCACACCGTCACCGCGACCGGCACCTTCGACACCGCCGACGAGGTCGTGGTCCGGCGCCGGACCAACGCCGACGACGAGGTCGGGTACCACGTCCTGACCCCCTTCGTGCTGGCCGACGGCAAGGTGCTGCTGGTCAACCGGGGCTGGATCTCCTCGGACGGGCCGAGCCAGACCGCGTTCCCGAAGGTGCCGGCCCCGCCGGCCGGCCGGGTCACCGTCCAGGGCCGGCTGATGCCCGACGAGACCACCGCGGCGAGCGGCATCAAGGAACTCAAGGGCCTGCCCGACCGGCAGATCATGCTGATCAACAGCGCCGAGCAGGCGCGCCGGCTCGGCAGGCAGGTGCTGGGCGGCTACGTCCAGCAGACCGCGCCCGCGCCCAAGGGCGGCACCCCGGAGCAGATCTCCGACCCGGGCAAGGAAGACGCCCCGCTGAACTACGCCTACATGATCCAGTGGTGGCTGTTCGCCGCCGGCGTCCCCTACGGCTGGTTCGTCCTGGTCCGCCGCGAGGCCAGGACCCGCGAGGAGGGCGAGAACACCCGGCCGGCGGCGGAAGCGGAACCCGCGGCCGTCGCCTGAGCGCCGGGTCACTCCCCCGGCTCACCCCCTGGTTGGCCCACGATCCCGGCGGGAAACCGGAATCCGTGGACCGACGCATCGAGGACTACGCCCTCATCGGCGACGAACAGACCGCCGCCCTGGTCGGCCGGGACGGCTCCATCGACTGGCTGTGCGTGCCCCGGTTCGACTCGGCCGCCTGCTTCGCGCGGCTCCTCGGCGACGAGGACCACGGCCACTGGCGGATCGCCCCGAAGGACGCCACCACCTGCGCGCGGCGCGCCTACCGGCCCGACACGCTGGTCCTGGACACCGAGTGGGAGACCCCCGAGGGCACGGTCCGCGTCACCGACCTGATGCCCCAGCGCGACCGGGCGCCCGACGTCGTCCGCATCGTCGAGGGCGTCAGCGGCCGCGTCACCGTGCACAGCACCCTGCGCATCCGCTTCGACTACGGCTCGGTCGTCCCCTGGATGCGCCGCTCGGGGGGCAGCCGGGTCGCCGTCGCGGGCCCCGACTCGGTGTGGCTGCGCAGCGAACCGCCCGTACGGACCTGGGGCGAGGACTTCGGCACGCACTCGGAGTTCACCGTCGCGGAGGGCGAACGGGTCGCGTTCGTGCTCACCTGGCACCCCTCGCACGAACCCCGGCCGCCGCTGCTGGACCCGTACCGGGCGCTGCGCTCCAGCGTCACGGACTGGCGGCGCTGGACGGCCCGCTGCACCTACCGCGGCCCCTACCGGGACGCGGTCGTCCGCTCCCTGATCACTCTCAAAGCGCTCACCTACGCGCCGACCGGCGGCATCGTGGCCGCCGCCACCAGCTCACTGCCCGAGGAACTGGGCGGCGTGCGCAACTGGGACTACCGCTTCTGCTGGCTGCGCGACTCCACCCTCACCCTCGGCGCGCTGCTGTCGGCCGGCTACCACCAGGAGGCCGAGGCCTGGCGCGACTGGCTGGTGCGCGCGGTGGCCGGTGACCCGGCGGACCTGCAGATCATGTACGGCCTGGCCGGCGAGCGCCGGCTGCCCGAGTTCGAACTGCCCTGGCTGCCCGGCTTCGTGGGCTCGGCGCCGGTGCGCGTCGGCAACGGCGCCGTCGCCCAGCTCCAGCTGGACGTGTACGGCGAGGTCATGGACTCGCTGTCGCTGTCCCGCACCGCGGGCCTGTCCACCAAGCCGCACATGTGGGCCATCCAGCGCTCGCTGATGAAGTTCCTCGAGCAGATCTGGCGCCGGCCCGACGAGGGCCTGTGGGAGGTGCGCGGCGGCCGCCGGAACTTCGTGCACTCCAAGGTGCTGGTGTGGGTGGCCGCCGACCGGGCGGTCCGCACCCTGGAGGAGCATCCGGAGCTGGAGGGCGAACCGGAGGGCTGGCGGGCGCTGCGCGACGAGGTGCACCGGGAGGTGTGCGAGAAGGGGTTCGACGCGGAGCGCAACACCTTCACCCAGTACTACGGCTCGCGCGAACTCGACGCGGCCCTGCTGCTGATCCCCCGCTTCGGCTTCCTGCCGCCGGACGACCCGCGGGTGATCGGCACGGTGGACGCGATCCGCGAAGGCCTGGGCCACGGCGGCTTCGTGCGCCGCTACGACACCGACGCGATCGGCGTCGACGGCATGCCGGGCGGCGAGGGCGTCTTCCTGGCCTGCTCGTTCTGGCTCGCCGACGCGCTGCACATGACGGGCCGTACCGACGAGGCCAGGGAACTGTTCGCACGGCTGGTGGGACTCGTCAACGACGTGGGGCTGCTCTCCGAGGAGTACGAACCGGAACTCGGCCGCCTGCTCGGCAACTTCCCGCAGGCCTTCAGCCACATCGGGCTGGTGAACACCGCCCTCACACTGTTCGGCACCGACGAGGCAGGATAGGGGCCATGGATCTTGGACTGAAGGACCGGGTGTACGTCGTCACCGGAGCGACCCGGGGGCTCGGCAACGCGACGGCGCGCGAGCTGGTCGCTGACGGGGCGAAGGTCGTGCTGACCGGGCGGGACGAGGAGCGGGTCGCCGCGGCGGTGGCCGAGCTGGGGCCCAACGCGGCGGGCGTCGCGGTGGACAACGCGGAGCCGGACGCGCCGCAGCGGGTGATCTCGGCGGCGCGCGAGCTGTTCGGCCGCTTCGACGGCGTCCTCGTGAGCGTCGGCGGCCCGCCCGCCGGGTTCGTCGCCGACAACACCGACGAGCAGTGGCAGAGCGCCTTCGAGACCGTGTTCCTGGGCGCGGTGCGGCTCGCGCGGGCGGCCGCGGCCGAGCTGGCGGAGGGCGGTGTCATCGGGTTCGTGCTGTCCGCGTCCGTGTACGAGCCGATTCCGGGGCTGACGATCTCGAACGCGCTGCGGCCGGGTCTCGCCGGGTTCGCCAAGTCGCTGGCCGACGAGCTGGGTCCACGCGGGATCCGGGTGGTGGGGCTGCTGCCGTCGCGGATCGACACGGACCGGGTCCGCGAGCTGGACGGGCTGTCGGCGGACCCCGGCGCCACCCGGCTGGAGAACGAGTCCCGGATCCCGCTGCGGCGGTACGGGAAGCCGGAGGAGTTCGGCCGGGTGGGCGCGTTCCTGCTGTCGCCCGCGGCGTCCTACCTGACCGGGATCATGGTGCCGGTCGACGGCGGTATGCGGCACGGGTTCTGACGGCCTGGCTCCCGGCGCGGGTGCGGCCGGCCGGGAGCCGGACGCGGTCTCAGGTGACCCGCTCCGCGCGGTGTTTGACCGAACTCATCCTGACCTCCGCCGGAAGCTTCTTCAGGGCGGCCGAGTCCCGGGCGTGGGCCAGTGCCCGCGTGGTGAGGTCGTCCAGGGCGTCACGCGGCGGCACGTCCGCGTCCAGCCGGAGCCACAGCCGTACCGCCGGGGCCGTCGGCCTGCCGCGCAGGACCGCCTGGGCGTGCGCGACGCCCGCCTGGCGGGCCGCGTCCTCGGCGAGGACCGCCTCCAGCGCCCTGCCGCGCAGCAGCGCGCCCTCGCCGTCCCCGGTGTCGACCACGACCTCGTGCAGACGGCGCCGGCGCAGCTGTGCGGTCAGCCACCACAGGGACAGCAGGACCAGGACGGCGAGGGCGGCCAGGACCGTCGGCCACCACCAGCCCGCGTCCCGCCAGTGGGTGCGTTCGGCGGTGCTCAGCAGGACGTCGTGACGGCCGTCGTGGATCCACCAGGAGGGCGACGGCGCGCCGAGGCCGACGGCCAGGACGGCGCCGCCGAGGACCAGGAGCACCAGGCCCGCCAGCCCCGTCAGTACGCGGTTGATCACCGTGCGCATCGTTCAGCCCTTCCGGCCGGGACGGATGACGTGCAGGGTCAGCCTGGGCGGGTGCGCGAGGCCCAGGCCCTCGATCGCGTCGGTGAGGGCGGCGTCCAGGTCGGCCCGCACCTCGTCGAGTTCACGGAAGTGGGAGACGGCGAGGACGTGGGCGCGGGAGCGGCCCAGCCGTACCCGCACCCGGCGGACGCCCGAGATCTCCATGGCCCGGTCGCGCAGGCTCATCGCGGCCGCGTCGCGGCGCAGCCCGGCGCGCACGTCGGGGTGGCTGCGGCGCATCGGCAGGACGTCCCGCAGGCCCGGTGTCAGGGCCAGGATCAGCAGCCACAGGCCGAGGGCGGCGGCGACGCCCGCGCCGGTGAGGACCCAGGTGTCGTCGAGCGGCCGGGTCGCGAGCTGCCGGGCCAGTACGCGGCGCCAGTGCATCGCCGGGTGGTGGGCGCGCACGGCCCCGATGTCGTAGAGGAGGACGGCCGACGCCGCCAGGAGGACGGCGGCGGCCAGGGCCGCGGGTGCGCGGCGGGGCGACCAGAAGCGGGCGGCGTGGCCGGCCGGGGGCGGCGCGGTCTCGGCGGGCCTCTCGGCGACCTGTGTCGGCTCGGTGCTCATCACGCCCTCCCCGGGGTCTGGGCCGGGTGCAGCCGTTCGACGTGCACGGCGACCTCCCGCACCTCCATGTCCACCAACGCGCCTACCCGCTCGGTCACCTGTCGACGCACGGCCGCGCACCGGGCGCCGACGGCGGACGGATAGTCCAGTTCGAGGTGGACGTGGACCCGGGCGGTGCCGTGGTGGACGACCACCGTGGCGTGCGGCGGCACGGCGTCCTTCGGGAGCGGGCCGAGGACCTCGCGGGCCGCCTGCGCCGCGATCTTCGCCACCACCCGGTCGGCGATCCTGACGGCCCCGCGCTCGCCGGGTGGCACGGCCTTCGCGGGCCGGTGGGTCCCGCCGTTCACGCCGGTCATCGCCGACGGTCGCGGCGGTCGTCGCGGCTGCGGAACAAGTCGCCCGGTTCGAGGTCGCCCTCGGCGAACCTGCCGACGACGAAGCCGACGGCGCCCAGCGCCGCCACCAGGAGGAAGGCGCCGAACCCGCCGAAGTATCCGGCGAAGCCCAGCGCCATGCCGGCGATCATGCCGACCACGGCCAGGTTCATGGTCTGCTCCCCTCAGCCGTCACTGGAGCCGGGACTCCGGCTCCTCTTCCTCTTCTTCGGGCAGCTTCACGTCGCTCACCGCGATGTTGACCTCGACCACTTCGAGTCCGGTCATGCGCTCCACGGCCGCGATCACGTTCTCCCGCACCGCGCGGGCCACGTCGGCGATCGACACGCCGTAGTCCACGACGATCTCCAGGTCGAGCGCGGTCTGCACCTCGCCGACCTCGGCCTTCACGCCTCGGGTGACCGACTTGGAGCCGCCGGGCACCCGGTCGCGCACCACACCGAAGGTGCGGGCGAGTCCGCTGCCCATCGCGTGCACGCCGACCACGTCGCGGGCGGCCAGCCCGGCGATCTTCTCCACCACTCCGTCGGCGATGGTGGTCCGCCCCCGGGTCGCCGGGTCACCGCCCCCGCGTCTGACGGCCCTGCGGGTCTGCGCCGTCGGGTCCTGCGGGTCCTTCTCCGGCTCCGTCGTCATCTCCGTCATCGCCGTGCGCCCCTCTCCGATCGTGGCCTTGCGACCACGGTAAGTGCGGATGCCCGGTCGTGCCCCGATGATGCGGCAGGCTGGAGCAATGACGGACGACCGGTGGACGCGAGCGGTACGGCACGTCCTGGGGCCGGGCAGGCCGCTCCCGCTGGGCGGGCCGCGCGACGGCACCTGGGTGACGGAGGCGGCGGCCGACGCGGTGCTGCGGCGGGCGGCGGCCGGGGTGGCGGGGGTGCGGCTGGGTGCGGTGCGGATCGCGCCGGCGGATCCGCGGGCGGCCCCGGAACCCGTCGTGCCGGCGCCGCCCGGTGCCGTGCCGCCGGGGCCGCTGCGGCTGTCGGCGGACTTCGCGGCGGGCCAGGACGAGCCGCTGCCGACGGCGGCGGAGCGGCTGCGGCGGGTCCTGGCGGCCGCGGCCTCGGCCCGCCTCGGGCTCGCGGTGGCCGAGGTGGATCTGCGGGTGACCGAACTGCTGAGCGCCGGCCCGGCTGCGCCGCGGACGGTGTCTCCGCCCGGCCCGCCGCCGGCCGTCGGGAGCACGGATCCGGACGGGGCGCGGGTGACGGCGGTGGCGCTCGCGGTGCCGGGCGTGACGCGGGTGACGGGAGTGCTGAGCCGGGAGGTGCCCTCCGGGACCGCGCTGCCGCGCCGGCACGTGCGGGTGGAGGTGGCGCTGGCCGGCGGGGGCCGGGCCGCGGACGTGGCACGCGGGGTCCGTACGGCGGTCGGTGCCGCGCTGGACGATCAGCCCACGGTGGCCGTGCTGGTGACCGGTGTCGGCTGAGAGCGCCGGGCGGCGGGGCGGGTGCGCGACCTGCCCCCCGCCGGCACCGGACTACTCGCCCACGCCCGCCAGGTCCCGCAGCCGCCGGGCCTGGGCCTGCCGCTCGGCGGCCCGCTGCTCCTCGTAGCCACGGCCGCTCGCGTCGCGCAGCAGGGCCTTGGTCTCCACCACGGCGTCCCGGGGCGCGGCCAGCAGGGCCGCGGCCAGGTCGCGTACGGCGGCGTCGAGTTCGGCACCGGGCACCGCGAGGTTCGCGAGTCCCGAGGTCACCGCCTCCTCGGCCTGCACGAACCGGCCGGTCGCGCAGATCTCCAGCGCGCGGGCGTAGCCGACGAGCGAGACCAGCGGGTGCGTACCCGTGAGGTCGGGCACCAGGCCGAGGCTGGTCTCGCGCATGGCGAACTGGACGTCGTCCGCGACGACGCGCAGGTCACAGGCGAGGGCCAGCTGGAATCCGGCCCCGATGGCGTGGCCCCGCACGGCGGCGATCGACACCAGGTCGTTGCGCCGCCACCAGGTGAACGCCTCCTGGTACTCGGCGATGGTCGCGTCGAGCCCGGCGTCGTCACGGCGCGCGAGGTCGATGAAGGTCGGCTCTCCCGGGATCCCCTCCGGCGAGAACATCTGCCGGTCGAGGCCCGCGGAGAAGGACTGTCCCTCGCCGCGCAGCACGACGACACGGACCGACCCCGGCAGCGACCGCCCGGCCTCGGCCAACGCCCTCCAGAGAGCGGGACTCTGGGCGTTGCGCTTGGCGGGGTTGGTCAGCGTCACCGTGGCGAGCGCGTCGTCGACGGTGAGCCGTACGCCGTCCTTGTCGAGAACAGGAGCGAGGTCCTGGTCGGGCGAAGCCATGGGGCGCCTCCGATGTGTGCGGTCATGACGCAGTGCCGTGGGGCATGCTAAGTGACTGCACAGTAACCACCCGGCCGATCAGTCGGCCGACCGGGTGGCCACCATCGAAGCCGATGGGCCGCCCGGGGTCAGGACGCGGCTTTCTTGCCCCGCGTCGCCCCGCCACGCCCACGCAGCGTGACACCCGACTCGCTGAGCATCCGGTGGACGAAGCCATACGAGCGGCCGGTCTCCTCGGCCAGCGCCCGGATGCTCGCACCGGAGTCGTACTTCTTCTTCAGGTCTGCCGCGAGCTTGTCGCGCGCGGCGCCGGTCACCCGGCTGCCCTTCTTCAGAGTCTCGGCCACCCGTGCCTCCTCATGGGAAGTGCGCTCTGGTCTCCTCATGATCACCCCTCCGGGGCGCGATGGCCACCCATTCGGCAAGGTCCGTGAGACATCGTTGTGACGACAGGAACCCGTCCCCACAATCGGAATCTTTGATTCCGCCACCGGGCGTCCATGGGGCTGAACGGGCTCCGCCACGAAATGCCAGGTCAGGAACGAAAAACGGCCGGCCCCTCGCAGACGGAGGGGCCGGCCGGGAAATCGGTGTAGGACACACCTCGATACGAGGAGATCTCACACAGATGATGGATCACCGATAGGCCGAATGATCCATAGCCAGTGGATCAGGCATTCGATCAACCCACGGCGACGGGACGGGTTCTCAGGCGAGCGCGACCAGGTCCGCGTAGTCGGCGCCCCACAGGTCCTCGACGCCGTCCGGGAGCAGGATGATCCGCTCGGGCTGGAGCGCCTCGACGGCGCCCTCGTCGTGGGTGACCAGGACCACCGCGCCCTTGTAGGTGTGCAGGGCGCCGAGGATCTCCTCGCGGCTGGCCGGGTCGAGGTTGTTGGTCGGCTCGTCCAGGAGCAGCACGTTCGCCGAGGAGACGACCAGGGTGGCGAGCGCGAGCCGGGTCTTCTCACCGCCGGAGAGCACGCCCGCGGGCTTGTCGACGTCGTCGCCGGAGAACAGGAACGAGCCCAGCACCTTGCGGACCTCGACCAGATCCATGTCGGGCGCGGCCGAGCGCATGTTCTCCAGGACCGTGCGCTCCGGGTCCAGGGTCTCGTGCTCCTGGGCGTAGTAGCCGAGCTTGAGGCCGTGGCCCTCGATCACCTCGCCGGTGTCCGGCTGCTCGACCCCGCCGAGCAGCCGCAGCAGGGTGGTCTTGCCGGCGCCGTTGAGGCCGAGGATGACGACCCGCGAGCCCTTGTCGATGGCCAGGTCGACGTCGGTGAAGATCTCCAGCGAGCCGTACGACTTGGACAGGCCCTCGGCGGTCAGCGGCGTCTTGCCGCAGGGCGCGGGCTCCGGGAAGCGGAGCTTGGCGACCTTGTCGGAGACCCGGACGGCGTCCAGGCCGGCCAGCAGCTTGTCGGCGCGGCGGGCCATGTTCTGCGCGGCGACCGTCTTGGTGGCCTTGGCGCGCATCTTGTCGGCCTGCGAGTGCAGTGCGGCCGCCTTCTTCTCGGCGTTGGCCCGCTCGCGCCTGCGGCGCTTCTCGTCGGCCTCGCGCTGCTGCTGGTAGAGCTTCCAGCCCATGTTGTAGACGTCGATCTGGGAGCGGTTGGCGTCCAGGTAGAAGACCTTGTTGACGACCGTCTCGACCAGGTCGACGTCGTGGGAGATCACGATGAAGCCGCCGCGGTAGGTCTTCAGGTAGTCGCGCAGCCAGACGATCGAGTCGGCGTCGAGGTGGTTGGTCGGCTCGTCCAGCAGCAGCGTGTCCGCGTCCGAGAACAGGATCCGGGCCAGCTCGATACGGCGGCGCTGACCGCCGGAGAGGGTGTGCAGGGGCTGGCCGAGCACCCGGTCGGGCAGGTTGAGCGCGGCGGCGATGGTGGCGGCCTCGGCCTCGGCGGAATACCCGCCCTTGGTGAGGAACTCCGTCTCCTGGCGCTCGTACTGCCGCAGCGCCTTCTCGCGGGTGGCGCCCTGGCCGTTGGCGATGCGCTGTTCGTTCTCGCGCATCTTGCGGATCAGCACGTCGAGGCCGCGGGCGGACAGGACGCGGTCGCGGGCGAGCACGTCGAGGTCGCCGGTACGGGGGTCCTGCGGAAGGTAGCCGACCTCGCCGGAGCGGGTGACGGTGCCCCCGGCGGGGGTGCCCTCGCCGGCCAGCACCTTGGTGAGGGTGGTCTTGCCCGCGCCGTTGCGGCCGACCAGACCGATGCGGTCGCCCTTGGCGACGCGGAAGGTGGCGTTCTCGATGAGGATGCGGGCGCCGGCGCGCAGCTCGATACCGGAGGCGGAGATCACGGACAGACTCCAGGGCGTACGGGGTTTGACGGGTGGGCGGCTGAGGACGTTCCCGCCGTCTAATGCGCGAGGAGAATGGCCATGGGCCAAGTCTAACGGGGCGGCGCAAGGGCTTTTCCGGTGCGCGGGCGTGCGGGGGCGGTGCCGGGGCGGTCGTTGCCGAGGGGCGCGCGGTGCGGGACGATCCGGCCGAGGTCGTCCACGGCGATGAGCTGCGCGGTCCACGCGCCGTCCGCGCAGGGCTGGGCGACGAGCAGGGCCGGGCCGTGACGTACGGCACGTTCGGGACGGAACGCGCAGCCCGCGCGGGCGGGCAGCACCCAGCGCAGGTCGCCGTCGGCGGTGCGGTAGGCGGCGATGCGGTCCGGGGTGACGACCGCGAGGATGCCGCGGCCCAGCGGACGCAGGACGCCGGTGCCGCCCTGGCGGCGGAGCCAGCCGCCGGCCGCGGGCAGGGCCCGGTGCCAGCGCACGGAGCGGCCGTCGGTGTCGGTGACCAGCCCGTCGTCCCACACGGCGATGGCGTGCCCGCGCGCGGGCAGCACGCTCAGCGGACGGCGGCCCGCACGCGCGTACCGCCAGCGCAGGGTCCGTCCGTCGTACGCCTCGACGGCCGCCCCGTGCGCGCGTGCGCTGCGCGCGGCCGGACCCGGGGTGAGGTGGTCGCCGTAGGGGGCGGGGCGGGCCTGCTGGACCGCGCAGAGGACGGCGGCGCCGGCCAGCAGGCCCGCCAGGCGCAGGACGCGGGCGGCGGGGCGGGCGGGCACCGCGCGCGGGACGGCAGCCGGCGTGCGGGGGCCGGTGGAAGCGGCCACCGGGGCGGCCGGACGGGGGCCGGGGGCCGCGGCGGGCCGCGACCGGCGGCCGTCCGCCGCGGCGGAGGGCGGCACCGCTCCGAGTGGCAGAACGGGCACCGCTCCCCCCTTCGGCGCCCAGGGCGGGCGTCCTCGTCCCATGGATCAGGCGCAGAGCGTAGTCACGGCCGTACGGCGGCGGCGGGCGTGACGCGGGGGCGGGACGGGACGTCGCCCGATCGGGCGGTCGCCGGGCCATCGACGCGAAGTGCCGGGCGGGAGGGCGCAAGGTGGATGCAGGGACGGTGCGAGCAGAAGGCGGTGCCCCATGCAGTTCGACGACGACGCGAACCTGGACACCTCCGAGGTGCAGGACGAGCGCGGCAGCCGTGTGCCGGGCGGGCGGGCGACCATCGGCGGCGGCATCGCCGGGCTGATCGCGCTGCTCCTCGGCCTGTTCTTCGGTGTCGGGCCGGACCAGCTGGGGCTCTCCTCGGGCGACAGCGCGCCCTCACCGGCCTCGTCCTCGCTGGCGCAGGTGCAGCAGAGCTGCCGTACCGGGCGGGACGCGAACGCCAGGGAGGACTGCCGGATGGTGGCGGTGGTCAACAGCGTGCAGGACTTCTGGAAGCAGGAGTTCCAGCAGCGCCGCGGCGTCTACACGAACGCGCCGACGGTCTTCTTCACCGGCCGGGTCGCCACCGCGTGCGGTACGGCCACGTCGGCGGTCGGGCCGTTCTACTGCCCGCGCGACCGGAAGGTCTACCTGGACCTCGGGTTCTTCGACGAGCTGCGGTCCAAGTTCGGCGCCAGCGGCGGCCCGTTCGCGCAGGCGTACGTGGTGGCGCACGAGTACGGACACCATGTGCAGGACCTGATGGGCACGTTGAGCAGGTCGCAGGACAACATGACCGGCGCGAACAGCAACGCGGTGCGCGTGGAGCTCCAGGCCGACTGCTACGCCGGGGTGTGGGCACGGCACGCGACGACCACGAAGGACGAGTCGACCGGCCGGCCGCTGATCACCAGCCTGACGGACGCCGACATCCGGGACGGTCTCGACGCGGCGGCGGCCGTGGGCGACGACCGGATCCAGGAGCGGTTCCAGGGCCGGGTGACGCCGGAGACCTGGACGCACGGGTCGGCCAGGCAGCGCCAGGACTGGTTCTACCAGGGATACCGGACCGGTGACATGGCGCAGTGCGACACCTTCCGGTGAGCGCGGCGCCTTCGGCCGCGGCGTTGTCGGTGCCGGGTGCCAGACTGTGCGACGGGCCGGACGACGGCCTGCGAGGGACCGGCACACGAGGGGAGTGATCGGCATGGCAGGCACGACGGGCGGACGGCCGAGCATCTATCCGTCAC
This sequence comes from Streptomyces sp. NPDC101237, assembly GCF_044767465.1. Taxonomy (NCBI): domain Bacteria; kingdom Bacillati; phylum Actinomycetota; class Actinomycetes; order Kitasatosporales; family Streptomycetaceae; genus Streptomyces; species Streptomyces sp. NPDC101237. Next base: position 48,902 of record NZ_JBIWNY010000030.1, on the reverse strand, counting down.
TGCTGTACGCGGACGCGAAGGCGGCGATCAGACAGCTGACGGAGGCCTTCGGCTTCACGGAGCTGTCGGTGTACGAGGGCGAGGACGGCCTGGTGCTGCACGCCGAACTGGTGCAGGGCAACGGCGCGGTCATGCTGGGGTCCAAGGGCCGCGGCGGCCGTTTCGACGCGGCGCTCGAGGGCGCGGGCCCGACCGGGGTGTACGTCGTGGTGGACGACGTCGACACACACCACCAGCGGGCCGTGGACCACGGCGCGGAGATCCTGATGCCTCCGACGGACCAGGACTACGGGTCGCGGGACTACATGGCCCGGGACGTCGAGGGCAACATCTGGAGCTTCGGCACCTACGCCCCGGAGATAACGGCCTGATCCTCGCCCGCCCCGGCCCGCGCGTCCCGTCAGCCTCCGGTGTGCACCTGGAAGGCGGCCCGGCGGACGGCCTTGGCCAGCGCCGGGTCGGGGTGGGCGGCGGCGAGGGCGACCAGGACCTGCACGGTGCGCGGGTGACCGACGGCGCGCACCTCGTCGAGCAGCACGGGGACGGTGGGCTGCAGCGCCGACTCCAGATGCCGGACCAGCATCGGAGCCTCGCCGTGGTCGGCGACCGCGGCGGCCGTGTCCACCCAGAGCCAGGTGGCCTCCTCGCGGGTGAGCACCTCGTGGGCGTCCTCGGGGTCGACGCCGTCGTGCTCGGCCAGCCACAGCAGCGCGTACGGCCGCAGGGTGGGCTCGTCGACGACCGCGCGGACCTCCGGTTCGGCCGGGGCCCCGACCACGCGCAGCGCCTCGAAGGCCAGACCGCGCAGCAGGGCGTCCTCGCCCCGGGCGGCGGCGACGAGTTCGCCGACGGCGCTGCCGACGGGGCGGGCGGCGAGCCAGGCGCGGTACTCGGCGCGGGCCGCGTTCGGGCGCAGCTGGGCGCAGCCGCGCAGCATCTCCTCGGCGGCGACCTCGATGTTGCCCGCGGGGCTCTGCGCGGCCACGCAGATCTGCTCCAGCTTGACCCAGACCGCCCAGCTGCCCAGCGGGGTGAGGGTGGCCTGGCCGGCGCCGCAGGTCAGCGCGCCGACGGAGGCGAGGGCGTGCAGGGACCAGTCGAGGAGGGGGGCCAGCTCGGCCTCCTCGGCGGGGGCGGGGTCGTCGGCCGGGCCCCGGTCCGCGGGACCTGCGGGCACGGCGGCAGGCACCGGGACGGCGGCGGACGCGTCCACGGCGCCGATCCCGGCCTCCGTCTCGTAGGAGACCTCGCAGCGCTCGGTGCGCAGTTCGGTGACCCGCTGCCGGAGCAGGTCCAGGAGCTGCTCGACCGGGACGGGACCGGCGGACAGCTGGAGGAAGGAGAGCACCTGGGGCATGGCCGAGACGACCTCGGCGACGGCGGCGGCCTCGAACTCGGCCGGCTCGGGATGGGCGAGCGACCAGGCGTCGAAGAGGGCGACCCAGCCGCGCAGCACGGCGCTGTCGTCGCGGTCCCAGGCCCGCAGGCGCCAGCCGGGGCGTGCGCTGTCGCCGTGCACCTCGACCAGGCCGGCGAGGCGGGCGGTGTCCCAGTCGGCGCGGACCTGAGCGAGGGTCAGGCCCAGATCCTCGGACGCGCGTTCGGCGGACGCCTCGGAGAGGGTGGCCTTGCCGTCTCCGGTCACGTCGCTGCCCGGACCCAGGGCCGTGTCCGCCCAGTGGGCGACGCGGGCCGCTCCGGCCAGCCCGGACCGTGCCATTCTGGCCAGCTCGGCGGGGGCCGGGGTGCCCTCGGGCGGGCGGGGTGCGGGGCGGCGCGCGGGCCGCTGGTTCATCGCTCGGGGGGCTGCGGCCAGGGGTCGCGTTCGGACGAGTCGAAGCCTTGAGTCGCGCGGGATACGGGACGTCACGGGTGCAGTCTTCCGGTTGACGGTCCGAAAACCCAAACGGAATGTCACGGCGGGCGACGGGGCTGGCCAACGCACGGGGCCCGAAGGGAGGCGGGGAGACATGTTCAGGCCAGTGGTACGGCCTTAAACGGAACCTCCGCGACCGACTGGAATCAGGGCCTCCGCCTCATGCCGGGAGGAGGCGGGAAGCGGTCCGGGCGCCCGCCGGACACGCCGCGCATCAGATCCCAGCTCGCGGGAGCGGAGATGTGCCGGCATCGCGGGGGCGCCGACGTCACCGGAGAGGCGCCATCACATGAGAGGCGTGAGGAACCGGCGCAGCCGCTCCTCGTACCGCTCGGGGTCGGGGTTCCACATGGCTCCGTGCGGCGCGTCCGGCACGGCGTGCAGGGCGATGAGGTCGGGGTGGCGGGCGGCCAGCCGGCGGGAGTACACCCAGGGGGCCACCGTGTCGTCCGGGCCGTGGACGATCAGGGTGGGCACGACCGGCTGGCCCGCGTCGACGAGGTCGCCGCCGTGGTCGGCGTGCAGGCCCGCGCGGCCCTGGGCGGCGCGCACCGCGAGCGGCAGCAGCGCGTCGGGGGTGTGCCGGGCCCGGGCCAGGGCCCGCAGGGTGACCTCCCAGTTGAGCACCGGCGAGTCCAGGACGAGACCGGAGATCCGCTCGCGCAGGGACGAGTGGGCGGCGGCGCGCAGCGCCATGGTGGCGCCGGTGGACCAGCCGTACAGGACGACACGGCGGGCGCCGTAGCGGACGGCGTAGCGGATCGCCGCGTCCAGGTCGCGCCACTCGCTCTCGCCCAGGTGGCTGAGGCCGTCGGGAGGACGCGGGGCGCCGAGGTCGCCGCGGTAGGCGAGGGCGAGGACCGGCAGGCGGCGGTCGTGCAGGAACCGCATGACGTTCATCGCGAGCTCGCGGGTGGTGCCGAGGCCGTGCACCGCGATCACCCAGGTGTCCCGGTAGCCGGGCACGAACCAGGCGGGCAGCGCGCCGAGTTCGCCGGGGACGTCGATGTCCGCGTGGTCCAGCCCCAGGGCCGCGCCCGGGTTGCCGATGTGGACGTTGGGGGTGAGCCAGACCTTGTCGCCGGCTTCGAGGCTGCCGTGGGTCACCTGCTCCAGCCGCCGTACGACGGTGTCCGGGGTGGTCGCGGCGGACTCCAGGACGGCGCCGACGACCGCGTGGGTGCCGTCGCCGGCCAGGCCGTAGGTGCCGGGGCGCAGCGAGGCGAGGTCCCGGGTGAGGGTGACGCGGCCGGCTCCGGTGCCGTGCACGGTGAGCCGGGGCTCGGTGGGCAGGGGCCGGCCGGGCGCGGCCTTGAGAGCGGCGTCGCTGGCGAACCGCCCCGCGGCCACCCCGGCCGCGCCGGCGGCCAGGACGGCGCCGACGGCGGCCGCGGTGACTTTGACTGGGCGCACCTGTCCAGTGTCGGGGCGGACCGGGACGACGGCCAGCGGAAGGTGCCGCTCGGGTTCAGTCCGGCTGCCGGCCGTACCCGCGCAGGCGCTCGGCCGCCTCGGCCAGCTGGTCCGGCGAGAGCAGGGCGGGGGTCAGGCCGGGCACCGAGGAGGCCGTCAGCCAGACGCGGCACATCCACTCCAGCTGGGCCGTGCGGTCGAGGGCCTGGGCCAGGGTGGCGCCGTAGGTGATCGTGCCGTGGTTCTGGAGGAGGCAGCCGGAGCGTCCCCGCAGGGCGCGGAGCATGCTCTCGGCGAGTGCGTCGGTGCCGTAGGTCGCGTACGGGGCGACCCGGACGGGTCCGCCGAGCGCGGCGGCCATGTAGTGGATCGGCGGGAGTTCCGGGACGAGCGTGGAGACGGCCGTCGCGGCCACCGCGTGGGTGTGCACGATCGCGCCCGCGTCGGTGGTGCCGTAGACCGCGAGGTGCATCGGCAGTTCGCTGGTCGGGACGAGGATGCCGAGGACCTGGCGCCCGGCGAGGTCGACGCCCGTCACGTCGTCGGGGGTGAGGCGGTCGTACGGCACGCCCGACGGTGTCACGAGGACGGTGTCGCCGACCCGGACCGAGACGTTGCCTGAGGTGCCGACGACCAGTCCGTCGGCCACCGTGCGGCGGGCGGTGGCGACGAGTTCGCCCCAGGCCGCCGCCTCCTGGGCGCGCACCTCGCGCCGGGGCGGCCCGGACCCGTCCGGTGCGCCGCCGTGTCCGTCCCGCCCGTCCCGCCGCTGCTCAGCCATGACCCGATCCTGTCAGGCCGCGCTCCCGTCACGCGGGGGCGGCCGGACGGCCGGGTGAGCAGAATCTCCTCGCCGGTGCGGCGAGGAGGCCGAAGGCGTCCGCCGCGGGCCGCCGGGCCAAGGGGCGACAGGCCCGGCGGACCCGCCGGCGGCCGACGGCCGCATCCCTTCCCGCGAGCGGGACCCCGGATGTCGATTTCGGTCACCATGGTGACCGACTCAGTTCATCTTCCGTTCACCCAGGTTGCCTACGGTCCAACAGCCGATGACCTCTAAAGATTGTTCGGGTAAATGGAAAACTTCTCGCTGATCCTCGCGATTGTGGTGGTGACCGCACTTGCGTTTGATTTCACGAACGGTTTCCACGACACCGCCAACGCGATGGCCACGACCATCTCGACCGGTGCGCTCAAGCCCAAGATCGCGGTGACCATGTCCGCCGCGCTCAATCTGGTGGGCGCCTTCCTCTCCGTGGAGGTCGCCAACACGATCTCCAAGGGCCTCGTCGACGAGAACGGCATCCGGCCCGAGGTCATCTTCGCCGCCCTCGTGGGCGCGATCCTCTGGAACCTGGTGACCTGGCTGGTGGGCCTGCCCTCCAGTTCCTCGCACGCCCTGATGGGCGGCCTGGTCGGCGCCACCGTCGCCTCCGCCGGCTTCGGCGCGGTCCACGGGGACGTCCTGGTCACCAAGGTACTGCTGCCCGCGGTCGCCGCCCCCGTCGTCGCGGGTCTGGCGGCGCTGCTCGCCACCCGGCTGTCCTACCGGATCGGCAAGGACGCCGACGACAACGCCACCCGCAAGGGCTTCCGGGCCGGCCAGATAGCCTCCGCCGGCCTGGTCTCCCTCGCGCACGGCACCAACGACGCGCAGAAGACGATGGGCATCATCACCCTCGCGCTGATCGCGGGCGGCTCCATCGCCCCCGGCTCGAACCCTCCCACCTGGGTCATCCTCTCCGCCGGCCTGGCGATCGCGCTCGGCACCTACATCGGCGGCTGGCGGATCATCCGCACCATGGGCAAGGGCCTGACCGACCTCCGGCCGCAGCAGGGCTTCGCCGCCCAGACCAGCGCGGCCACCGCCATCCTGGCCTCCTCCCACCTCGGCTTCTCGCTCTCCACCACGCACGTCGTCTCCGGCTCCGTGATGGGCGCGGGCCTGGGCCGCAAGGGCGGCACGGTCCGCTGGTCCACCGCCACCCGGATGATGGTCGCCTGGGTGCTCACCCTCCCCGCGGCCGCCGTCGTCGGCGCGCTCGCCGAGTCCGTGACGGACCTCGGCGACTGGGGCACCGCGGCGGTCGCCGTCTTCCTCGCCGCCTCCAGCGCCGCCATCTGGAAGCTCTCCCGCCGCCAGGTGGTGGACAGCGCGAACGTCAACGAGACCGACCCCGCGGAGCCGGCCGGCGTGGTCACCGCGGCGATGGCCGCCGTCACCCCGCCGCCCGCGGGCCCGGTCACCGAGAACCTGACGGCCACCATCCCCTCCCCCGCCGCCCCCGCCGCCCCCGCCGCCGACCCGGCCGCGACCGTCTGACACCCGAGGAAGAACCGACATGAACATCGACTGGGCAGCCATCGGCTCCGTCTTCGGCGTCAGCCTCGTGGTCACCGTGGGCATGGTGGCCCTCTTCACCCTCGGCATCAAAGGCCTCTCCGCCCGCGAACGCGCCGTCGCCCAGGGCAACTCCGCGGCGGTGGCCGTGACCGCCGCCTACCTGTGCTTCGCGGCCTGCGCGGTCGCCGTGGCCTACGGCATCCACCTGATCGTCGCCAAGCCCTGACCCGGGCGGGCCGATCGCCCGCACCACCGAAGGCTCCCTCCCGGTCCGCGGGAGGGAGCCTTCGGCGTGCCCCGAGAAGCCCGGGCCGAACCGCCGGTGTGGGCCTTCCCACACACTCCCCTCGCAGGTCAACGGCAAGTTGACGGGTCTTCCGGGGGCGTGGTGGACTTCCGGAGCCAAGTACGGCGGCATGAGAGGAAGCCGGTGCGAATCCGGCGCGGTCCCGCCACTGTCACCGGGGTAGCAGTCCCCGCGAGCCAGGAACTCTCACCGCCGTTCTCGTCGAACCAGGGCGTGGACACCCTGAGTGAGGACAATTCGCCATGCGTGGCTGCCGAACGAGGTTGAGTATCCGGCCACTTCCCGCCTCCGCGGCGGGCTGAGCCGATGGGTGCCGAGCGCGTCTTCGCGTACGGCGCCGCCGCCGGCCTTCTCGGCGACCTGTTGCTCGGCGATCCGCGCCGCGGCCATCCGGTCGCCGCGTTCGGACGCGCGGCCGGAGCCGTCGAGCGGACGCTGTGGCGGGACCATCGCGGCTGGGGCGCGCTGCACACCGCGCTGTGCGCGGGCGGTGCCGTGACGCTGGGCGCGCTGGCCCAGCGGGTCGTACGGCCGTCGACGGCGGCGTCCGTCGTGCTCACCGCGACCGCCACCTGGGCCGTCGTCGGCGGCACGTCGCTCGCCCGTGAGGCGGGTGTGATCGGGCGCGCGCTGCGGGCCGGGGACGTCGAGGCGGCCCGGGCCCGGCTGCCGCACCTGTGCGGACGCGATCCGCAGACCCTGGACGCCGACGGGATCGCCCGCGCCGTCGTGGAGTCCGTGGCCGAGAACACCAGCGACGCCGTCGTGGGCGCGCTGGTGTGGGGAGCCGTCGCCGGAGTGCCGGGGCTGCTCGGCTTCCGGGCCGTCAACACCCTGGACGCCATGGTGGGCCACCGGTCGGCCCGGTACCGGCGGTACGGGTGGGCCTCCGCGCGGCTGGACGACGTGGCGGGCTGGCCGGGAGCCAGGCTCACCGCCGTCCTGGCCGCCGTCGCCGGAACCGACCCGCGAGGGGCCCTGCGGGCCTGGCGGTCCGACGCCGCGAAGCATCCGAGCCCCAACGCCGGTCCGGTGGAGGCGTCGTTCGCGGGCGCCCTCGGGGTACGGCTCGGCGGGACGCTGTCGTACGGAGGTCGGGTCGAGCACCGGCCGGTGCTGAACGGGGAGGGACGGACCGTGGAAGTCGCCGACATCCAGCGGGCGGTGCGGTTGTCGCGCCGGGTGGGATGGCTGGCGCTCGGGGTGAGCGCGGCCGGGGCCCTGCTGCGCGGACGGCTGTCGGGAAGGGCGTCATGAACAACGGCGGTCTCCTGGTGGCCGGCACCACCTCCGACGCCGGCAAGAGCGTCGTCACGGCCGGCATCTGCCGGTGGCTGGTGCGACAGGGCGTCAAGGTCGCGCCGTTCAAGGCGCAGAACATGTCCCTCAACTCCTTCGTCACGCGCGAGGGCGCCGAGATCGGGCGGGCGCAGGCCATGCAGGCGCAGGCCTGCCGGATCGAGCCGACCGCGCTGATGAACCCCGTGCTGCTCAAGCCGGGCGGCGAGCGCAGCAGCCAGGTCGTGCTGCTCGGCAAGCCCGTCGGGGAGATGAGCGCGCGCGGCTACCACGGCGGCCGCCAGCAGCAGTTGCTCGGCACCGTGCTCGACTGCCTCAGCACGCTGCGGAGCACGTATGACGCGGTGATCTGTGAGGGAGCGGGCAGTCCGGCGGAGATCAACCTGCGCCGGACGGACATCGTGAACATGGGGATCGCGCGCAACGCCCACCTTCCCGTGCTCGTCGTCGGCGACATCGACCGCGGCGGCGTCTTCGCCTCCTTCTTCGGCACCGTCGCCCTGCTCTCCCCCGAGGACCAGGCCCTCGTCGCCGGGTTCCTCGTCAACAAGTTCCGCGGCGACGTCTCGCTGCTGGAGCCCGGCCTCGACATGCTGCACGGGCTCACCGGGCGGCACACCTACGGCGTGCTGCCCTTCCGGCACGGGCTCGGGATCGACGAGGAGGACGGGCTGCGGGTCTCCCTGCGGGGCACGGTGCGCGAGTCGAGCCTCGCCCCGCCCGTCGGCGAGGACGTCCTGCGGGTCGCCGTCTGCGCCGTCCCCCTGATGTCCAACTTCACCGACGTGGACGCGCTGGCCGCCGAACCCGGCGTCGTGGTGCGGTTCGTGGACCGCCCGGAGGAACTGGCCGACGCCGACCTCGTCGTCGTCCCCGGCACCCGCGGCACCGTCCGGGCCCTGGAGTGGCTGCACCGGCGCGGCCTCGCGGACGCGCTGCGGCGCCGGGCCGCCGAGGGACGGCCGGTGCTCGGTCTCTGCGGCGGCTTCCAGGTCCTCGGCGAGCGGATCGAGGACGACGTCGAGAGCCGCCGGGGCCTGGTCGACGGGCTCGGCGTGCTGCCCGTGCGGGTCCGGTTCGCCCGCGAGAAGACCCTCACGCGGCCCGTCGGAGAGGCACTCGGCGAGCGGGTCGAGGGGTACGAGATCCATCACGGCGTCGCCGAGGTGACCGGCGGCGAGGCCTTCCTGGACGGCTGCCGGGTCGGGCAGACCTGGGGCACCCACTGGCACGGCTCGCTGGAGTCGGACGGTTTCCGCCGGGCCTTCCTGCGCGAGGTGGCGGCCGCCGCGGGCCGCCGGTTCGTGCCCGCCCCGGACACCTCGTTCGCCGCGCTGCGCGAGGAGCAGCTCGACCGGCTCGGCGACCTGATCGAACAGCACGCGGACACCGACGCGCTCTGGCGGCTCATCGAGTCGGGCGCGCCGCAAGGACTGCCCTTCATTCCACCGGGAGCACCCGCATGAGCACTGTGTTGTTGTTGTCGACAGCCGACACCGATCTGCTGGCGGCCCGCGCCGCCACCGGTGCCGGCTACCGGATCGGCAATCCGACGCGCGTCGACGTCGCGGCGGACCTGCCGGCGCTGATCGACGGCGCGGACATCGCGGTCGTCCGGCTGCTCGGCGGCAAGCGGGCCTGGGAGGACGGGCTGGCCGCGCTCCGGGCGTCCGGCATCCCGACCGTGCTGCTCGGCGGCGAGACCGTGCCGGACGCCGAGCTGATGGCCGACTCCTCGGTGCCGGCCGGTGTGGTCGCGGAGGCGCTGCGCTACCTCGTCGAGGGCGGGCCCGGGAACCTCCTGGAGCTGTCCCGGTTCCTCTCCGACACCGTGCTGCTGACCGGCGAGGGGTTCGCCGAGCCGCGGAAGATGCCCGAGTTCGGCGTGCACGGCGGCTACGAGATCCGCGCGGGCCGCCCCACGGTCGGCGTGCTCTTCTACCGGGCCCACGAACTCGGCGGCAACACCGCCTTCGTGGACACCCTGTGCGAGGCGATCGAGGCGCGGGGCGCCAACGCCCTTCCGGTGTACTGCGGTTCACTGCGCGGAGCGGACGCCGGGCTGTTCGAGATCCTGGCCGGCACCGACGCGCTGGTCGCCACCGTGCTGGCGGCCGGCGGCACCCACGCCTCGCAGGCGTCGGCCGGCGGTGACGAGGAGGCCTGGGACGTCGGGGCGCTCGCCGACCTGGACGTGCCGGTGCTGCAGGGCCTGTGCCTGACCTCCTCCCGGCAGGCCTGGGAGGCGTCCGACGCCGCCCTGTCCCCGATGGACGCGGCCATGCAGGTCGCCATCCCGGAGTTCGACGGCCGTGTGATCACGGTCCCGTTCTCCTTCAAGGAACAGGGCCCCGACGACGTCCCGGTGTACGTCGCCGACCCCGAGCGGGCCGGACGCGTCGCCGGGATCGCCGTACGGCACGCACGGCTCGGGCACAAGCCGAACGCGGACAAGCGCGTCGCGCTGGTCTTCACCGCGTACCCGACCAAGCACTCCCGGGTCGGCAACGCCGTCGGCCTGGACACCCCCGCGTCGGCCGTCCGGGTCCTGGACGCCCTCAAGGAGTCCGGCTACGGCGTCACGGCGTACCCCTCCGGCGGCGACGAGCTGATCCACCGGCTGATCGAGGCCGGCGGGCACGACGTGGAGTGGCTGACCGAGGAGCAGCTCGCCTCGGCGCCCGCGCGGGTGCCGCTCGCCGACTACCGGGCGTGGTTCGAAAAGCTCGACCCACGGCTGCGGGAGGCGATGACCGAGGCGTGGGGCGAGCCGCCGGGCTCCCTCTACGTCGACGGCGAGGACATCGTCCTCGCCTCCCTGCAGTTCGGGAACGTCGTCGTGATGATCCAGCCGCCACGCGGCTTCGGCGAGAACCCGATCGCGATCTACCACGACCCGGACATGCCGCCGTCGCACCACTACATGGCCGCCTACCGCTGGCTGGAGGCCCCGCCGTCGGAGGGGGGCTTCGGCGCGGACGCGATCGTGCACATGGGCAAGCACGGCACGATGGAATGGCTGCCCGGCAAGGGTCTCGGGCTGAGCGCCGGCTGCGCGCCGGACGCGGTCCTCGGCGACCTGCCCCTGATCTACCCGTTCATCGTCAACGACCCCGGCGAGGGCACCCAGGCCAAGCGGCGCGGGCACGCCACCGTCGTGGACCACCTGGTCCCGCCGATGGCCCGCGCCGACACCTACGGCGACCTGGCCAAACTGGAGCAGTTGCTCGACGAGTACGCGCTGGTCTCCGACCTGGACCCGGCGAAGGCGCCGGCCGTGCGCGCGCAGATCTGGACGCTGGTCAAGGCGGCCGAGCTCCACCACGACCTGCACGTCGACGACCAGCCGGACGACGCCGACTTCGACGAGTTCGTCATGCACATCGACGGCTACCTGTGCGAGATCAAGGACGTGCAGATCCGCGACGGCCTGCACATCCTGGGCGGCGGGCCGGCCGGCGAGGCGCGGGTGAACCTGGTGCTGGCCGTGCTGCGGGCCTCCCAGGTGTGGGGCGGACGGGCGAACGCGCTGCCGGGCCTCAGGGCCGCGCTGGCCGCCCACTTCGGCCTGGCCGAGAAGGAACTGCTCGCCGAGCCCGGCGCGCCGGTGAAGGTGCCGGCGGAGCTGTCCGACCTCGTCGAGGGTCCCGCCCGCACCGCCTCCGACGCCGTCGACCTGCTGGAGCAGCTGTGCCGGCGGATCGCGGAGGGGATGGAGGAGCGCGACTGGGCGGTCGCCGAGAGCCGTCCCCTGGTCCGTGCCGTGCTCGGCACCGAACTCCCGGACGCCGTCGCGGTGGTGGAGTTCGCCTGCACGGAGGTCGTGCCCCGGCTGGCCCGCACCACGGACGAGATCGGCCACATCCTCAAGGCCCTCGACGGCGGTTACGTCCCGGCCGGACCGTCCGGCTCCCCGACCCGCGGCCTGGTCAACGTCCTGCCGACCGGCCGGAACTTCTACTCGGTCGACCCCAAGGCCATTCCCTCCCGGCTGAGCTGGGAGGTCGGCCAGTCGCTCGCCGACTCGCTGGTGCAGCGCTACCTCCAGGACACCGGCGACTACCCGAAGTCCGTCGGACTGACGGTGTGGGGCACCTCCGCGATGCGCACCCAGGGCGACGACATCGCCGAGATCCTGGCGCTGCTGGGCTGCCGTCCGGTCTGGGACGACGCCTCCCGGCGCGTCACCGGCTTCGAGGTGGTCCCGCTCGGCGAACTCGGCCGGCCCCGCATCGACGTGACCGTCCGCATCTCCGGCTTCTTCCGGGACGCGTTCCCGCACGTGGTCGGGCTGATCGACGACGCCGTACGCGCGGTCGCCGAACTGGACGAACCCGCCGAGAGCAACTTCGTGCGCGCCCACGCCGACGAGGACACCGCCGGGCACGGCGACCGGCGGCGCGCCACCGCCCGCGTCTTCGGCTCCAAGCCCGGCGCGTACGGCGCCGGCCTGCTGCCGCTGATCGACGCCCGCAACTGGCGCTCCGACGCCGACCTCGCCGAGGTGTACGCGGTCTGGGGCGGGTACGCCTACGGGCGCGGGCTGGACGGGCGGGCGGCGCGCGGGGACATGGAGACCGCGTTCCGGCGGATCGCGGTCGCCGCGAAGAACGTGGACACCCGTGAGCACGACCTCGTCGACGCCGACGACTACTTCCAGTACCACGGCGGGATGGTGGCGATGGTCCGCCATCTGACGGGCGAGAACCCCGAGGCGTACGTCGGCGACTCGGCCACCCCCGACCAGGTGCGCACCCGCACCCTCGGCGAGGAGACCCACCGGGTCTTCCGGGCCCGGGTGGTCAACCCGCGCTGGATGGCGGCCATGCGCCGGCACGGCTACAAGGGCGCCTTCGAGATGGCGGCGACCGTCGACTACCTCTTCGGCTACGACGCCACCGCGGGGGTCGTGGACGACTGGATGTACGAGAAACTCAGCGCGGAGTACGTCTTCGACGCGGAGAACCGGGACTTCATGAAGAAGTCCAACCCGTGGGCGCTGCGCGGCATCACCGAACGGCTCCTGGAAGCCGCCGACCGGGGCCTGTGGGCCGAACCGGACGCGGACACCCTGGAGCGGCTGCGCGCCACCTACCTGGAGCTGGAAGGCGACTTGGAGGGCGACCAGTGACCACCCCCTTCCCCTTTACGGCCGTCGTGGGCCAGGACGATCTGCGGCTGGCGCTGCTGCTGAACGCCGTCTCGCCGGCGGTCGGCGGTGTGCTCGTGCGCGGCGAGAAGGGCACCGCCAAGTCCACCGCGGTACGCGCCCTGTCGGTGCTGCTGCCGACCGTGGACGTGGTCGCGGGCTGCCGCTTCTCCTGCGACCCGGCCGCCCCGGACCCGGCCTGCCCGGACGGCCCTCACAACCCGCCCGGTGCCTTCGAGACGCGCCCGGCCCGCATGGTCGAACTGCCGGTCGGCGCCTCCGAGGACCGGCTGGTCGGCGCCCTCGACATCGAACGGGCCCTGGCGGAGGGCGTGAAGGCTTTCGAGCCGGGCCTGCTGGCGGACGCGCACCGGGGCATCCTCTACGTCGACGAGGTCAACCTCCTCCACGACCATCTGGTCGACCTGCTGCTGGACGCGGCGGCGATGGGAGCGTCGTACGTGGAGCGCGAGGGCGTCTCGGTGCGGCACGCCGCGAAGTTCCTGCTCGTGGGCACCATGAACCCCGAAGAGGGCGAGCTGCGGCCGCAGTTGCTGGACCGGTTCGGCCTCACCGTGGAGGTGGCCGCCTCGCGCGAGCCCGACCAGCGGGTGGAGGTGGTCCGCAGGCGGCTCGCCCACGACGACGACCCGGCGGGTTTCGCGGCCCGGTGGGCCGACGAGGAGGCCGCGGTACGGCAACGGATCGTCGCGGCAAGGGCGTTGCTGCCGTCGGTGCGCCTGGGCGACGGGGCACTGCGGCAGATCGCGGCGACCTGCGCGGCCTTCGAGGTGGACGGCATGCGCGCCGACATCGTGATGGCGAGGACGGCGACCGCGCTGGCCGCGTGGGCCGGGCGGACCGACGTGCTGGCGGAGGACGTCCGGCAGGCCGCGCTGCTCGCGCTGCCGCACCGCAGGCGCCGCAACCCCTTCGACGCGCCGGGCCTCGACGAGGACAAGCTGGACCGGACGCTGGAGGAGTTCTCCGGCGAGGACGGGGACGAGGATCCCGATCCGGACGGTCCCGGCGGGGGCGGCGGCGGGCCGGCGCCCGACGACGGCGGCCCGCAGGGCGGCGACACGGGTGCCCGGCCCGAGGCGGGCGAGGACGGCGAGCCGCAGGCCTCGGGCGGCTCCGGCGAGCAGGCGCCGACGCGGGCCGCCGAGCCGTTCCGTACCAAGGTGCTGACCGTGCCGGGGATCGGCGCGGGCGCCGCCGGGCGGCGGTCCCGGGCGCGCACCGAGCACGGGCGGACGACGGGCGCGCGGCGGCCCCGGGGCGCCCTGACCAAGCTGCACCTGGCGGCCACCGTGCAGGCCGCGGCCCCGCACCAGCGGGCGCGCGGGCGGTCGGGTCCCGGCCTGGTGGTCCGGCGGGACGATCTGCGCCAGGCGAGCCGGGAGGGCCGCGAGGGCAACCTCGTGCTGTTCGTGGTCGACGCGTCCGGGTCGATGGCGGCCCGGCAGCGGATGAGCGCCGTGAAGGGTGCCGTGCTGTCGCTGCTGCTCGACGCCTACCAGCGGCGCGACAAGGTGGGTCTGGTGACCTTCCGTGGCTCGGCCGCCGACGTGGCGCTGCCGCCGACCTCGTCGGTGGACGCGGCCGCGGCCCGTCTGGAGGCGCTGCCCACCGGCGGGCGCACCCCGCTGGCCGCGGGACTGCTCAAGGCGCACGAGGTGCTGCGGGTGGAGCGGCTGCGGGACCCGGCGCGGCGCGCGCTGGTGGTCGTGGTGACGGACGGACGGGCCACCGGCGGTCCCGAGCCGGTCGCGCTGGCGGGCCGGGCGGCCCGGCTGTTCGCGGCCGACGGAGTGGCCGCGGTGGTCGTGGACTGCGAGTCGGGCCCGGTGCGTCTCGGGCTCGCCGGAGAGCTGGCGGCCGAGCTGGGCGGTGCCGCGGTGACGCTCGACGCGTTGCGCGCGGACTCGATCGCCGGGCTGGTCAAGGACGTGCAGAGGAGGGCCGCGTAATGCCGCAGGGACAGCCGAGTGTCGTACCGGACGACGGACTGACGACCCGTCAGCGCCGCAACCGGCCGCTGGTCGTCGTGCACACGGGTGTCGGCAAGGGGAAGTCCACCGCCGCGTTCGGGCTCGCGCTGCGCGCCTGGAACCAGGGGTGGCCGGTCGGGGTGTTCCAGTTCGTCAAGTCGGCGAAGTGGAAGGTCGGCGAGGAGCGGGCGCTGCGGGTGCTCGGCGACAGCGGGGAGGGCGGGACCGTCGCCTGGCACAAGATGGGCGAGGGCTGGTCCTGGGTCCAGCGCGACGCGCAGATGGACAACGAGGAGAAGGCCCGCGAGGGCTGGGAGCAGGTCAAGCGGGACCTGGCGGCGCAGACGTACCAGCTGTACGTGCTCGACGAGTTCGCGTACCCGATGCACTGGGGATGGGTGGACACCGACGAGGTCGTCGAGGTGCTGCGCGGCCGGCCCGGGAACCAGCACGTGGTGATCACCGGGCGGAACGCGCCGGAGAGGCTGGTGGACCTCGCCGACCTCGTCACCGACATGTCCAAGGTCAAGCACCCGATGGACGTGGGGCAGAAGGGGCAGAGGGGCATCGAGTGGTGACGTCCTCCGTCCCCCGGCTGGTCGTCGCCGCGCCGTCGTCCGGCAGCGGCAAGACCACCGTCGCCACGGGGCTGATGGCCGCGTTCGCCGCGCGGGGACTCGCCGTGTCCCCGCACAAGGTCGGACCGGACTACATCGACCCCGGGTACCACGCGCTCGCGACCGGGCGGGTGGGACGCAACCTCGACGCGTACCTGTGCGGCCCCGAGCTGATCGGGCCGCTGTTCGCGCACGGGGCGCGCGGGTGTGACATCGCCGTCGTCGAGGGCGTGATGGGGCTGTACGACGGGGCCGCGGGGGAAGGCGAGCTGGCGTCCACCGCCCATGTCGCCAAGCTGCTCGGCGCCCCGGTGGTGCTGGTGGTGGACGCGTCGTCGCAGTCGCGGTCGGTGGCCGCGCTGGTGCACGGCTTCGCCTCCTGGGACCCGCGGGTCCGGGTCGGCGGCGTGATCCTGAACAAGGTGGCGTCGGACCGGCACGAGGAACTGCTGCGGGAGGCGCTGGAGTCCGCCGGGGTGCCGGTGTTCGGGGTGCTGCGGCGGCTCCCCCAGGTGGACACGCCCTCCCGGCACCTGGGGCTGGTGCCGGTCGCCGAGCGGCGCGTGGCGGCGGTGGACGCGGTGGCGGCGATGGCCGCGCAGGTCGCCGACGGCTGCGACCTCCCGGCGCTGCTGGAGCTGGCGCGGGGTGCGCGGGAGGTGCCGGGTGCGGCCTGGGACGCCGCAGAGGCGGTCTCCGGTGCCGCCGCCGCGGGGGCGCCGCTCCGGGCCGGCGGGCCTCCGGGGACGCCGGACGAGGCGTCGTCCGGGAAGGCGGGCGGGCCGGTCGTCGCCGTCGCCGCCGGGGCCGCCTTCACCTTCTCCTACGCCGAGCACACCGAGCTGCTGGCCGCCGCCGGGGCCGAGGTGGTGCCGTTCGACCCGCTGCGGGACGAACGGCTCCCGGACGGGACGGCCGGGCTGGTCGTCGGCGGAGGCTTCCCCGAGGTGTACGCCGCCGAGCTGTCCGCCAACGAGCCGCTGCGCGAGGCGGTCGCCGCCCTCGCGGCCCGCGGCGCCCCGGTGGCCGCCGAGTGCGCCGGGCTGCTGTACCTGTGCCGTGAGCTGGACGGGCTGCCGATGTGCGGGGTGCTGGACGCGGGCGCGCGGATGTCCGAACGGCTCACCCTGGGCTACCGGGACGCGGTCGCCGTGCACGACAGCGTGCTGGCCGCCGCCGGAACGCGGATGCGCGGGCACGAGTTCCACCGGACCGTGGTCGAGCCGGGAGCGGGCGCGACGCCCGCGTGGGGAGTACGTGCCCCCCAGCCGCGCGTCGAGGGTCATGTACAGCGGGGTGTGCACGCGAGTTACCTGCACACGCACTGGGCGTCCGAGCCCGGTGTGGCCCGGAGGTTCGTGGAGAGGTGCCGGACGTCATGAGCAACAGGCTGATCGGGGTCGGGGTGGGTCCGGGCGACCCCGAGCTGGTGACCGTGAAGGGCGTGGGCGCCCTGCGCGCGGCCGACGTCGTCGTGGTGCCCGTGATGGACACCGGGGAGCGGGGCCGTGCCGAGGCCACCGTGCTGCACTACGTGGGCGCCGAGAAGGTCGTCCGGGTCGTGTTCGCGCTGAACGAGCGCAGCGACCGGGGGCGGCGCGAGGCCGCCTGGGACGCGGCGGGCGCCACGGTCGCCGAGCTGCTGCGCGGGCACGGCACGGTCGCGTTCGCCACCATCGGGGACCCGAACGTCTACTCGACCTTCACCTACCTCGCGCAGACCATCGCCGGGCTGGTCCCGGGCGTCGTCGTGGAGACCGTGCCCGGCATCACCGCCATGCAGGACCTCGCCGCCCGCTCCGGTGCCGTGCTCGCCGAGGGGACCGAGCCGCTGACGCTGGTGCCGGTGACGGCGGGCGCCGAGGTGCTGAAGGACGCGCTGAGCGGGCCGGGGACGGTCGTCGCGTACAAGTTCGGGCGGCACGCCGCCGCGGTCGCCGAGGCGCTGCGGGAGACCGGGCGGACCGGGGACGCCGTGTGGGGATCGGCGCTGGGCCTGGACGAGGAGTCCATCCGGCCCGCCGCCGACCTCGACGGCGCCCCGCTGCCGTACCTCTCCACGCTCATCGCGCCGCCGCGCCGGGACGGCGGCAGAGGCGGGAAACTGTGACCGCCCCGGCGCGCCCGGCCGGCCCGCGGCGCCCAGCGGCCCCCGTGGGCTCAGCCGGAGATGCCCACCACCAGCCAGATGAAGGCGGCGCCTGCCACCGTGAACAGCAGGGTGGAGCGGGCCGGGTGCTCGTGGTGGGCCTCGGGCAGGATCTCGGCGGCGGCCAGGTAGAGCAGGACCCCGCCGAAGACACCGAGATATCCGCCGAGCACGGCTTCGGGGACGGTGACGAAGACGGTGGACAGGGCGCCGAGGACGGGCGCGCAGGCGTCGGCGACCAGCATGCCTATCGCCCGGCGGCGCGCGTTGCCGTAGAGGCTCGCGAGGGTGAACGTGTTGAAGCCGTCCGCGAAGTCGTGGGCGATCACGGCCAGCGCGACCGCGGTGCCCATGCCGCCGCCGACCTGGAAGGCCGCGCCGATCGCCACGCCGTCCATCGCGCTGTGCCCGACCATCGCGCCGGCCGCCGTCAGGCCCACCTCGGGCGCCCGGTGACCGTGCTCGGCGCCGCCGTGCGCGGCCTGCCGCAGCGCCAGGGTGCGTTCCACCAGATGGGCCAGCAGGAACCCGGCCACGAAGAGCAGCAGGGCGGCCGGCACGCCGAAGACCTCCCGGCCGGCCGCGCGCAGCGCCTCCGGCAGCAGGTCGAGGCCGACCACCCCGAGCATCAGTCCGCCGGCCAGGCCCAGGACCAGGTGGCGACGGTCGGTCACGCGCTGTGCCGTCCAGCCGCCGGCCAGCGTCATCAGGAACGCGCCGAGCGCGACGAAGACCGCCATGTGCCCTTGCTATCCGATCGACCGGCCCCAGCGCACATCGAGCGGCACCCGTAACACCCTTTGTCCAGAGAGGACCGAATTTTCATGGCCGATGCCGCTGCCTCCGCCGCCGTCCCCGGCGGCGCTCCCACCGGCAAGGTGACCTTCGTCGGCGCCGGTCCCGGCGCCGCCGATCTGCTGACGTTCCGGGCCGCGCGCGCGATCGCCGACGCCGACGTGGTGATCTGGGCGGCGAGCCTGGTCCAGGCCGAGGTCCTCCGGCACGCGCGCGAGGGCGCGGAGATCCTCGACTCGGCCACGATGTCGCTGGAGGACGTCGTGGCGGTGTACGAGCGGGCCCGCGCCGAGGGCCTGCGGGTCGCCCGCATCCACTCCGGGGACCCGGCCCTGTGGGGCGGTACCCAGGAGCAGGTCGACCGGTGTGCCGAGATCGGCGTCGAGGTCGAGATCGTGCCCGGGGTGTCCTCGTTCTCGGCGGTCGCCGCGCTCGCGCGGCGCGAGCTGACCATTCCCGAGGTCGCCCAGTCCGTCGTGCTGACCCGGCTCGGCGGCGGCAAGACGCCGATGCCGCCGGGCGAGGAGGTGCGGGAGTTCGCCCGGCACGGCACCACCATGGCGATCTTCCTGTCGGCCGCGCGCAGCGGGCAGCTGGTCAGGGAACTGCTGGAGGGCGGCTATCCGACGTCGACGCCGGTGGTCGTCGCCTACCAGGCGACCTGGCCGGAGGAACTGGTCGTGCGGTGCACGATCGAGACGCTGGAGGAGACGGTCAAGGAGCACAAGCTCTGGAAGCACACCCTCTTCCTGGTCGGCCCCGCCCTGGCCGCGCACGGCACCCGCTCGCACCTCTACCACCCCGGCCACTTCCACGGGTTCCGCAAGGCCGACCCCGAGGCCCGGCGGGAGCTGCGGGAACGGGGGGCGAGTACGTGATCACGGTCTTCGGCACGGGCACCGGCGCGCCGCTGCCGGCGGAGGCGCTGGCCGGGGCCGGGCTGGTGGTCGGCGGACGCCGGCACCTGGACGCGGCCCGGCTGCCGGAGGGCGCCGAGCGGATCGTCCTCGGGCCGCTGGCGCCGGCCCTCGACGCCGTCGCGCGGTACGTCGCCGAGGACCGGCCGGTGGCGGTGCTGGCCTCCGGCGACCCCGGGTTCTTCGGGATCGTGCGAGCGCTGGCCGAACGGTTCGGGCCGGAGCTGCTCGACGTGCGGGCCGGGGTGTCCTCGGTGGCCGCCGCGTTCGCCCGTGCCGGGCTGCCCTGGGACGACGCGGTGGTGGTGAGCGCCCACGGGCGGCGGCCGCGCACCGCGGTCCACGTGTGCCGGGCGCATCCGAAGGTGGCGGTGCTGACGGGGCCGGGGGCCGGACCGGCGGAGCTGGCGGCCGCGGTGCCCGCGGACCGGGTGCTGGTCGTGGCGAGCGCGCTCGGCGATCCGGAGCGGGAGCGGGTGGAGCGGGTCACGCCCGCCGAGGCCGCGGGCCGGGACTGGGGAGCGGACGTCAGCGTGGTGCTGTGCCTGGACCCGGCGCGGACGCTCGGTGCGGTGCGCACGGTCGCCGGGGTGCCGGCCGGACCGGCCGGCTGGGCCCTGGACGAGGGCGAGTTCGCCCACCGGGACTCGATGATCACCAAGTTCGAGGTGCGGGCGCTGGCCCTGGCCCGGCTCGGACCGCGCCTCGGCGACCTGGTCTGGGACGTCGGCGCGGGTTCCGGGTCCGTGGCGGTGGAGTGCGCGCGGCTCGGGGCGGCCGCCGTCGCCGTGGAGAAGACCGCCGACGGGGTGGGACGGATCGCGGCCAACGCGCGGTCGCACGGCGTGTACGTGGACGTGGTGCACGGCACGGCCCCCGACGCCCTGGACGGACTCCCCGATCCCGACGCCGTGTTCGTCGGCGGCGGGGGCCGTGAACTGGCCGCCGTGGTCGGCGCCTGCGCGCTGCGGGCCCGGCGGACGGTGGTGGTCGCGCTCGCCGCGCTGGACCGGGTGCCGGCCGCGCGCGAGGCGCTGACCGGTGCCGGGTTCTCCTGCGACGGGGTGCTGCTGCAGTCGTCGCGCCTGGCGCCGCTGCCGGGTGATGTCACGCGGCTGGCGGCGGCCAATCCCGTGTTCCTGCTGTGGGGGAATCGCGTCCCCCGTTCCGACGAAGGAGTTGCTCAGTGATCGGCCTGATTTCCGCCACCGCGGCGGGGGCGGCGGCCCGCGACCGGCTGGCCGCGGCGTGGCCGGACCGCACGCGGGTGTACGACGGTCCGGTCGGGGACGCCGTGCGGTCCGCGTTCGCGGAGTGCGAGCAGCTGGTGTGCTTCCTGGCCACCGGCGCGGTGGTCCGGCTGATCGCCCCGCTGCTGGGCGAGAAGACCGCCGACCCGGGTGTGGTCTGCGTCGACGAGGGCGGACGCTTCGCGGTGTCCCTGGTCGGCGGGCACGCGGGCGGTGCGAACGAACTCGCCCGTGAGGTCGCCGAGTTGCTGGCGGCGCAGCCGGTGGTGACCACGGCGACGGACGCCGTCGGGCTGCCCGGCCTCGACACCCTCGGCTTCCCGGTCGAGGGCTCGGTGGCGGCCGTGTCGCGGGCCCTCCTGGACGGCGAACCGGTCGCGCTGCGGGCCGACTCGGCCTGGCCGCTGCCGGCGCTGCCGTTCGCCGCGGAGGGGGCGTACACGGTCCGGCTCACCGACCGCGCGGCCGAACCGGGCGAGCGCGAGGTGCTGTTGCGGCCGCCGTCCCTGGTGGTCGGCGTCGGTGCCTCCAGGGGTGCCCCGGCCGACGAGGTGTACGCGCTGGTCGAAGGGGCGCTGCGGGACGCCGGGCTGTCCCCGCGCAGCGTCGCCGAACTCGCCACCGTCGACGCCAAGGCCGAGGAGCCCGGCATCGTGGCGGCGGCCGCGCGGCTCGGGGTTCCCCTGGTGACCTACACGGCCGGGGAGCTGGCCCGGGTGACGGTGCCCCACCCGTCCGAGGCGCCGCTGGCCGCCGTCGGCACGCCGTCCGTCGCGGAGGCGGCCGCCCTGCTGCGCGGCGGCGAACTCCTCGTCCCCAAAAGGAAGTCGGACGCCCGGCCGGCGATGGCGACCTGTGCCGTCGTGCGGCGGCCGCCGCGCGGGCGGCTGGCGGTCGTCGGGCTCGGGCCCGGCGCCCGCGACCTGCTCACCCCGCGTGCCGGGGCCGAACTCCGGCGTGCCTCCGTGCTCGTCGGGCTCGACCAGTACGTCGACCAGATCCGCGACCTGCTGCGGCCCGGCACCCGGGTCCTGGAGTCCGGGCTCGGCGCGGAGGAGGAGCGCGCCCGGACCGCGGTCGCCGAGGCGCGGGCCGGGCACGCCGTCGCGCTGATCGGCAGCGGTGACGCCGGCGTGTACGCGATGGCCTCGCCCGCCCTCGCCGAGGCCTCCGACGACATCGACGTGATCGGTGTGCCGGGCGTCACCGCGGCGCTCGCCGCCGGGGCCGTCCTCGGCGCGCCGCTCGGCCACGACCACGTCTCCATCAGCCTGTCCGACCTGCACACGCCGTGGGAGGTCATCGAACGCCGGGTCCGGGCCGCCGCCGAGGCGGACCTCGTGGTGACCTTCTACAACCCGCGTTCGCGGGGCCGCCACTGGCAGCTGCCGAAGGCGCTCTCGATCCTCGCCGGGCACCGCGAGCCGACGACCCCCGTCGGCGTCGTGCGCAACGCCTCGCGCCCCGACGAGTCGAGCCGGCTGACCACCCTCGGCGGGCTGGATCCGGCGTGGGTGGACATGATGACCGTCGTGACCGTCGGCAACACCGCCACCCGCAACGTCGCCGGGCGCATGGTCACCCCGCGCGGGTACCGCTGGCAGGAGAGCGCTTCGAAGGAGGCCGAGTGAACCGGGTCGTCCACCCCATCGAGGAGGAGTCCTACCGGCGCCTGCGGGCCCGCCTGGACACCTCGCACCTGCCGCCGCTGACCCGCGCCGTCGTGGAGCGGGTCATCCACTCCGCGGCCGACCTGGACTACGCGACCGACATCGTGACGGACGAGGCCGACCTGGCGGCGGCGCACGCCGCGCTGCACGCCGGGGCGCCGGTGGTCGTGGACGTCGAGATGGTCGCCGCCGGCATCACCCGCCGCGAGACGGTGTGCCGGCTGCGCGACGCCGAGTCCCGTCCCGGGCTGACCCGTTCGGCGCACGCGATCCGGCTCGCCCACGAGCAGGTCGGCCCCGGCGCCCTGTGGGTGATCGGCAACGCACCGACCGCGCTGGAGGAGTTGCTGACCCTGGACGCCGCTCCCGCGCTCGTCATCGGTCTGCCCGTCGGTTTCGTCGGCGCGGCCGAGTCCAAGGCCGCGCTGCGCGCGAGCGGGCTGCCCGCCGTGAGCAACGTGTCCGAGAAGGGCGGCTCGGCGGTCGCCGCCGCCGCACTCAACGCCCTGCTGTACCACCCCACGTCGAAGGAGACACCGTGACCACGCCGCCCGCCCTGCTCATCGCCGGCCATGGCACCCGGGACGAAGCCGGGGCCGAGGCGTTCCGCGCCTTCGTACGGGAGCTGGGGCGCCGCAATCCCGAACTGCCCGTCGCCGGCGGCTTCATCGAGCTGTCGCCGCCCCCGCTGGCCGAGGCGGTGAGCGACCTGGTGGAACGCGGTGTCCGCCGCTTCGCCGCCGTCCCGCTGATGCTGGTCTCCGCCGGGCACGCCAAGGGCGACATCCCGGCCGCGCTGGCCCGGGAGAAGGAACGGCACCCGGGGATCTCGTACACCTACGGGCGTCCCCTCGGCCCGCACCCGGCGCTGCTGTCCGTGCTGGAGCGGCGCCTGGACGAGGTGCTGGGCAGCGACGGCGGACGCGCCCCGCTGGACCGCGCGGACGTGACCGTGCTGCTGGTGGGCCGCGGCTCCACGGACCCGGACGCCAACGCCGAGGTGCACCGCGCGGCTCGGCTGCTGTGGGAGGGGCGCGGGTACGCAGGGGTGGAGACGGCGTTCGTGTCGCTGGCCGCGCCGGACGTGCCGAGCGGACTCGACCGGTGTCTGCGCCTCGGGGCGCGGCGGATCGTCGTCCTCCCGTACTTCCTGTTCACCGGCATCCTGCCGGAGCGGGTGCGGCAGCAGACCGAGGGCTGGGCGGCCGCGCATCCCGAGGCGGAGGTGCGCTCGGCCGACGTCATCGGGCCCGAGCCGGAACTGCTCGACCTGGTGATGGAGCGGTACCGGGAGGCGGCCGCGGACCAGGTGCGGATGAACTGCGACTCGTGCGTGTACCGGATCGCGATGCCCGGCTTCGAGGACAAGGTGGGCCTGCCGCAGCAGCCGCACTTCCATCCCGACGACGAGGGCCACGGGCACGGACACCACCATCACCACGGCGGCCACGCGCATGCGCACTGACGGCGGCCCGGAGGGACCGCACGATCTGCGCCACCACGGCGACGCCGAGGTCCGTGACGACGGGTCGGCCCTGGTCGACCTCGCGGTCAACGTGCGCGCCGGTACGCCCCCGATCTGGCTGCGCGAGCGGATCGCCGACTCGCTGGGCGCTCTCGCCGCCTATCCCGACGGGCGGGCCGCGCGGGCGGCGGTCGCGGCGCGGCACGGGCTGCCGGTGGAGCGGGTGCTGCTGACGGCGGGCGCGGCGGAGGCGTTCGTGCTGCTGGCGCGGGCGCTGGAGGTGCGGCGGCCGGTGGTGGTGCATCCGCAGTTCACCGAGCCGGAGGTGGCGCTGCGGGACGCCGGGCACACCGTGGGCCGGGTGCTGCTGCGGGAGGAGGACGGGTTCCGGCTCGATCCCGCGGCCGTGCCGCAGGACGCCGACCTGGTGGTGATCGGCAATCCGACGAACCCGACGTCGGTGCTGCACCCCGCCGACACCGTCGCCCGGCTCGCCCGCCCCGGCCGGACGCTGGTGGTGGACGAGGCGTTCATGGACGCGGTGCCCGGTGAGCGGGAAGCGCTGGCCGGGCGGACCGACGTGCCGGGGCTCGTGGTGCTGCGGAGCATGACGAAGACGTGGGGGCTGGCCGGGCTGCGGATCGGCTACGTGCTGGCCGGTCCGCGGACCGTCGAGCGGCTGGCCCGGGCGCAGCCCCTGTGGCCGGTGTCGGCGCCGGCGCTGGTGGCGGCCGAGGCGTGTGCGGCGCCCCGGGCGCTGGCGGAGGCCGCGCACGCGGCGCACCGGGCGGCGGCCGACCGGGCCCATCTGGTCGCGGGTCTCGAGGAGTTCGCGCCGGAGGGGGTAAGGGTGGCGGGGCCCGCCGAGGGGCCGTTCGTGCTCGTACGGATGGCCCAGGCGGCCGCGGTGCGGCGGCAGTTGCGGGTGCTGGGCTACGCGGTGCGGCGCGGGGACACCTTTCCCGGGCTGGACGAGGAGTGGCTGCGGATAGCCGTCCGGGACCGCGGGACGGTGAACGGGTTCCTGCAGGCGCTGGACCGGGCGCTGACCCTGGTCCGGGGGTGAGGAGAGCGGGGGCTGCGCGCCGTTGTCGACGGACGGTCGCCGGTGGCCGGTCGCACAGCTCCCCGCGCCCCTGACGGGCGCTATCGCCTGCGTCGGGCGACGGTCACCGCCCCCGCGCCCGCCAGGAGCAGCGCCAGCGCGCCTCCCGCCACGTACGGCGTCAGTGAACTGCCGCCCGTCTCGGCCAGGTCGGTCTCCTTCGCCGGGGCGCCCTGGGGTTTGACGTCGGTCACGGGACCGGCCGCGCCGGACGCGTCGGCCTGGTCGGACGGAGCGGCCTGGTCGGACGGAGCGGCCTGGGCCTGCGGTGTCTCGCAGGTCGCCTTCGCCAGGGTGAGCGTTCCCTCCACGTCGGCGACGTTCAGCTTCAGCGGGTTCACGGAGATCTTGAGTTCCAGGGCGCTGGCCGCCGCCGTCGTGGAGGTCGTCGCGCGCCTGGACAGGTCCAGGCGGACCTCGCCGACGCCGGGGACACGGACGTCGGTGGGGCCGCCGGCGCTCAGCGTGACCCGCTTGCCGAGGACGGTGACGGCGCCGAGCACGTTGGCTTCGGCCACCGGCTGCCTGCCGGTCTCGCAGGTGGCCTTCGAGGTGACGGTGCCGAGTTCCACGAGGGACAGCAGGGGCAGGCCCGGCAGGTGCAGCCGGGCGTGGGCCAGGTGGACCGAGCCCTCGGCCACGCCGTCGGAGACGGTCGCCTTCGCCGAGGAGACGTCGGCGCTCAGGACGTTGAACGGCTTGCCGCCGTCGACTCCGTCGAGCGTGGCGGTGAGCGCGGTGCGGTCGGCGCTGCGCGGTGCCTGGACCTCGTTCAGGGAGACCGCGAGCGGGACGTTCACGGTCTTGTCGAGGAGGGAGACGTCGAGGCCGGTGCGCAGGACGACCGCGCTCGCGCGACCCTGGCCGGTGGTCGCGTGCGCGGTGCCCGCGCCCGCCAGGACCGCGGGACCGACGGCCAGGGCGGTGGCCGTGGCGACGGTCGCGAGACGGCGTGCGGGCATACGGAATGTGTCGCTGTTCAAGGTGGTGGGACCCCCAGAGGAAACTTGCTCGGGACCCGCCAAGAATTACGCACTGAGGGTGAACGGGCGGCGATCCTGCGTGACTTCACTCATTAGTGGACTTTCCGCTCGTTCATTCGAGGCCGTGCGCACAGACGTTCCTCTACTCGACGACCCGCCCGTTCAGCACCACCCGACGGGGGGACGCGAGGACGCGTACGTCCGCGCGCGGGTCGCTCTCGTACACCACCAGGTCCGCCGGTGCGCCCTCCTCCAGGCCGGGCCTGCCGAGCCAGGCGCGGGCGGCCCAGCTGGTCGCCGCGAGCGCGTCGACGGCCGGGATGCCGGCGGTGACCAGCTCGGCGACCTCGCCCGCGACCAGGCCGTGCGCGAGGGAGCCGCCGGCGTCAGTGCCGACGTACACCGGGATGCCGGCGTCGTAGGCGGCGCGGACGGTGTCGTAGCGGCGCTCGTGGAGCCGGCGCATGTGGGCCGACCAGCGCGGGAACCTGGCCTCGCCGCCGGCCGCGAGGCTCGGGAAGGTGGCGATGTTGACGAGGGTCGGGACGATGGCGACGCCTCGTTCGGCGAAGAGCGGGATCAGCTCGTCCGTCAGGCCCGTGGCGTGCTCGACGCAGTCGATGCCTGCCTCGACCAGGTCCTGGAGCGAGTCCTCGGCGAAGCAGTGCGCGGTGACCCGGGCGCCGAGCCGGTGCGCCTCGGCGATCGCCGCCTGCACCGCGTCCCGCGGCCAGCTGGGAGCCAGGTCGCCGAGGTCGCGGTCGATCCAGTCGCCGACCAGTTTGACCCAGCCGTCGCCGAGCCGGGCCTCCTGGGCGACGTGGGCGACCAGGTCGGGCGGCTCGATCTCGTGGGCGAAGTTCCTGATGTAGCGGCGGGTGCGGGCGATGTGCCGGCCGGCCCTGATGATCTTCGGGAGGTCCGCGCGGTCGTCGACCCAGCGGGTGTCGGAGGGCGACCCGGCGTCCCGGATCAGCAGGGTGCCGGCCTCGCGGTCGGTGAGGGCCTGCTTCTCGGCGGTGGCCGCGTCGACCGGGCCCTGCGGGCCGAGGCCGACGTGGCAGTGCGCGTCGACGAGGCCGGGCAGCGTCCAGCCCTCGACGGCCGTGACGTCCCGGACCCCGGCGGGACGGTCGTAGGAGACGCGGCCGCCGATCACCCACAGCTCGTCCCGGACGTCGTCGGGCCCCGCCAGGACCCGGCCCCTCACGTGCAGCACCGGTTGATCGCTCATGGGCCTCAGCCTAGGACGACGGGAAGTCCCCCATCGACGGGGCCCGGCGGCCGGCCCCGCGCGGCACCTCGGGGACCGGGCCTAGTCCGCGGATTCCTCCTCGACCTGGGCCATCGCCGGGTTCAGCAGCCGGGACAGGAAGTGGCGGGTGCGTTCGTGGGTGGGGTCGCCGATCACCTGGTCCGGGGTGCCGTCCTCGACGATGACCCCGCCGTCCATGAAGACGACCCGGTCGGCGACCTCCCGGGCGAAGGTCATCTCGTGGGTGACCACCATCATGGTCATGCCCTCGCGGGCCAGCATCCGCATCACCGCGAGGACGTCGCCGACCAGTTCGGGGTCGAGGGCAGAGGTCGGCTCGTCGAAGAGCATCACCTCGGGGCCCATCGACAGCGCGCGGGCGATCGCCACGCGCTGCTGCTGGCCGCCGGAGAGGGAGGCTGGGTAGGCGTCCGCCTTCTCGGTCAGGCCGACGCGTGCGAGGTTCTCGGCGGCCACGCGCGCCGCCTGCACCTTGTCCCGCTTGAGGACCCGGCGCTGCGGCAGAATGAGGTTCTCGGTCACCGAGAGGTGCGGGAAGAGGTTGAACTGCTGGAAGACCATGCCGATGCGGCGGCGTACGGCGTCGATGTCGACGTCGGGGTCGGTCAGCTCCGTGCCGCCCACGAACACCCGGCCTCCGGTCGGCTCCTCCAGGAGGTTGACGCAGCGCAGCAGCGTCGACTTGCCGGAGCCCGAGGGGCCGATGACGCACACCACCTCGCCCTGGCCGATCTCCAGGTCGATGCCGCGCAGCACCTCGTTGTCGCCGAAGGACTTGTGCAGGTCCTCGACCCGGATCTCGGGCCGGCTGGTGTCGGGTGTCATCGCACGGCCTCCCGGGCCTTCGCCTCCATGCGCCGCACCACGAAGCCGAGCGGGATCGTGACCAGCAGGTAGCACAGGCCGGCGACGAGGATCGGCGTGGAGTTGGCGGTCGTACTGGCCAGGTCCCGGCCGTACTTGGACAGTTCGCGCTCCTCCAGGGTGACGCCCAGGAGCAGCACCAGGGAGGAGTCCTTGAAGAGGATCACGAACTCGTTGGTCAGCGGCGGCAGGATGATCCGGAACGCCTGCGGGATGACGACGGAGACCATGGCACGGGCGGGCGAGAAGCCGAGCGAACGCGCCGCCTCCATCTGCCCCTTGGGCACGGCCTGGATGCCGGCGCGGAAGGTCTCCGCCAGGTAGGCGGCGCCGACCAGGCCGAGGGCGATGGCGGCCTTGCCGTACGTGCCGCCGACGATCTCCGTGCCGGGGAAGGCGAGCGGCACCGCGACCCCGATGAAGATGAAGATCAGCAGGGCGGGCAGGCCGCGGAAGATCTCGATGTAGACGCCGGCCACCCAGCGGTAGGGGGCGACGGACGACAGCCGCATCAGCGCGATCACCAGGCCCAGCACCAGGGCGAAGACGAACCCGGAGACCGTGTAGAACACGGTGTTCTTCAGTGCCAGCGTGATGACGTCCGGGAACATCTGCCGGGCGATGTCCCACTGCGCGAACTGGTTCTGCAGGCGGCCCCAGTCGGCGCCGGCCGCGAAGGCGGCCACGGCGGCGACGAAGACGGCGTACTGCGCGCCGCGCGACAGCCGGCGCTTCTGCCGCCGGGTCAGGCCCTTCCTGCGGGGCTGGAGTTCGGTGTCCGCGGCGGTCATGAGGCAGCCGGGGAGGCCGCGGACGCGTCGTAGGGGCCGATCCACTTCTCGTAGAGCTTCTTGTAGGTGCCGTCGGCCTTGGCGTCGGCGATCGCCTTGTCGACGGCGGCGAGCAGCTTGGTGTTGCCCTTCTTGACCGTGATGCCGTACTGCTCACCGGTGTTGATCTGTCCGGCGACCTGGAACGCGGCGGCGTTGGCCTTGTCCTTCAGCCAGCCCTGGATCACCGGGTAGTCGATGACGACGGCCTTGACCTGGCCGGTGCGCAGCCCGTTGAGGACGGCGTCGGAGGACTCGAAGGAGACCGGGTCCAGGCCCTGCGCCTTGGCGTAGTCCTCGCCGGTGGTCTGCGCCTGGGCGCCCACCTTGGTCTTCTTGGCCTTGGCGTCGGCGAGCGAGGTGACGCCGCTGCCCTTGGCGACGAGGAGGGCCTGGGTGGCGTCGAAGTACGGGGTGGAGAAGTCGACGTTCTTCTTGCGCTCGGCGGTGATGGTCATGCCGGCCGCGGCCAGGTCGCACTGGCCGGAGTTGAGGAAGGCGCCGGTCTTGAAGTTCTCGAACGGCGTGTCGAGGACCTTCTGCTTCACGCCGAGGTCCTTGGCGACCAGGTCGACCATCGACACGTCGAAGCCCTGCACCTTGCCGTCGATCACCGACTGGAACGGCGGGTACGGCAGGTGGGTGCAGGTGGTGAGCTGTCCGGCCTTGACGAGTTCGACCCCGCCCGCCACCGTTCTGGAGGCGCTGGAGCCGTTGCCGCTCGACGTGCAGCCGGCCACGAGGGCCAGCCCGGCCGCGGCGGTGGCGGCGGCCAGGGCGCGAGCCCGGCGGTGCCCGAGGAGCGTGGTCACGAGACCTCCCGTAGGTCTGCGGGCCCCCACGAAACTGTGAGGGAACTTTGGATTCCGATTCTGCGGGTTCCGATTATAAGGAGATGTTTGGGTATCTCAAACCAAACCGATGGCGGTGGAGCCGTCCGACCTGAGAAGTAGCCGGTCACCACCGGTCCCGTTGGCGAAAAGGCGCCGGTTACGCTCATGCCGACCCGCCCCTACGCGAGCGAAGAGAGCACCGCCGTGACCCACCCCTTCCTCGACCTGCCCCCGCTGAGCGCCGCGGACTTCGCCGCCATCGAGGACGGCGTCGCCCGGCTGCTGGAGACCCGGCAGGACGTCCTGGTCATGCAGGGCGAGGCGCTGCTGCCGCTGGAGGGTGCGATCAGGTCCGCCGCCGGTCCCGGCACGACCGCGCTGAACGTGATCACCGGCCCCTACGGGCAGACCTTCGGCAGCTGGCTGCGGGACTGCGGCGCGACGGTGATCGACCTCTCCGTGCCGTTCCACACGGCGGTGACGGCCGCGCAGGTGCGGGAGGCGTTCGACGCGCACCCGGAGATCGACTTCGTGTCCCTGGTGCACGCCGAGGCGGCGACCGGCAACACCAACCCGGTCGCCGGGATCGGTGCGGTGGTGCGGGAGCACGGCGCGCTGTTCTACCTGGACGCGGTCGCCTCGGTCGGCGCCGAGCCGGTGCTGCCGGATGCCTGGGGCGTGGACCTGTGCGTGATCGGGGCCCAGAAGGCGATGGGCGGCCCGGCCGGCGTCTCGGCGGTGTCGGTGAGCGAGCGGGCCTGGGCCCGGATGGCGGCGAACCCGCACGCTCCGCGCCGCTCGTACCTGTCGCTGCTGGACTGGAAGGAACGCTGGCTCGACGGCGGCCGCGCGGCGCTGCCGCACGCGCCGGCCCAGCTGGAGATGCTCGCCCTCCAGGCGTGCCTGGAGCGGATCGAGGCGGACGGCCCGCAGGCGGTGATGCGCCGGCACCGCACGGCGGCGCTGGCCACCCGGGCGGGCGCGGTGGCCCTGGGCGGCGGCCTGGAGCCGTACGTGTACGAGGAGGCGCACGCGGCACCGGTGGCCACGACGCTGCGGGTGCCCTCGGACGTGGTGGCCTCGGAGCTGGTGGCCGGTGCGCTGGCCGGCGACGGCACGCTGCCGCTGGCCGCGGGCGGCGGTGCGCTGGCCGCGGAGATGATCCGCGTGAACCACTACGGGGTGGACGCGACGGTGGGTGCGGTCCAGGCGAGCCTGGCCGCCCTCGGCGCGGGGCTGGCGGAGCGGGGCCGGACGGTGGACCTGGAGGGCGCCCGCCGGGCCGTGGAGTCCGCCTGGCGGTGACGGCCGAAAACGGGCGCCGGCCGGCGCCGCGCCGCGGGCGGTATGCGCCGCCCGCGCCCGGCGGCCGGTACCCGCCGTCCGCGGCTCATCGAGGGCGGCGACGGCGCCTGAATTCAAATTAATTCCGAATTCCCTTTTCAGCGATGGCTTGCCCGAGTTCTTCTGCCCGCTTTTTGCGGAGCTAAACGGGGGTAATTTCCTCCAGATTTCAACCCTGTGACACACTCCACATAACCGGGTCATTTGCCCGGTTTGTGCTGGTACATTTCGGCACATACGGGCATGGCAGGTTCGATCGGCAACGACACCCGCCGTGCATTTTTGCATTTGCCTCGCTAAATTCAGTCCGCATGACCGCCCCACAAGCAGACCTGATCGTCGAGCGCCCGCTGGTGACCGACGGCGCCGCCCTGTGGCGTCTCGCAAAGGAATCCGGAAACCTCGATCTGAACTCCTCGTACAGCTATCTCCTGTGGTGCCGGGATTTCGCCGGCACGTCGGCGGTGGCGCGCGGAGCGGACGGTGAGCCCGTCGGATTCGTCACCGGATACACGCGGCCGGACCGCCCGGACACGCTGCTCGTATGGCAGGTCGCCGTGCACCCCGTCCAGCGCGGGCGCGGTGTCGCCGCACGGCTGCTGGACGGGCTCACGGCACGGGTGGCCGCGGAACAGCCGCTCACCGCGGTGGAGACCACCATCACGCCCGGCAACACCGCCTCCGAGCGGCTGTTCACCTCGTACGCCGCCCGGCACGGCGCCACCGTGGAACGGACGGTGCTGTTCGAGGCCGGCGAGTTCCCGGACGGTCCGCACGACCCCGAAGTCCTGTACCGCATCGGCCCCTTGACCCCCACATCGCACTGAGGAGCCTCCCTGTGACCATCACGCAGCCCGATCTGAGCGTCTTCGAGACCCTGGAGTCCGAGGTCCGCAGCTACTGCCGCAGCTGGCCCACCGTGTTCGACCGGGCCCGGGGCAGCCGGATGTACGACGAGGACGGCCACGCGTACCTGGACTTCTTCGCCGGCGCCGGGTCACTCAACTACGGACACAACAATCCCGTGCTGAAACGGGCGTTGCTCGACTATCTGGAACGTGACGGGGTCGCCCACGGCCTCGACATGTCGACCACCGCCAAACGGTCGTTCCTGCAGACCTTCCAGGACCTCGTGCTGCGGCCGCGCGACCTGCCGTACAAGGTGATGTTCCCCGGGCCCACCGGCACCAACGCCGTGGAGTCCGCGCTGAAGCTGGCGCGGAAGGTGAAGGGACGCGAGGCGATCGTCTCGTTCACCAACGCCTTCCACGGCATGTCCCTGGGCTCCCTGGCCGTCACCGGCAACGCGTTCAAGCGGGCCGGCGCCGGGGTCCCGCTGGTGCACGGGACGCCGATGCCCTTCGACAACTACTTCGAGGGCAAGGTCCCGGACTTCCTCTGGTTCGAGCGGCTCCTGGAGGACCAGGGATCCGGGCTCAACAAGCCCGCCGCGGTGATCGTGGAGACCGTGCAGGGCGAGGGCGGCATCAACGTCGCCCGGCCCGAGTGGCTGCGCGCCCTCAAGGAGCTGTGCGAGCGGCAGGACATGCTGCTGATCGTCGACGACATCCAGATGGGCTGCGGACGGACCGGCGCGTTCTTCTCCTTCGAGGAGTCCGGGATCGTCCCCGACATCGTGACGGTGTCCAAGTCCATCAGCGGGTACGGACTGCCGATGTCGCTGTGCCTGTTCCGGCCCGAGCTGGACGTGTGGGAGCCCGGCGAGCACAACGGCACCTTCCGCGGCAACAACCCCGCCTTCGTCACCGCGACCGCCGCGCTGGAGAGCTACTGGGCCGACGGCCCGGCGATGGAGAAGCAGACCCGCGCCAAGGGCGAGCAGATCGAGCAGGGACTCATCGCGATCGTCGAGGAGAACCTCGCCGACGTGCGCGAGTACCGGGGCCGCGGTCTGGTGTGGGGCGTGGAGTTCCACGAGAAGGCACGGGCCGGGCGGATCGCCCGGCGCGCCTTCGAACTGGGGCTGCTCATAGAGACGTCGGGGCCGGAGAGCGAGGTCGTCAAGCTGCTCCCCGCCCTGACCATCACCCCGGACGAACTGGACGAGGGGCTGAGCATCCTCGCCCGGGCCGTCCGGGAGACCGTCTGACCAGGATCCAGCTAGGAGGCTGTACACCACCGTGATCGTCCGTTCGTTCAAGGAGATCGAGGGTACCGACCGCCACGTCAAGGCCGCGTCCGGGACCTGGGAGAGCAAACGCATCGTCCTCGCCAAGGAGCGGGTCGGCTTCTCGGTGCACGAGACGATCCTCTACGCGGGCACGGAGACCGACATGTGGTACGCCAACCACATCGAGGCCGTGGTCTGCGTCGAGGGCGAGGCCGAGCTGACCGACCGTGAGACCGGGACGTCGTACACGATCACGCCCGGCACCATGTACCTCCTCGACGGGCACGAGCGGCACACGCTGCGCGTCAAGGAGGACTTCCGCTGCATCTGCGTGTTCAACCCGCCGGTCACCGGCCGGGAGGACCACGACGAGAACGGCGTCTATCCGCTGCTGACGGAGGAGGGCTGACCATGACCACGATCACCGACCTGTACCCGAGCCGGGGCCCGGTCGAGGTCTCCGTGCCCCGCAAGGACCCGGTCGTCTGGTCGGCGCCCGGTGCTGCCGGGCCGATCCCCACGGCCCGGCTGGAGGAGTTCGAGCGGGACGGCTTCCTCGCCGTCGACCAGCTGCTCGCCGACGACGAGGTCGCCGTCTACCGCGACGAGCTGGAGCGGCTGGTCGCCGACCCCGCCGTCCGGGCCGACGAGCGCTCCGTCATCGAGCCGAAGTCCAAGGAGATCCGCTCGGTCTTCGAGGTGCACAAGATCAGCGAGGTGTTCGCGAATCTGGTGCGCGACCAGCGGGTGGTCGGCCGGGCCCGGCAGATCCTCGGCTCGGACGTCTACGTCCACCAGTCGCGGATCAACGTCAAGCCGGGGTTCGGGGCGAGCGGCTTCTACTGGCATTCGGACTTCGAGACCTGGCACGCCGAGGACGGGCTGCCGAACATGCGCACGGTGTCGGTCTCGATCGCGCTGACCGAGAACCACGACACCAACGGCGGCCTCATGATCATGCCGGGCTCGCACCGGACGTTCCTCGGCTGCGCCGGCGCCACGCCGGAGGACAACTACAAGAAGTCGCTGCAGATGCAGGACGCGGGCACGCCCTCGGACGAGGCGCTGACCGCGATGGCCGGCGAGTACGGCATCAAGCTGTTCACGGGCCGCGCCGGTTCGGCGACCTGGTTCGACTGCAACTGCATGCACGGCTCCGGCGACAACATCACGCCGTTCCCGCGCAGCAACGTCTTCATCGTGTTCAACAGCGTGGAGAACAAGGCGGTGGAGCCGTTCTCGGCCCCGGTCCCCCGCCCCGAGTTCATCGGCGCACGGGACTTCACACCGGTGCGGTGACACCCGTGCCCAACCGCCCCCGTGCGATGACACCGGCGCCCCACCGCCCCGCCCGCCGCGCAGCGGCCCTCGGACACGGCATCGGCGCACGGGACCTCACACCTGTGCGGTGACACCCGTGCCCAACCGCCCCCGTGCGATGACACCGGCGCCCCACCGCCCCGCCCGCCGCGC
>NZ_JBIWNY010000030.1:0-14721 GCF_044767465.1 Streptomyces sp. NPDC101237 | reverse complement strand
AGCGGCCCTCGGACACGGCATCGGCGCACGGGACCTCACACCTGTGCGGTGAGTGAACTCCCCCTTGACCGGCCGGGCCGGGACCTCCCGTGGGACGGGGTCCCGGCCCGGTCGTCGGCATGCCGTCAGCCGCCGAGCACGTCGAGCAGCCGGTCCACGTCCGCGGCCGTGTTGTACAGGTGGAAGGCGGCCCGCAGGTTGCCCGCCCGGTCGGAGACCTCGATGCCCGCGCGGCTCAGCGCGGGCTGGCGGCCGCCGAGTCCGGGCGCCGAGACGATCGCCGAACCGGGCGCGGGCAGCGGCCGGTGGCCGAGCGCGTCGAGCCCGGCCCGGAACCGGTCGGCGAGGGCCACGTCGTGGGCGTGCACGGCGTCCACGCCGAGTTCCTCGACGAGTTCGAGGGAGCGGCGCAGTCCCGCGAACGTGAACAGCGCGTGGGTGAGGTCGAACCGCCGGGCGGAGTGGGCCAGTTCGGCCACCGGGCCGTAGCAGCTGTCCCACGGCCGCTCGCCCGCGACCCAGCCGGCCAGCAGCGGGGTCAGCCCGCCGAAGTCCTCGGGGACCACGAGGAAGGCCGTGCCGTGCGGGCCGAGCAGCCACTTGAAGGAGACCGCGGCCGAGAAGTCGTGGGCATCGGCGTCCATCGGCAGCCAGCCGGCCGACTGGGAGAAGTCGACGTAGGTGCGCGCCCCGTGGTCACGGGCGGCCTCCCGCAGGGCCGGCAGGTCGGCGACGCGGCCGTCGGCGGACTGGGCGGCGCTGACCGCGACCAGCGCGGTGCCGGGGCGGACCGACTCGGCGATCCGCTCCAGCGGCACGGCGCGCACCTTGAGGTCGCCGCGGACGTGGAACGGATTCAGCACGGAGGTGAAGTCGTCCTCGGCGGTGAGGACTTCGGCGCCGGCGGGCAGCGAGGCGGCGATCACGCCGGAGTGCGCGGCGACGGACGCGCCCACCGCGACCCGGGAGGCGGGGACGCCGGCGAGCCGCGCGTACGCGGCCCGGCTCGCCTCGACGTCCTCGTACAGCGAGGTCAGCGGCCTGCCCTCGGCCCGCAGCAGGGCCGCCTCGTGCAGGGCGGCCACCGTGCGGGCCGGCAGCAGGCCGTTGCTCGCGGTGTTCAGGTAGGTGCTCTTCGGGGTGAACTCGGCGCGGACGAGGCTCTCGAACGTCTCCGTGGTCTCCATGGGTCCACTCTGCGGCCCGCGGGACCCCCCGTCCATTGCGGATTTTTCCGCAGCACCGCGAAGCATCGCTTATACGATGCCTGTGACCTGCGGCTTCTCAGTGCTGCGGGACCGCGCACCCGTCCGGCCCGCAGGCCTCGGCGCCGCCCTCGTCGATGAGCTTCAGCGGGGACCGCGCGCCCCAGGCCTGACCGAGCGCCTGGGTGAACACCTCGGCCGGCTGGGCACCGGAGACCCCGTACTTGCGGTCGAGGACGAAGAAGGGCACCCCGTTCGCGCCCAGTTCGGCCGCCTCGCGCTCGTCGGCGCGGACGTCGTCGGCGTAGCGGGCCGGGTCGGCGAGCACCTCGCGCGCGGCCTCCGCGTCCAGGCCTGCCTCCGCGGCCAGCCCGACGAGCCGCTCGGCGCCCTCGGTGAACAGGGACCGCTCCTCGGCGAAGTTCGCCCGGTACAGGATCTGGATCAGCTCGTCCTGGCGGCCCTGCTCCTTGGCGAAGTGCAGCAGCCGGTGCATGTCGAAGGTGTTGCCGTGGTCCCGTCCGCGGGTCCGGTAGTCGAGCCCCTCGGCGGCGGCCTGGGACCCCAGGTTGTCCTCGCCGGCCTGGGCCTGGGCCTCGCTCATGCCGTACTTCTTGGTGAGCATGGTGATCACCGGCTGGACGTCGCCCTCGGCGCGGCCCGGGTCCAGTTCGAAGGAGCGGTGCACGACCTCGACCTCGTCGCGGTGCGGGAAGGCGGCGAGCGCCTTCTCGAACCGCGCTTTTCCGACATAGCACCAAGGGCAAGCGATATCGGACCAGATCTCGACGCGCATGTTGTCCGCTCTCCAGGTAGTCAAGAGGTGTCTCGACTCCTGAACCTCCGCGCGGCCCCCTTCATTCCCCGCGCACCGCGTACCGCAGGTACAGGTGGTGATCGTCGTCCGCGGGCGGCTGCTCCGGGTCCGGCACCCAGCCCTGGCGGGCGTAGAAGGCCTGGGCCCGCCGGTTGTCGACGTGCACGTCCAGGACGGCCGTCAGCCGTCCGTCGGCCTGCCACTGCTCCAGGCAGGCGGCGTGCAGGGCGGTGCCGATCCCGGTCCGCCAGCGGGCGGGGTCGACGTGGAACTGGAACAGCTTGACCGTCCGCGCGGGCGCGCCCTCCGGCGGGCGGAAGGAGGCGACGGCGGTGATCTCGCCGGCCTCCACCACGCACAGCACCTGCCCGTCGGGCCGCTCGACGGCTCCGAGCCAGGCCGCCGTCCAGTCCACGCCGTCGTCCGGGAGGCCGTCCGGGTAGTACGTGGACCGGGCCCGGTGGTGCAGCGCGGCGATCTTCCCGGCCTCGGCGGGCAAGGCCGTACGGATCACCCGCGGCCTCTTGAGACGGTCACTGATCATGCATCACAGGACGCCGCCGCGCCGCCGCCGGTTCCGGAGCCGTTCAGCTTCCGTCGCGGAGGTCGGCCGGCCAGTCGGGCCTGAACTCGATGTGGTCGTAGGTCACCACGCACCCCTCCCCTATCGGCGACTGGGTCATGAAACCGACCAGCGCGTCCCCGGTCTCCTTCTCGCCACCCAGCGTGAACAGCCGGACGAAGACCCAGTTCCTGCCGTCGCGGGAGGCGTGGAAGGCCAGCGCCCGCCCGGTCCTGCTGATCCGCAGCCAGACCGAACTCCCCTCCACCGTGAAGGCGTTGGAGTCGTCGGAGTGGCCGCGGGTGACCACCGTGCAGACGGTGGGGACGTCCGGGGAGTTCTCCAGGCAGAGCTTGGCCCAGGCCCGGTCGCCGACGTGGACGTACAGGACCCCGGCGTCGAAGGCGGCGCCGAAGCCGACGGTGACCCGGGCGATCAGCTGGAAGTCCCCCTCGGGCGCCCCGAGCAGCCGGGGCGCGTCCGAGGCGGGGTCCAGGGCCTCGCCGGTGGGCGGCACGAACCGGTCCTGCCGGGCTCCGGCCCACCCGGTGAGCACACCGTCCTCGTAGAACCAGTGCCCGTCGGGCCCGTAGGTGCGCAGGGGAAAGGGAAGTTCGGGAAGTTCCACGTCCATGGCCCGATTGTGTCAGCAGAACTCTTCGGCGTGGCCGGGGGAAGCCGACTCCAAGGGGGGCCGGGGGTGCCCCCGGCCGGGGCCGGGGGCGGAACCGCGCGACCGGTCACGGCCGACCCGCGGCCGTCGACGCACCCCGGCCCCACGACCCCGACGGCGCTACCGCTCCAGAACCCCGTTGAACCGCCGGGGAAGCCCCAGCGGGTTGTCGTCGCGCAGTTCCTTCGGCAGCAGGGCCGTGGGCACCCCCTGGTACGCCACCGGCCGCAGCCACCGCTCGACGGCCGTGCCGCCCACCGAGGTCGACGTCGACGTGGTGGCCGGGTACGGCCCGCCGTGGTGCTGGGCCGGCGCCACCGCGACCCCGGTCGGCCACCCGTTGACCAGCACCCGGCCGGCCAGCGGTGTCAGCTCCGCCAGGATCTCCGCGCCGCGCCCCTCGCCCGCGGCCTCCTCGGCGGAGACGTGCACGGTCGCGGTGAGGTTGCCCGGCAGCCGCGACAGCACGGCGGCCGCCTCGTCGTGACCGGCGTACCGGACCACGACGGTCACCGGCCCGAAGCACTCCTCCAGGAGCAGGTCGTACGCGCCCTCCTCGGCCAGTCGGCTCGCCGGCACCGTGAGGAACCCCGCGCTGACGGTGTGCTCGCTACCCGCGCCCGGAGTCACCGGGCTCTCCACGCCGGGGAGTTGGGCCCGCTCGGCGACCCCGGCGACGAAGTTGTCCCGCATCCGGTGGTCGAGCAGCACGCCCGGGTCGGTGTCGCTGACCGCGTCCGTGAGGGACTTGAGCAGTCCGTCACCGGCGGCGTCGGCCGGCACCAGGACCAGGCCCGGCTTCACGCAGAACTGGCCGACGCCCATCGTCATCGACCCGGCCAGCCCGGTGCCGATCTCGCCGCCGCGCTCGGCGGCCGCGGCCTCGGTGACCAGGACCGGGTTGAGGGAGCCCAGCTCGCCGTGGAAAGGGATCGGGACCGGGCGCGCGGCGGCGGCGTCGAAGAGCGCCCGCCCGCCCCGTACCGACCCGGTGAAGCCGGCCGCGGCGACCAGCGGGTGCCTGACCAGCTCGATGCCGGCTTCGAAGCCGTGCACGAGACCGAGCACACCGGCGGGGATGCCGTGCTCGGCGGCGGCCCGGCGCAGCACCGACGCGACCAGCTCGGACAGGCCCGGGTGGTCGGGGTGGGCCTTGACGACGACCGGGTTGCCCGCGGCCAGCGCGCTCGCGGTGTCGCCGCCCGCGACCGAGAAGGCGAAGGGGAAGTTGGAGGCCGAGTAGACGGCGACGACGCCCAGCGGGACCTTGTAGCGGCGCAGGTCGGGCACGGGCGGGGTGGCGGTGGCGTCCGGGTGGTTGATGATGACGTCGAGGAAGGCGCCCTCGTCGACGAGGTCGGCGAAGGCCCGCAGCTGGTAGGTGGTGCGGGCGAGTTCACCGGTGAGCCGGACCGGGCCGAGCGCGGTCTCGGCGTCGGCGGCCTCCACGAGGTGGTCCCTGGCCGCGTCGAGTCCGGCGGCGGCGGACCGCAGGAAGGCGGCGCGGACCGTGCGGTCGGCGAGGGCGGCGCGGCCGGCGTGCGCCGCGGTGACGGTGGAGTCCACCTCCTCGGCTGTGGCCTCCACCGCAACCTGTTCACGCTGCTTCCCGGTACGCGGGTCGACACTCCAGACTGGTGCTGCTGCCACCGCGGGTCCCTCCATGAGTTGCGTTCTGCCGCAGAGCCGGGTCACTCACCAGGGATGTTCGATATACTGAACGCTGTCTCTGATGATGAATAGGCTGTTGGAGACTATAACCTCGGTTTCTCGTCCAACGAAGGGGTCAAGGGCGATGTCGGCAGGCGAGACAGGCGGCGGGGCACAGGTCAAGTCCGCGGTACGGACCGTGGAGTTGCTCGAATACTTCGCCGGCCGGCCCGGTATGCACTCCCTCGCGGCGGTCCAGGAGGCGGTGGGCTACCCCAAGTCCAGCCTCTACATGCTGCTGCGCACGCTCGTGGAGCTCGGCTGGGTGGAGACGGACGCGACCGGCACCCGGTACGGCATCGGGGTCCGGGCGCTGCTGGTCGGCACCTCGTACATCGACGGCGACGAGGTGGTCGCGGCGGCCCGTCCCACCCTGGACCGGCTCTCCGACGACACCACGGAGACCATCCACCTGGCGCGCCTGGACGGCACGAACGTGGTCTACCTGGCCACCCGCCAGTCCCAGCACTACCTGCGCCCCTTCACCAGGGTCGGCCGCCGGCTCCCCGCGCACTCCACCTCCCTCGGCAAGGCCCTGCTGGCCACCCACACCGACGAGCAGGTGCGCAAGCTGCTCCCGGAGACCCTTCCGGCGCTCACCGAGCACACCCTCACCGACCGCGAGAGGCTCATCGAGGAACTCCACCAGATCCGCGACCAGGGCTTCGCGATCGACCGCGAGGAGAACACGCTCGGCCTGCGCTGCTTCGGGGTGGCGATCCCGTACCGCACCCCGGCCCGCGACGCGATCAGCTGCTCGGTCCCGGTGGCCCGTCTCACGCCCGCCCACGAACAGATGATCAAGGACGCGCTGTTCGACGCGCGGGACCGGCTGACCCTGGCCACCCGCCGCCTCTAGGGCCGACCGGATGAACGGGCGATGAGAATTCCGCCCGCGCGGGAACGGACCACCCGTCGTCGCTCGTCTGTCCGAACGGAATGAACAAGACGATCAGGCGGGCGTCCGTCTTCGTGCTGCTGCTCGTACTCGCTCTGCTGGGCAGGGCGACATGGCTGCAGTTCTACGACGGCAAGGCCCTCGCGGAAGACACGAAAAACCGGCGGAACGCGATCCAGACGTACTCGCAGCCGCTCGGGAACATCGTCGTGGCCGGCAGTTCGATCACCGGCTCGGCACGGACTTCGGGCAGCGACCTCGCGTACAAGCGCACCTACACCGCCGGCGAACTGTACGCGGCGGTGACGGGCTACGCCTCGCAGGCGTTCGCCCCGACCCAGTTGGAGGGCATCTACCGGGATCTGCTCAACGGCACCGACAACCGGCTCATGTCGGTCATGGGCACCGTCACCGGGGAGCGCGCCGCCCCGGGCAACGTGATCACCACCATCGATCCGGACGTCCAGAAGGCGGCCTACCGGACGCTCGGCGACAAGAAGGGCGGGGCGGTCGCGATCGACCCGAAGACCGGCAGGATCCTGGCGGTCGTCTCCACCCCGTCGTACGAACCGGACTCGCTGACCGACGCGAACACCGCCGGCTCGGCCTGGAAGTCGCTGCTCGGCGACAAGGACAAGCCGCTCACCAACCGGGCGCTGCGCCAGCCGCTGCCGCCGGGTTCCACGTTCAAGCTGGTGGTCGCGGCCGCCGCGCTGGAGGACGGCCTCTACGGGAACGTGGACGTGAAGACCGACAGCCCCATCCCGTACACCCTGCCGGGCACCACGACTCCGCTGAAGAACGAGAGCACGTCGGCGCCCTGCGAGAACGCCCCGATCCGGGTCGCCCTCCAGTACTCCTGCAACAACGTCTTCGGCAAGATGGCCGTCGACCTCGGCCAGGACAAGGTGCGGGCGATGGCCGAGAAGTTCGGCTTCGACGACGAGCAGCAGGACGTGCCGGTACGGGCCTGGGCCAGCTCCTACCCCAAGGACATGGACAAGGCCCAGACCGCGCTGTCCGGCATCGGCCAGTTCGACGTCACGGCGACCCCGCTCCAGATGGCCATGGTGTCGGCGGCCATCGCCAACGGCGGCAGGCTGGTCTCGCCGCACATGGTGTCCCAGGTCACCGACAGCGGCGGCGACGTGCTCCAGAACTTCGACGACCACACGGACAGCAAGGAGATCGTCAGCTCCTCGACGGCCCGGCAGCTCCAGTCCGCGATGCAGACGGTCATCGAGCAGGGCACGGGCACGAACGCGCGCATCGACGGCGTCACCGTGGGCGGCAAGACCGGCACGGCCCAGCACGGCGAGAACAACAGCAAGACGCCGTACGCCTGGTTCACGTCGTACGGCAAGTCCGACAGCACCGGCAAGGAGGTCGCCGTGGCGGTGATGGTCGAGCAGTCCGACGCCGCGCGCTCGGAGGTCAGCGGCAACGGCCTGGCGGCGCCGGTGGCGAAGGCGATGATGCAGGCGGCGTTGAAGCGCTGAGGGGTTCGCCGCGCGAGCAGCCACGGTCCGCGCCGTGACTGCTCGCGGCTCCCGGCCCGGCGCCCCGTACGGGGCGTCCTACTTCACGCCCAGGATCTGCTCCACCGGATCGATCGCGAAGTACACCAGGA
The DNA here is from genome assembly GCF_044767465.1 of Streptomyces sp. NPDC101237. Taxonomy (NCBI): domain Bacteria; kingdom Bacillati; phylum Actinomycetota; class Actinomycetes; order Kitasatosporales; family Streptomycetaceae; genus Streptomyces; species Streptomyces sp. NPDC101237. Next base: position 7,226 of record NZ_JBIWNY010000030.1, on the reverse strand, counting down.
ACAGCGCCGAGACCGCCCACAGCAGCCAGTTGACCTCCCGGGCCTTGCCCAGCACCGCCTTGATCACCACGTACGCCAGGAATCCCGCCCCGATGCCGTCGGTGATCGAGTAGGTGAACGGCATCGCGGCGATCGTCAGGAACGCCGGAACGGCGATCTCGTACCTGTCCCAGTCGATGTGCTTGACGTGGGTCATCATCAGGAAGCCCACGGCGATCAGCGCCGGCGCCGCCGCCTGGAGCGGCACGATCGTCAGCAGCGGGGTGAGGAAGAGCGCGAGTCCGAACAGTCCGCCGGTGATCAGGTTGGCGAAGCCGGTGCGCGCCCCCTCCCCCACGCCCGCCGCCGACTCGATGTACGCCGTGTTGGAGGAGGCCGAGCCCACACCGCCGGCCACCGCCGCGGCGCCGTCGATGAACAGCACCCGTCCGATGCCGGGCACCTGCCCCTTCTCGTCGAGCAGCCCGGCCTCCGCGCTGATGCCCACGATCGTGCCCATGGCGTCGAAGAAGTCGGACAGGATCAGCGTGAAGACCAGCAGGACGGCGGTGAGCACCCCGGCCTCGGCGAAGCCGCCGAACAGGCTGAAGTGGCCGAGGAGTCCGAAGTCCGGGGCGGCGACGATCTTGTCGGGGACCTTCGGCGTGGTCAGGCCCCAGCTCTTGATGTCGGCGACCGAGTCGATGACGATCGCCACCACGGTCATGGTGACGATGCTGATCAGGATGGCGCCCTTCACCTTGCGGGCGACCAGCGCGATGGTCAGGAGCACGCCAAGACAGAAGACCAGTACGGGCCAGCCGGTGAGCCGGCCCACGGCGCCCAGCTGCACCGGCACGGTGGTGTTCGCGGCGTCCGGGATCCGGCTGACGAACCCGGCGTCGACGAAGCCGATGAAGGCGATGAACAGGCCGATGCCGACCCCGATCGCCTGCTTCATCGGCTGCGGGATGGCGTTCATGATCGCTTCCCGCAGTCCGGTCACCACCAGCACGCAGATCAGGATGCCTTCGAGGACGACCAGGCCCATCGCGTCGGACCAGCTCATCAGCGGCGCCAGCTGGAAGGCCACGACGGCGTTGAGCCCGAGCCCGGCGGCGATGGCCAGCGGCAGATTGCCGCCGACACCCATGATGACCGTCATCACGCAGGCCACCAGCGCGGTGGCGGTGACGAGTTGGCCGGTGTCCAGGGTGTGCCCGAACTTGTCCTTGGCGCTGCCGAGGATGATGGGGTTCAGCACCAGGATGTAGGCCATGGTGAAGAACGTGGCGAAGCCGCCGCGTATCTCCCGGCCGAAGGTGGACCCCCGCGCGGAGATCTTGAAGAACCGGTCGACGGTGTTCCCGGCAGGTGGCGCGGCACCCTGCCGCTCGTCCACCTTCTGCGACTCGGACATGGTCGTACTCCTCGTTGCCTGAGCGATCGTGTGCGGATGATGGCTGGATTGTTCCCGCGTTCAACCGGTTTCAGGTTTTCTCCGTGTTACGGAATCGCCCGGCGAGGAGAGCGGGACGGGCCGGAGACAGTGCCCCGGCCCGTCGCCGGCTACGACACGAAGTACGTCGGGTTCGGGAGCTTGTACGTGCGGTCCGCGTGGCCGCCGTCCAGGTCCGAGTACTGGTCGCCGAAGTTGGCGATGATGTCGTACCCGAGGTCCTTCTCGATGTGCTTGCGGGTGCCGGACTTGTACTGCACGGTCGTGCACGCCCAACTGCCCGCGGTGGCGCAACCGCTCAGGTACGACGGCGGGTTGGCCGCGTCCTTCAGGAACATGTGCCCGGCGTCGAGGTTCACGTCGGCGCCGATCTTCTTCAGGTTCTCGACGGCGGCGGTGCGCTGCGCCTCGCTGAGGCCGGAGTTGTAGAAGACCTCCACCCCCCGCTGCCTGGCGTACTGCACCAGGCCGGCGCTGCCGAAGACTCCCGGCCGGTCGGCCCTGTTGACGTAGGCCGCCCAGGTGGCCGAGTTGTAGGTGTAGTTGTAGCGCTTCTCGTAGTCGAGGCTGAGCAGCAGCGTGTCGTCGATGTCGAAGACGACCGCGGGCCGCTCTCCCTTGCGGTGGGCCTTGCGCGCGGCCCGGTCGATGTACCGCTCGGCGTCCTGGTCGAGACGCGCCAGGTCCTTGGCGTACTGGCTGGTCGGCGACGCCTGGTAGACGCCGTCGGCGTCCGCGGCGGTGCCGTAGTAGGTGTCGATGTCCTTCACCAGGAGCCCGATGTTGTAGGGCTCGCGGGTGGAGTTCGCCGTCGACTGTCCGGCGGTGGCTCCACCGGCGCCGTAGAGGGCACCGGCGGCGACCGTGCAGGCGGCGGTGATCGCCGCGATCCGAAGTGACTTATGCATGACAGGAGTTCTACGCGCGTCACCCTGGCGGGCGCGAGTCCCGTTGCCCGATCGATATCTCGTGCGCGGGCAAAAACCGGGTCAAGCGCCCTGGAGGGGACGGTTCCGGATCCGGTCAGGAGCGCACGGCTCCCGCGGCCCACGGGGCGGGCAGCTCGGAGTAGAGGGCGAGGGTGTCGGCGCCTGCGGCGACCAGGGCGTCGACGCCGGGGATCACCCGGCGGTCCTCCGCCGGCAGGTGGCGCCAGGTGCCCGCGGGCAGGGCCACCGGGTCACCGGCCAGCCGGATCGCCTCGACGACCTTCATGAAGGCGCCCGTCGTCTCCGGTCCGGCCAGCAGTCCGTCGCCGTCGGTGAGGTGGCGGGCCAGGTTCTCCAGCAGGTCCGTGCCGCCGTACCGGATCTCCCGCGGTGCGTGCCCCGCCCGCCGCAGCAGCACCCGGTCCCGCGTGTACCAGTAGGTGATCCGGCCGCCGGTGCCGTGCACCAGGACGTAGGGCTCACCGGGCCGCTCGGCGCAGAGCGTGGCGGCGACGGTGACCGGGCCTCGCGGCGTGGTGACGCGGACGCACGAGGTGTCGTCGGACTCGATGTCGTTGGCCCGCAGCAGTTCGGTCTCGACGCCGGTGACGTCCTCGGCGCGCGGGGTGCCGAGCAGGGCGAGGCCGGTGGCGACGGCGTGCGCGAACGGATTGGTCAGGACGCCGTCGACGACGTCCACGCCGTCCAGGCGCCGCCGGCCGGCCCACGGCGCCCGGCTGAAGTAGGACGCCGGGCGGGCCCAGGCACCCGCGCCGCCCACCCCCAGCACGTCCCCGATCGCCCCCTCCGCGAGCAGCGCGCGGATCGCGGGCACCGCGTCCGAACCGAGCGACTGGAAGCCGATCTGGCAGGCCACGCCCGCCTCGGCGACCCCGTCGGCCATCCGCCGGAACTCCGCGAAGGACGGCGCAGGCGGCTTCTCCACCAGCAGGTGCACGCCTCGTCGGGCGGCCGTCAGCGCGAGGTCGGTGTGGGTGGGGATCGGCGTGCAGATCACGGCGATCCGGGCGCCGGTCGCGTCGAGCAGCCCACCGAGGTCGGCGGACTGCGCGGGCGTGCCGAGGCCTTCGGGCAGCTCGTCCGGGGCCAGCGGGGTCAGCTCGCAGACACCGGCGAGCCGCACGACGCCCTTCTCCTGGAGCCGGCGGATGTTCTCCAGGTGCCGGCGGCCGTGGCCGCGCGCTCCCGCCAGCACGACGTCGATGGTCGAAGAGTTCACGGCACGCTCCCTGCGCTGTCGATCTCTGCGTGCAGGGTAGGCGCCCGGCCCGGCCGGACCGCGGGCCGTCCCGTCCCCTCGCCGTCCCCGGACGCGAGCGGTCGCGGTGGCGGGCGCGGTCAGCCCGCGTACGGGTCCGGGACCTGGCCCGGCCGGGCGAGGAACACGAAGTCGCAACCGGTGTCGGCCTGCGTGACCTTTGATGTTCACGCCGAACGTGCTCGGTCTGGCGCTCGGCGCCGCCCTGGTGGAACTCGTCGACCACCGGCTGCTGCTGCCGGTCTTCGGCGGCGCGCCGCCGGCCACCGCCGCGGCACCGGCTCAGCGCAGGGCCGCGCGCACCGCCTCCAGATCGGCGTCGGACGCCAACCCGGCGTGATACAGCCGCAGTTCGGTGGCTCCCAGCTGCCGGGCGCGGGCCGCGTCGGCCGCCAGCGTGCCGGGGCTGCCGCCCATCCCGGAGACGACGGTGAAGTTGGCGGCCAGGACGGTGTCCGCGCGGGCGTGCTCCGCGAAGGGCGCGAGCAGGGACGTACCGCCCGCGCAGGGCACCACGACGCCGTCCGCGACCGACAGGACGTGCGCCGGGTCCACGCCCGCGTTGGCTCCGCAGTGGTAGGCGACCGGGTCGGCGTGCAGCAGCACCCGGAAGCCGTCGGGGGCCGCCGCGCGGACCGCGGCCACGGCCGACTCCTGGAGCGTGCGGGCCCGTCCGTCGCGCCACGCGCGGGTGGCCGCGGCCACCGGCTCGCCGAGCAGCTTCTCGACCGTCGGCCACCCGCCGTCGTCCGCCGCGCCCCGCCACAGCGGCTCCAGGGCCCGGCGGACGGCCGCGGCCAGCTCGTCGGCGTCCAGGCCCTGCCCGCCGTACCCGTCCCGGCAGGCCGGGCAGAAGCAGAGGGCCATCAGGTAGTGGCCGGCGTCGCCGAGGCCGACGCCCGCGGTCTTGTCGTGGGCGTGCAGGTGCTGGAGGCCGTACCAGCCGAGGGACTCCAGTTCGGTGCCGGCCGCTCCGGGGCGGACGGCGGCCTCGGCGGCGAGGTCGGTCAGGTACGCGCGCGTGGCGGGCTGGGCGATGCAGGGGGCCCAGGGGTAGCGGTCGCCGTAGGCGTTGACGACGGAGGTCTCCGGGTGCTCCTCGCCGAGCCGGGAGCTGTGCGCGAGGATCACCCAGGTGTGGACGTCAAGCCCGGCGCCGGCCAGGGCCTCGGCCGCTTCCGCGTAGGCGTCGCCCGGGGCCCAGTCGCCCGCCTGGTACGGGCGCAGGGCGCGGTCCGCCCAGCGCTCGCCCGCCGGGTAGTAGACGGCCGCGTAGCGGGCGGTGACGATGCGGTGGCGCGGGTGCCGCGGGGTCAGGGCGCGGGTGGAGTGGTACGCGGAGGCGAGGGTCGCCTGGCGCACGCCGAGCGCGGCGATGCGCTCCGGGGCCCGCGGGTCCCCGTTGACGTCCCAGGGGTAGACGAACGCCGACGCCCTCGGCCGCTCCCGTGCCGTCACGCGCCCTCCTCCAGCAGCGCGTACCCGCGCTCGACGAGCTGGGCGAGCTGCTTGACGTGGTCCTCGCCGGGCTCGTGCAGCGGGGGCCGGACCTCGCCGACGTCCAGGCCGCGCAGCCGCACGCCCGCCTTGACCAGGGAGACGGCGTAGCCGCGGCCCTGGGCGCGCAGTTCGACGAACGGGCGGTAGAAGCCGTCCAGCAGGCGTTCCACCGTCGGCCGGTCCTCCGCGCGCAGGGCGGCGTGGAAGGCGAGGGCGATCTCGGGGACGAAGCAGAAGACGGCCGAGGAGTAGAGGGAGATGCCGATGGCCCGGTAGGCGAGCTGGGTCTGTTCGGCGGTGGGCAGGCCGTTGAAGTAGAGGAAGTCACCGGGGACCTCGGTGCGTACGGCGCTGACGACGCGCTGCATCAGGTCCAGGTCGCCGAGGCCGTCCTTGAAGCCCATGACGCCTTCGGTCCGGGCGAGTCCGACGACCGTGGACGGGGTGAACACCGCGTTGTCCCGTTGGTAGACGATCACCGGGAGGTCGGTCGCCGCGGCCACCTCCCGGTAGTGCCGCAGCAGGCCCTCCTGTCCGGCGACGACCAGGTAGGGCGGCATGGCCAGCAGGCCGTCGGCCCCCGCGTCCGCGGCCAGACGCGCGTAGCGCACGGCGAGCGCGGTGCCGTAACCGGCGCCCGCGATCACCGGCACCCGTCCCTCGGTGGCCGCCACGGCCGCGCCCACGCAGGCCTCGAACTCCTCGGGCAGCAGCGCGTGGAACTCCCCGGTGCCGCAGCAGGCGAACACGGCCGCGGCACCGGCCTCGACGCCGCGGCGCACGTGCTCGCGGTAGACGTCGAGGTCGAGGGAGCCGTCGGGGCGGAAGGCCGTGACGGGGAAGAAGAGCGGCCCGCGCGGGTCACGGAGGCGTGCGGCGAGAGGGGCTGGCGTCACGGGCGCTCCCTGTTGATGCATGTGTCTGATCAGTGTCCATATTCATGAACGTGGCCACGTTACGAGGCCCGCTCGGCGTCGGTCAAGGAGACATACGACCAACATACGAGCGGATTCCCGCACTCCACGGCACACTTGACTAGGTATGCCGCATCTCCCTAGCGTGTCCATGCATATGAATGACAGACAAGGATGAGACCTCCTGCGCTCGGCCGGAGGACGCCGACCCAGGAGACGCGCATGCCCACTCCCCGCACGCTACTGCTCACCGGCGCCGCCGGCGGGCTCGGCACCCTGATGCGCTCCCTGCTCCCGGAGTACGGCTACGACCTGCGCCTCTTCGACGTCCGCCCGATCGAGGGCGAGCCGGACGCGATCACCGCCGATCTCGGCGACCGGGACGCGCTGCGGGAAGCGGTGCGCGGCGTGGACGCGGTCCTGCACCTCGCGGGGATCTCCCTGGAGGCGCCCTTCGAGAAGATCCTCCGCTCGAACATCGAGGGCACCTACCACCTCTACGAGGCCGCCCGCGAGGCCGGCGTGCCGCGCATCGTCTTCGCCTCCTCCAACCACGCCGTCGGCTGGACCCCGGCTCCGCGCGCCGGCGACCCGCTCATCCCGGCCGACACCCCGCGCCGCCCGGACACCTTCTACGGCCTGTCCAAGTCCTTCGGCGAGGACCTCGCCCAGCTCTACTGGGACCGGCACGGCCTGGAGACCGTCTCCGTCCGCATCGGCTCCTGCTTCGCCGAGCCCACCGACGTGCGCATGCTCTCGGTGTGGATGAGCCCCGCCGACGGCGCCCGCCTCTTCCACGCGGCCCTGACCGCCGAGGAGGTCGGCCACACCGTCGTCTACGGCTCCTCCGCCAACACCCGTCTGTGGTGGGACCTGACCGGCGCCCGGGCGCTCGGCTACGAACCGCAGGACGACTCGGAGCGGTTCGCCGCGAAGCTGATCGCCGAGCACGGCGAGCCGGACCCGCGCAACCCGGCCCACACCCACCTGGGCGGCCGTTTCGTCAACGACCCGCCGATCTGGCCGTACTGACAGCGCGGAAGACACCTCACGCGGCGGGGGGGGGGGGGGGGGCGCGCCCCCCCCCCCCCCCCCCCCCGGGGGCCCCCGGACACCCACCCCCCCCCCCCCCCCCCCCCCCCCCCCCCCCCCCCCCCCCCCCCCCC